>DDEO01000072.1 GCA_002336725.1 Bacteroidetes bacterium UBA1952 | reverse complement strand
CTGTGGGATGCGAAAAGCAGCTCTGCCAGCCGCATCCGCCGCGAGCGTACTGAAACCGGCTTCAACCGCGTTTCCAAAAAATCCGGCGAGACTATTTAATCTCTTTCCTTGTTTTCACCCAGGTTAACGGTTGGAAATCGTTACCCGAACATATCATCCAATGGCTGAAACTATTTACGCTGCACGCCTCCAGAAGAAATACCGCGACGAGGTGGTGCCCGCGCTCATGAAGCGCTTTGGTTATAAAACCGTTATGCAGGTTCCCCGTCTGGAGAAAATCTGCCTCAACCAGGGCGTTAAAGGCTCTGTGTCTGACAAAAAACTCATCGACGATGCCGTTGCTGAAATGACCATGATCTCGGGTCAGAAGGCGGTGCCGACTTTGTCTAAAAAAGACATCTCCAACTTTAAGCTCCGGAAGGCCATGCCGATTGGCTGCCGCGTAACCCTGCGCGGTCAGAATATGTATGAGTTTCTGGATCGTCTGGTTTCTATCTCGCTGCCCCGTGTGCGCGATTTTAAAGGCATCAACGAAAAGTCTTTCGACGGTCGTGGCAACTACACCATGGGCGTTACCGAGCAAATCATTTTTCCGGAAATCAACATCGATAAGGTGAACCGTATCTCCGGAATGGATGTAACCTTCGTTACCTCTGCCGAAACCAACGAAGAAGCTTACGAACTGCTGCGCGAAATGGGAATGCCTTTCCGCAACATGAAAAAAACTGAAACCGCTGCATAAGCAGCAATATGCTGATGTGCTAATTTGCCCATGTGCCGGTTAGCCAAGAGCCTTCTACTATTATTTTCAGATGAGCCATTAGCAAATCAGCAAATTGGCAAATCAGCAAATTAAACACCAATGGCTAAAGAATCCGTAAAAGCACGCGAAAGAAAACGCGCCCGTCTTGTAGAACTGTACGCTGACCGTCGCGCTGCCCTGAAAGCTGCCGGCGACTACGCTGGTCTCGACAAGCTGCCCCGCAACTCTGCGAAAGTGCGCCTCCACAACCGTTGCCAAATCACCGGTCGCCCGCGTGGCTATATGCGCCACTTCGGCATCTGCCGCGTGGTGTTCCGCGATATGGCCCTCGACGGCAAAATCCCCGGCCTGAAAAAGGCTAGTTGGTAACATTCGTTCACGTATCCAGGTCGGTCGGATTTCCGGAAAGAACCCTTCTTTTCCCCTTCGCCCGATACCAGTTACAACCCTAAAAGACCTAATAGAAAAGTCATGGTTACTGATCCTATTGCAGATTTTCTGACCCGCATCCGCAACGCGCAAATGGCCCGCCACCGCATCGTGGAAATCCCGGCTTCTAACACCAAGAAGCGCATCACGGAAATTCTGTACGATAAAGGCTATATCCTGAAGTACAAATTTGAGGATGACAACAAGCAGGGCCTTATCAAAATCGCCCTCAAGTATGATGCGGCTACCAAAGAGCCGGCTATCAAAAGCCTCGAGCGTGTAAGCCGTCCGGGCCTGCGTCAATACTCCAAGCCCGCCGAAATCCGCCGCGTACAAAACGGCCTCGGCATCGCGATTATCTCTACCTCCAAAGGCGTGATGACCGATAAAGAAGCCCGCGCTCAAAACGTTGGCGGCGAGGTAATGGCCCACATCTACTAAAATACTCCTACCGGCAAATACATTAATCCACCGATACCCACGGATGACCGGTTTGCCGGTATTTTATTTTCTTTCCCTTTTTAATTTTCAGGTATCATGTCCAGAATTGGCAAACGTACCATTACCGTTCCTTCCGGCGTAACCGTAACCGTTTCTCCGACCAACGAAGTAACCGTTAAAGGCCCTAAAGGCGAGCTGAAAGAACAGCTCGACCGCGATATTAAAGTATCCGTTGAGAACGGCGAACTGACGGTGAGCCGCCCGACCGACCAAATCCGCCACCGCGCCCTGCACGGCCTCTATGGCGCTCTTGTTGCCAATATGGTGAAAGGCGTTACTGAAGGCTTTACCCGCAACCTCGAACTCGTAGGTGTAGGTTATCGTGCCGCCGTTGCCGGTCAAACGCTCGATATGGCACTCGGCTTCTCGCATAATATTGTTATGGAACTGCCTAAAGAGGTGAAGGCTACGGCCACCGCCGAAAAAGGTCAGAACCCGAAGATTTTCCTCGAAAGCATCGACAAGCAACTGCTTGGTCAGGTAGCCGCCAAGATTCGCAGCCTGCGCAAGCCGGAGCCTTACAAAGGCAAGGGTGTTCGCTATATGGGCGAAGTGGTGCGCCGCAAAGCTGGTAAATCGGCTGGTAAGTAATTGATTCGTTGATTGTTCATTTTTGTTGATGAGGGTTGATGAAGGTTGATAGGGGTTGATGAGAGTTGGTTGTTGATGGGATTTTTGATTGTTCTATTCCTTCACTTCCGGAACCTGAACCTAAACCTAAACTGTACAATCTTCTTAAACAACTATCAACGATAATCAACCAGGATTATCAACCATCATCAACGATAATCAACAACAATCAACCCTATATTCAAACTCCGGTAGCCCTCTGGAGACAGGGGAGCCCGTACAACTTCTTTCTTTTTTATGCAAACTGCACAAAAGACCATCCGCCGTCAGAAGCTCCGCTGGCGGATTCGTGCCAAAGTTTCCGGCACTGCGCAAAAACCCCGTCTGTCGGTTTTTCGCTCCAATAAAGACATCTACGTTCAGATCATCGACGACACCAACGGCACGACGCTGGCTGCTGCCAATAGCCGTCAGAAAGGTATCGGTGATAACGGCAACAAAACCGAGCGCGCTACCCAGGTAGGTCGCGAAATCGCCCGCATAGCCAAAGACCTGGGTATCGAAACCTGCGTGTTCGACCGTAGCGGTTATCTCTATCACGGTCGCGTAAAGGCAGTAGCCGAAGGCGCACGCGAAGGCGGACTGAAACTCTAATCTCCCAACAAGCCTATATATTAAGAAATGTCTGTTCAATCAACAAACCGCGTAAAAGGCGGCGATCTGGAACTCACGGAAAAAGTGGTGCAGATCAACCGCGTTGTAAAAACCACAAAAGGTGGCCGCGCGTTTTCTTTTTCTGCATTAGTGGTTGTAGGAGACGGAAACGGTGTCGTAGGCCACGGCCTCGGCAAAGCCAAGGAAGTTCAGGAAGCGATTACCAAAGGCATTGACGACGCGAAGAAAAATCTGATTCGCGTTCCGGTGATGAAGGGTACGATTCCGCACGAGCAGTTTGCCAAAGAAGGTGCTGCCAAGGTGCTGATTCGCCCGGCCTCTTCCGGTACCGGTGTAATCGCCGGAGGCTCTATGCGCGCTGTTCTCGAAGCCGCCGGCATCCAGAACATCCTGTGCAAAAGCCTCGGTTCTGCTAACCCGCACAACGTGGTGAAGGCAACTTACAAGGCGCTGACCCTGCTGCGCGAGCCTATCGAAGTAGCCAAAGAGCGTAACATCAACCTGAAGAAAGTATTTAACGGATAAAAATTAATTTGCCAATAGGCCTATGTGCTGATTTGCCAATGATTTCCGGAAATTGTTTTCCGTAATTGGTTTGACTTCTCAGCACATGAGTACATCGGCACATTAGCACATTAAAAGCCATGGCCAAGATTAAAATCACCCAGGTAAAAAGCGGCATCGACCGCCCGGAGCGCCAGAAGCGCACCCTTCAGGCACTCGGTCTGCGCAAAATGCTTTCTACCGTTGAGGTAGAAGCCACCCCGCAAATTCTCGGTATGGTGAAAAAGGTAAACCACCTGATCACCGTAGAAGAAGTAGCCGGCGAATAAAACTCTTTGAGACGCTTCTTTTCTGCGAAATTTCCGGAAAATGGGAGCGTCTTATCAACCTCTTTGCGAGCGGTTTTCAAGTCCGCGTAAAGTCAAAAAACTGAATTCTAATGAATCTCCACAACCTCAAGCCCGCCGAAGGCGCGGTACACAAGAAAAAGCGCGTAGGACGCGGCGAAGGCTCCGGCGGCACTACTGCCGGAAAAGGTAACAAAGGACAACAGTCCCGCACCGGTTATCAGTCTAAGAAAGGCCACGAAGGCGGCCAGATGCCCATCCAGCGCCGGATGCCGAAGCGCGGTTTCAAAAATCCGTTCCGTGTAGAATACAAAGTGTTCAACCTGTCTCAGATTGACGCACTGGTGGAAAAATACGGTCTGCAGGAGTTCTCGCTCGACGAGCTGTATGTAAACGGCCTGATTGCCCGCACCGACCTGGTGAAGGTGCTGGGAACCGGCGAAATGAAATCCAAAATTCCGTTCAAGGTGAACGCCATGAGCGGAAAAGCCAAGGAAGCCATCGAAGCGCTCGGCGCCTCTGTTGAAATCCTGTAAATTTTTCCCGATAGCAGTAGATAACAGAAGACGCATTTGCTGAAGTGCGTCTTTTGTTGTTTATATTCGCACTCCTTTTCGTTATTTCTTACCACCATTCTCTGTGAAGAAATTCATTGCTACGCTTAAAAACATCTGGAGCATCGAAGAGCTTCGTAAGCGTATTATCTTTACCCTTACGCTGCTTCTTATCTACCGCGTTGGTTGCTATATCATCCTGCCGGGCATCAATCCGAACGGACTGCACGCCAGCGAAGGTTCCAATAGCGGCATCCTGGGGCTGATTAATATGTTTGCAGGCGGCGCGTTCCTCCGGGCCTCCATCTTCGCACTCGGCATCATGCCCTATATCAGTGCCAGCATCTTTATGCAGCTTGCCGGCATTGTGGTACCCCAAATAGCCAAGCTTCAAAAAGAAGAAAGCGGTCGTCGTAAAATCAACCAATACACCCGCTATCTGACGGTGCTGGTAACGCTGTTTCAGGCCTCCGCTTATGTGGCCTATCTGCGCAATCAGCCCGAAACAGCCGCTGCCATGTCTCCGGATTTCAGCGCGGCCATGTTCTGGCTCACCACGGTCGTAACCCTCACGGCAGGCACCCTGTTTGTGATGTGGCTCGGCGAGAAAATGACGGATAAAGGCATCGGCAACGGTACTTCTATCATCATCATGGCCGGCATCCTGGCGCGCCTTCCGGAAGCCATCTTCCAGGAATTTGGCGTGCGCAGCGGCGGCGACGGCGCTTCGGGCCTGCTGATTTTCCTGATTGAAATCATCATCTTCATCGCTGTTATCGTGGGCCTGATTATGCTGACGCAGGGCGTGCGGAAAATTCCGCTCAACTATGCCCGACGCATCATCGGCTCGTCGAATGCGGCCCGCGAAGTGGTTGGCGCACGCGACTTCATTCCGCTGAAGGTGAACTCGGCCAACGTAATGCCTATCATCTTTGCTCAGGCCATCCTGTTTATCCCGGCAACGATTGCGGGCTTTGCCACCGATAACGAATCGGCTTCCGGTGTGGTGCGTGCCCTTTCCGACCATACCTCGCTCTGGTACAACCTGATGTACGCCGCGATGGTAATTGCCTTCACCTATTTCTACACGGCACTCATCTTCAACCCGACGGAAATTGCCGAAAACCTGAAGCGTAACAACTCGTTTATCCCCGGTGTGAAACCCGGCGAGCCGACGGCTGATTACATCGCGTCTATCATGGACCGCATTACGCTGCCAGGCGCTATCTTTCTCGCGGTTGCCGGTATTTTGCCGGGCATCGCGGCGCTGTTTGGCGTAACGAGTGGCTTTGCCTCTTTCTTCGGCGGCACGTCCATGCTGATTGGCGTGGGTGTTATCCTCGATACGCTCCAGCAAATCGAAAGCCACCTGCTGATGCAGCAATACGACGGCCTGATGAAAACGGGTCGCGTGGCAGGTCGTCAGCCGATGACCACTACGAGCGGCGGCATCTATTGATTGTTGGACGGCTTCGCTGTTGGAATGCCTTCGGCGTTGGATAGCCGCCTTCGACGGCATTGGAGCCTTCGGCTTTTTGAGACCGCTCAAAGCCGAAGGCTTCTTTTATTTCCGGGAATAGAATTGGGGCGGATGAAATGGCAATTGGCGCGGGTTCGTTGGTTTTTGGGCGAAGGCCGTACGTGCGGAATTCGTCGGCCACGTAAACACCTTCTGCTTCCTGTCTGTTATGAAAAGAGCAGGAAGTGCTGTATATTTCCGGAAAATAAAAGTATGTTTACACAGGCGACGAAGGCGGGAGCCTTCCGGAGCCTTTGCCGAACAACCAATGGCGGCGCTACGCCGAACGGTTTTTTTTGCTGTTTGCAGCTAATAGGCTACGTTCGCACTTATCGGACTGCCGTCAAAATTATCCTCATCAGAATTGCACTGATCCTCATGAAGTATCCTTTACTCCTTTTCTTTCTCTTGCTCTGCTCGCTTACGGCGTGTAAAAAGGAAGATAATACCGGTTCTACAGGAGCATCTGCATCCTGGCGGGTGAACAACAGCCGCTATATCGCTGATAGTGTTGTCTTTAACTTTTATACCGACTATCCTAACGAAAAGTATATTTATGCGTATTCCAGTTCCAACGGGATGTCCACTGTGCTTCGGCTTAGCCTAAGAAATGTGCCTTTAGATCGTAATTCTTTTGTGGGCACTTCTCTACACTTTGACACGAGTATTGCTGTTGCTTTCTTTGTAGCCTCTCAACCGTTAACAGGCACTAACTACCATACACAAGAGAGAAACACAGTCCAGGCTTCTGTAACTGTTAGCAATGGGCAAATCTCCATCTCGTTACCAGATGTGTGGCTATACCAATACCATTTTAGCGGCAGCTATGTTACAAGAGTGGATAGTGTATTGTTTTCCTGCAACGTCCAAATACCTTCCGGTCCCACCGCGATTGAATCGCCGCGCAACTATTGGAAACTCAACGACACGGTTTTCAACGGAGGTGTTACCGGGATGAGCTATCCGACGTACCTTAAGCCTAACACGCCCTACTTTCTCAGTGGCTCAGGGGCAGGCACGCATAGAGAGATGATTATCACATTCATGAATGCGCACGTTATAGATACGCCGAGAAAGCCTTTCCGGATACGGGTCGGCAAATTGTTTCGAATTCAACTTTATTCAGGCGGTAGCAATGCTCATGAGAATGCTTCTTACAGCAGCGCCGATACAACGGATATATTCGCTACTATAGGGAGCAGTAAATACGGCAGCACCACCTTTGCCATTCCGGAAATGTGGCTCTATAGAAGACGTATTGACACCTCTGGCAATCCCGTCCTCGATAGTGCCCGCTTCTCCTGCGACATCCAGCGAGAAGGCAATTAAAAGCGCGCCGACAGGTAGCTTAAAAGGTGTTAGCGCGGTGGAATAGACAAGTTTAAGTGCGCTGCAACTAAACGCCCTTCTTTTATTTCCGGAAACAGGATCGGCCCGGTGTTCTTACCTTCGCGGCCCATTCCAGACCTGCATTTACCGGAAATAAACAGTTCTGAACCTACAACTTTCCGGAAATAAAGCGCCGCTGGTGCTCCATCCGCCTCTGGCGGACCAACGCCGCAGGCGCTTCTCCAACTACTTATGATCCACGTTCGTACCCCGGAAGAAATTGCCATTATCCGCGAAAACGCCCTGATGGTGAGCGCCACGCTGACCGAAGTGGCCAAGGCGCTGCGGCCCGGCATCACTACCAAAGAACTCGATACCCTCGCTGAAACCTTTATCCGCGACCACGGCGGCACGCCTTCCTTTAAAGGCTACGGTCCGCGCCATTCGCCGTTTCCGGCTTCGCTGTGCATTTCGGTGAATGACATCGTGGTACATGGCTTCCCCGGTTCTTATGTGGTAAAGGAAGGCGATGTGATTTCAGTGGACTGCGGCTTCAACCGCAACGGCTACCACGGCGACCACGCCTATACTTTTGCCGTGGGTGAAGTGTCCGACGAAGTACTGAAACTCCTGCGCGTTACCAAAGACTCGCTCGACCTCGGTGTGGCGGCGGCGCGGGCCAACAATCGGGTAGGGGACATCTCCTTTGCGATTGAAGACTATACAAACCGCAAATTCGGCTACGGCGTGGTGCGCGAACTCGTGGGTCACGGTGTCGGCAAAAAGTTGCACGAAGACCCGCAGGTGCCCAATTACGGTCGTCGGGGCGACGGCAAAAAACTCAAAGAAGGCTATGTCCTCGCCATCGAGCCGATGATTAACCTGGGTGTACGCGAAGTTTTCACCGAAGATGACCAGTGGACCATCCGCACACAGGACGGCAAGGTATCGGCGCATTTTGAACACACCACCGTCGTCCGGAAAAATCGCGGCGAGGCACTCTCCAATTTTGCACCCATTCAGGAAGCCGAGCGCGCCAACCCCAATCTGAACGACCGGCAGTGGACAGACGCGTTTGCCTGAAAAAAGACCTGTATTTCCGGAAATAAAACCCCTGTTTCCCAGAAACTTATGCCAAATGGACAGCTAAAATGAACACTGCAATTTAGCTCCCCTCTCCTTCGGAGAGGGGCCGGGGGTGAGGCTAACAATGCGACGTTTAGCCGTCTAAATGGTATTACGCCTCTGAAACCATCCTTCTCCCAAAGAAAAACCCCGAAGCAAATCCCGCATCGAACTACGTGCCGGCTTTGCTTTGGGGTATTTCTATTTAGACCAGGAATTTAAAGCCCTTTTAACCACGCAGCTTCTCCAGCGCCGCTTCCAGCTGCGAAAACATCTGCGGCAGCGTCTCCAGGTCGCAGGTGCCTACGCTGATGCGATACCACGGGTCGGTGCGGCTCGCGCCAAAAGCATAGAATGGCGTGATGGCCAGCTTGGCTTCCTGCAAAAGATAGTCGGTAACGGCTTCCTGCGTCTGCGGCCCGTTCGGAGATTTTCCGGAAAGGTCAAATTTCACAGTCAGGTACAGGCCGCCCTGCGGGTGAATCGCATCTACCGGATAGCCTTTTGCCTTCAACGATTGAATGCCGTCGTAGATGCGTTGCAGCCGCTCGTGTAGCGCCGCTTTAAACTGGTCCAGATATTCCGCCACTGCTTCGGTCTGGCCCAGATAACGGGCCGTAGCGACCTGCTCGGCCATCGGTGCCCAGGCCCCGATGTGGGTGAGCAGCGCTTTCATTTTGGCAATCAAAGAAGCCGGCCCCAGCGACCAGCCCACGCGCACGCCCGTAGCGGCAAGGCATTTGGAAATACCATCCACAAAAACAGTGTATTCCTTCATTTCGGGGCGCAGTTCCACAGGGTTGTAATGCACCGTATCGCCATAGGTGAGCAGGCCATACATCTGGTCAAACATTACGTGCAACTTCCGTGCGCCTTCAGGTCGGCGGGCATTTTCTTCCAGCACCAGGTCGCAGATTTCTTCCAGGTCTTTGCGGCTTAGCGTGGTTCCGGTCGGGTTTTGCGGGGTGCAAAGGCACAGCAAAACGGCTCCTTCAAGATGAGGCCGGATAGATTCCGCCGTAGGCATAAACGCATTTTCTGGCGTTGTTTCTATCACCGCGTGCTGGCCGCCGTTCATAAACGTGTAGTGGTTGTTATTCCACGACGGCACGGCGTAAATCACCTTGTCGCCCGGGTCCACGAGGCAGCGAAACAGCGAGTAAATCAGCGGACGACCACCGGAGGCAATCTGGATTTCGTTGGGTGCATAATCCACATGATAGTGGCGCTTCACAAAGGCAGAAACGGCTTCGCGCAGCGGCAGGATGCCATCGGCAGCGGGATAGTTGGTAAAGTGTTCCTCGTAGGCTTCCTGAATGGCGCGTTTGTAGCCATCGGGGATGGGGAATATTTTGGGGTTAAAATCGCCAATGGTGTAGTTAAAAATATGCTCGCCGCGACGGATGCGGTCGGCAATGAGGTTTCCGAGGCGAACGATTTCGGAGCCGACGAGGTTTTCGGCAAGCTGGCTATAAGGGCCCATAGACAAGGGGTTTTCCAGAGGTTTTTTTGAAAGGATATGGGAAAGGTACGGCAGTACAGGCAGGAATGAAAAATCTTTAAAAGCGACTTGCGCCCAAAGCATTGCCCCAATGATATACCAACCTGGCAAAACTGCAAGCCGCCGCCCAATCTGAAATCAGCAGCTAACAGGCACATGACCTTGTTGGAACTGCTGAAATGCGCTAAAGGGCCGTAAGGAAAACCGGTTTTGAAGTCTGCCTCTAATAAAACGTAATCGTTCCGGCCTGATAGTCGATGGCGATTTTGCCGAATTTTCGCAAAAAAGTCTGGCCCAGCAGCAGGGGCGCTTCGTTGTTGTCCACGATGCTGGCCTTTATGTTATGGACCGTGCGGTCGCCGATGCGCACCTCGCGGATATTGAGCACCGTTCCAACGCTCACATTGCCCTGTGCATCCACAAACTGCGCCGAGCCTTGCACGTCATCCGGACTAATTTTTTCCTGTTTGATGAGGTACGAAGCTTCGAGATTGGAAATGGAAATCAGGCTCGCACCGGTGTCGAAAATGAAATCCATTTCCGCGCCGTTGATGCGTACCGGAATTTTATAAACGCCGCCTTCCTCTATCATGTGGATAACCGTTGGCTTGCTGCCGGGCGACACGGGTCTTTGCGCCGCTTCCGAAGGGCCGGATTGCTGGTAAACGGGTGTCGAAGGGGCCGGAGTTTGCTGCCGGGGCGCAACCGGCAATTCGTTGCTGCAACCCACACACGCCGAAAATCCGAGGCTGCATCCGAGCGCCATCGCCACGTAGAATAATCCTTTTATGCCTGCCATTATTTGATTTCCCCGAGTTTTGGAATAATTTGAATCAGAAACCGCTGGTTGAGCGATTCGTTTCCGGAGCGGCCCACGCCGCCCTCAAACAAGCAAAGAATCACACCAAGGAAAAAGGAACTGTTCTAAAACAAGAATATGATGAACTTCTTTGCAAATAAAAGGAACGTTTTTATCATTCCGCCTATCGTTCTTACCTGAAATAGCTCCACCCGGATATTTTTTCCGGGATTTCCCGCCGCGCCTTACCTTCGCACATGGCTGCAAAATCTAAGTTTTACGGCGAAGGC
>DDEO01000146.1:1867-13842 GCA_002336725.1 Bacteroidetes bacterium UBA1952 | reverse complement strand
ACGACTTAAAACCGAGATTCACGTTGATATATTATCAATTACTGAAACACCCGGTAAAACATCGCCGTTCAGCACGGTGAGCGTGGACTGCGCACGTGCGCCGAAGCTGCCGAAGAGCAGCAGCGTAAAGAGGAAGAGAAGTTTCAATACAAAATTTCACATTCTCTCTTTCGCCTGCAATACGACGAATTGCGTATTTTCTCCTTTGCGCATCTCCGGCAGCAGGAGGCGCATCCCTTTCGGCAAAGTAGAGACAACGCAGAAACAGAGACAAGGCATGCCTTGTCTCTACAACCCAAAACGCACAACCCATAATCTACAATCCCGGAAATACCGGAAAACGTACCCGCCCCGCGCAAATTCGTCGCCGAACCGTTGCCACCGGATACCGTAGAGACAACGCATACCTTGTCTCTACAACCCAAAACACACAACCCACAATCTACAATCCCGGAAATACCGGAAAATGCCCCGACCAAAAAATTCGTCGCCGAACCGTTGCCACCGGATACCGTAGAGACAAGGCATGCCTTGTCTCTACAACCTTTACCCAATGCTCACGGCCCATAAAACCGGTCTTTATCCCAGTTTTGCACATTGGTTTCAATGTAATCGTTGATTTTCTGGTATTCCGTGTCGTTTCGGATGATGTGGTCGTGGAAGCGGGCCTGCCAGCCAAAAGGAAGCTGAAGCCGTCGGGCGTGTTTGGTTACAGCCGCCTTATAGCCGCCCGTGATGGAAGAAACGGTATTCTTGCCCTGATTCCGGAACCGATTTTGAGCAGGGGTTCTTCCGGGATTCGTATTTGTATTTTGTAGAGACAAGGCATGCCTTGTCTCCGTGGCCTCTGTGGTCTCTACGGAATCCGTGCTGCTAATAACAGGCGCTGGATTATCCAAAATCAAAATGCCGTGAAGATGGTTGGGCATCACCACAAACGCGCCCAGTTCTACGTTGTGGGCGTGATTGGGGATTTCGTGCCAGAAAACATCCGCCAGCAACCCGCAATGCGAAAGGTGCATTTCACCGCCGTGGATATCGCCAAAGTAATGCTCCCGGTTGCGGGTGCAGATGGTAATAAAATAAGCGCCTGCCCACCCGTAATCCCACCAGGCAGCACGGGCAGATGGAACGCGGTATTTGTTTTGGAATTGCAGCATCCGTATCTTATTTAGACTACCTCAAAACGTAAATATATTTCTTTAAACCCTAATTTTAACCCCATAGAGACAACGCATACCTTGTCTCTACTTCCGCACCAGCTTCCCCACAACCGGCATCCGCCCAAGACCTTCCTTTTCTTTCCAAAAAACAAAAAGCAGAAACGCCCCAAACAGCACTGCGCCTTCCAGCAGCAACCAGATTCCGGAAAGATGCAGACGCAGGAACAGATGCAGGAACTGAAGCGCCAGCGCCGCGCCCAGATACCCGCCGATGCGCCGCAAATCATAGGGCACGGGATAGAATTTCTGCCCCCACATCAACGATAACAAGACCATTACAAAATACGCCGCAAACGTGGCCCACGCGGCCGCCCACATCCCAAAACGCGGAATGAACAGCGCGTTGAGCACCAGCGTAACCGCCGCGCCGATGAGCGTAATGGCGGTTCCGTATTGCAACTTTCCGGTATTTTTATACCAAACCGAAAGATTGTAATAAATGCCCAGACACACATTGGCCCATAATAGAATTGGCACAATGCCGAGGCCGGAGCGATAGGGCGCACCCACCATATATTTCCAGACATCCAGAAACAAAACCGTGGTGAGCAGGGCGAGGCACAGCGTAATGACAAACCAGTTCATCACGCGGGCATAAGTCTTGTGGGCGTTCTCGTTGCCGGCTTCGCGAAAAAAGAATGGCTCGGCAGCCATCCGGAAAGCCTGAATAAATAGGGTGATGAAAATCGCCAGCTTGTAGTTGGCCGAGTAGATGGCTACCGTTTGCTTGGCGGCTTCTTCGGTGCCGGGCAGGAGTTTTTGCAATAGGATACGGTCCATCGTCTCATTTACCATCCCGCCGAGTCCGATGATGACGAAGGGCAGCGCATAAGCCAGCACTTTTCCCCACAACGCCTTATCTACCCGGAAACGCAGGCTCTTCCATTCCGGAAAAAGCATCAGGAAAGTGAAGGCCGAGGCGGCCAGATTGCAGAGCAGCAGCAGGCCTGTGGCGGTGTAGGGCGCGGCCCAGCGGGCATAGAGGCTTTCGGGATGCGCGGCGATATAGCCAGGTCCATAACCAATAACCCAAACGGTGCAGGCAATATTGACCACAATGCCGGAAACTTTTACGAGCGCATAGCGACGCGGACGACCTTCCTGTCGCAGGCGCGCAAAGGGCAGCGCGGCCAGCGTATCAAAAGCGATAATCCACAGGCACCACGTGATGTAATACGGGAAGGCGGCCAGTTCAAAAAAACCGGCAATCGGGCGGCGGAACAGCCAGAGCAGCAAGCAGAGGCCGAACGTGGAAAAGACGAGCGACGAGAGCGAGGTTTGATAGAGCGTTTCGCGGTTTACGTCTTTTTGATGCGAAAACCGGAAATAGGCCGTCTCCATCCCATACGTGAAAATTACATTGGCAAAGGCAATGGCGGCATATAGAAGCGTCAGTTCGCCGTAGTGCTGCATACCGGCGGCATCGGCCAGCAGATAGGTGAGCAGCGGGGTGAGCAGATAATTGAGAAACCGCGAGGCGATATTGCTCATGCCATACCAAACCGTTTGGGAGGCGAGCGATTTAAGAGAAGCCATTTTCCGGAAAAAGAAGGCGTAAAAGTAAGACGGGGTGCAGGGCGGAGCCTCGATTTTAAACCTTTGTGAAAGAAAGCCCAACGCTTTGCGCAATTTTGCCGTCTTTTCAAAGTCATAAAACACACGTGTCCATCGTTTGGGATCGATAAAAATCCGATACGGGGTCATGCTTCTTTTCCCGCGCTCCAAATGCTCCCCATGAAATCTCTTCGCGTTTTGCTGCTGCTTCTTTTTTTGTTGGGATACAGCGCGGCTGTCCGTGCCCAAAACCTGCCGGAGCAGGAATGCAACGGTGCCATTCCGGTATGCCAAAGCACCTACACGCAGCTCAACTCTTATTCCGGATTTGGTCTGATTCAGGAGTTGAATGCTACCAATCAGGGCTGCCTGCAATCGGGGGAGCGCAACGATGTCTGGTATGTCATCAATGTCTCTACATCGGGGGGGCTGATTTTTAGCATCGCGCCGAATGGCCAGTCCGACTATGATTTTGCGGTCTGGAACATCACCGGCGGCGGCTGCCAGATGCTGTATAACGGCCTGCAACCGGTGCGCTGCGATTTCGCGGGCGGAGTCGGGGCTACGGGGCTTGCCTTCAATCCGCCGGGCTTCGGCTGGCAACCGGCTATTAACGCAAATGCCGGGGAAACGTATTTGCTGAATGTGTCTAATTTTAATACCAATCAGACCGGTTACCTGCTTTCTTTTGCCGGTTCTACGGCTTCCATATTCGACAATCTGCCACCGCATTTTGTGTCGGCCAGCACGCAAGCCTGCGGGGCCAATAGCGACACGGTAAAGGTGCTGATGTCGGAGCCGATATTGTGTGGCAGTCTGGCCGTCAATGGCTCGGATTTCTCGCTCACCCCTGCCGTTCCGGGCGTGAGCATTGTGTCGGCCTCTGCGCCCAACTGCACCAGCGGCGGCACGGCTTCGCTGAACCTGAACATCCGGCTGAGCGCACCGCTACCCAACGGCACATATACATTAAAAGCCAAAAACGGCACCGATGGCAACACGCTGTTTGACAATTGCAGCAATGCACAGCCGGTGGGCGACTCGGTTACGTTTACGATTGGTTCGCCGCCGCCGCCGGTGTACACGCTTTTGCGGCCTGCACAGTGCAGCCGCCCGGCGCTGTTTTCCATCACGCCGCCGGTAGCCGGCATTTATACCCTTGATATTAAACAGGGAACGACCACGCTGCGCACCTTTAGCAATGTAAGTGGCGCACAGGTGGACTCTCTTTTTTCCGGAAATTACACCGCCACCCTGACCTCGGCAGGTTGCAGCAGCACGGTTGCTTTTACGATTGCACCGCAAGCCCCGCCGCCAACCCTGTCTTTCGCCATTACGCCCACCTGCACCGGTGGGGCCAAAGGCGCTGTTACGGTTACGCCCAGCAGCACTTCCGGCAGTTCCGGCACCTGGAACTATAGTTGGAACACCACACCGGCCCGCTCCGGACAAACGATTACCGGACTGTCTGCCGGCATCTACACCGTAACGGCTACCAACAGCCTCGGCTGCACGGTTACCGGAACGGCCATTGTGGGCAGCGTTCCGGGATTTACATTAAATCTTACTCAAACACCGGTTTCCTGCAACGGACGGGCCAACGGCACGGCAACTGTAACCGCCACCGGCGGAACCGCGCCTTATAGCTATGGCTGGAACACCGCACCAACGCAAAACACAGCCACTGCTACGGGTTTGATTTCCGGAAATTACACGGTATTTGTAACTGATTCAAGCGGCTGCACGGTCAATGGAAGTGTGGCCGTTACACAGCCCACGGCCGTAGCCGCTACCGTAACGACTACGGCTGCGTCCTGCGCGGCAGCGGCCAACGGAACGGCTACGGCGACGGTCGCGGGCGGAACCGCACCTTACACGTATTTGTGGAGCAACGGGCAAACCACTCAAACGGCTACCGGATTTTCTGCAGGAATGAGCCACGATGTTCTTGTACAGGATGCTAAAGGTTGTGCAGACACGGTTCTTTTCTCAATTCCGGCAGGAAATGGCATCAATGGTTCCTTCACACAGATAGTTTCTCCTACTTGCTACGGGCAGGCCAACGGCTCGGTGCGCTTTTCGCCCACCGGCGGTGCCGCGCCTTATACTTATGCCTGGAGCAACGGACAAACCACGCAAACAGCTACCGGACTGGCAGCAGGCACTTATACTGTAACCACAACCGACGCGGCAGGCTGCACGCGAAATGATACTTTGACGTTAGCCCAGCCTGCGGCTTTACAAACCCTCGTTACAGCCGATTCGGTTTCGTGTTTCGGGGGAAATAACGGCAAGGCCACCGCAACGGTAAGCGGCGGCACTGCGCCTTATGCTTATCAGTGGAACACTACGCCGGTTAAAACAACTGCAACCGCTACGGGATTGATTTCCGGAAATTACCGGGTCGTTGTTACGGATGCAAAGGGTTGCAGAGATACCGCAAATACCGTCGTTCAGCAGCCTGCTGCGCTGTCGGTTGCCACCGGCGTACAACGCGCCTCCTGCCCCGGAATCATCAATGGCTCGGCTTATGCGGCGGTTTCCGGCGGCACCGCGCCTTATACTTATCGCTGGAATACCACACCCATTCAGACAACCGACACCGCTACCGGCCTGTTGCCCCGCGCCTACACCGTTACGGTTACGGATGCCAAAGGATGTACCCTAAGCCAGGCGGTTGCCGTTCCGGGATTTACGCTTCAAACCACCCAAACGAATGCAAGCTGCAACGGTATCGCCGACGGCAGCGCCACGGTGATTTCTGCCGGCGGCATTCCGCCCTATACCTATTCCTGGAATAGCGCACCGGTGCAAACAACGGCCACCGCCACGGGCCTGCCTGCCGGAACTTATATCGCCTCGGTTACGGATTCCAACGGCTGCACCATTTCCGCCAATGCCGTTATCACCCAGCCAACACCGCTTGCGGCCACTTTCACCACCGTTCCGGCAAGCTGCGGCGCGGCTACCAATGGACGGGCAACGGTATCGGTAAGCGGCAGCAAGGGTTCTTACACCTATTTATGGAATACAACACCTGCGCAAACAACGGCTACCGCAACCGGACTGTCCGGCGGAAGCTATCAGGTAGTTGTTACCGATGCCGGTAATTGCACCGCTACTTTTAGCGTTACCGTGCCGACGGGCGGCGGGATTTCCGGAAATTTTACCCGCAAAACACAGCCCGCGTGCTTTGGTCTGGCCAACGGCTCGCTCGTGTTTACACCCACCGGCGGCGCTGCGCCTTATACCTATGCCTGGAGCAACGGCCAAGCTACGCAAACCGCCACCGGTCTTGTTTCCGGAAATTACAGCGTAACGGTAACCGATGCCAACGGCTGTATGCGTACCGACACCACTACGCTCGGCGAACCGGCACTTTTGCAGGTGAACACGCAGGGAGATAGCGTCCTGTGTTTTGGCGGGGCCAGCGGAAAGGCGACGGCAACCGTAACCGGTGGAACGGCTCCTTATAATTATAGCTGGAACACCGCTCCCGTGCAGACGACACGAACGGCCACCGGCCTGATTTCCGGAAATTACCGCGTTACGGTAACAGATGCGAAAGGCTGTACGCAAACGGCGAATGTTACTATTGAACAACCCACTGCCATCACGGCGACTACGGGTGTGAAACGCGCCTATTGTGCCGGCAGTCGCAACGGATCGGCGTATGTGGCCGCTTCCGGCGGTGCCGCGCCCTATTCCTATTCCTGGAATACCACGCCCATCCAAACAGGCGATACCGCCACCGGACTTTTCCCCGGCCCCTACACCGTTACCATCACCGACGCGAAAGGATGCGCGATTACCAGAACCGTAACCGTGCCGGGATTTCAGATTAATACGACCCAAACCGATTTGCTTTGCAACGGCGCTACCAATGGGCAGGCAGCCGTAACCGCTACCGACGGCATCGCCCCTTATTCCTATGCCTGGAGCACGGGTCAAACCACGCCCGCCATCAACGGACTGCGCGCCGGAAGCTACACCATTGCCGTAACCGGCGCTGATGGATGCACCCTTACCCGAACGGTCGTGATTGCCCAACCGGCGGCACTCGCGGCAACCGTTGCCACAACCGACGCAGCCTGCGCCGCAGCCGCCAACGGAACGGCTACCGTGAACGTAACCGGCGGCGTTGCACCTTACACGTATCGCTGGAATACCACGCCGGTGCAAACCACATCTGCCGTTTCCGGACTGCGGGGCGGCGTTTACAGTGTTGTGGTGAAAGATGCCAACAATTGCTCTGCGACGCTATCCGTAGGTATCGGAACGGGCGCGGGCGTGAGCGGTACTTTCTCTCAGATAGTCCTGCCTGCGTGTTTTGGAAACGCCAACGGCTCGGTGGTGTTTACGCCTTCCGGCGGCATTGCACCCTATACCTACAACTGGAGCAACGGCCAAACCAGCGCCACGGCCACCGGACTGACGGCGGGAACCTACACGATAGCCGGAGCAGATAACGTGGGCTGCACATTCCGCGATACCATTACGCTCACGCAGCCAGCAGCCTTGACGGCAACGGCAACCGGCGCGGATGTATCCTGCTTTGGCGGAAATAACGGAACGGCAACCGTAACTGCCGGGGGCGGAACCATGCCTTATTCTTATAGCTGGAATACCACGCCGACGAAGACAACGGCCACCCTTACCCGGCTGATTTCCGGAAATTATACCGCCACCATTACCGATGCGAAAGGCTGTACCCAAAGCGCCACGGTTATCATCAATGAACCGGCAGCACTGGTCCTCGCCGCAGTCAAAACAAATATCTCCTGCAACGGCGGCACGAACGGTACGGCTTCGGTCGTCGTCAGCGGCGGCACGGCACCCTATACCTATCTCTGGAATACAACGCCTGCACAAACGACGGCGGCCATTGCCAACCTGCCTGCCGGAACGTATCGCGTAACCGTAACCGACGCGCATAACTGCGTTAAAACAGTCGCCGTAACCCTTACGCAACCGGCATTGCCGCTCGCGCTAACAACCGCGCAAACCATGATTTCCTGCAACGGCAATAATAACGGAACGGCAACCATAACCGCTACCGGCGGAACCGCGCCTTATACCTACGCCTGGAGCAACGGACGCACCACCGCTGCCATTACCGGCCTGGCTCCCGGAACCTACACCGTGAACGTAACCGATGCCAACGGCTGCGCACAGACGGCGGCATTTACCATTACCCAACCCACCGCGCTTGCGCTTGCTACCACCCAAACCGACGTGCGCTGCTTTGGCGGAAATACCGGCACGGCAACGGTAACGCCAACCGGCGGAATCACGCCTTATTCTTATCAGTGGAATACCACGCCCACACAAACCACCGCTACTGCCAGAGGTCTGATTTCCGGAAATTACACCGCTACCGTTATCGACGCGAAGGGCTGCACGCAAACGACAACCGTGGTTATAAATCAGCCACCGGCGCTGACCGCGACGGCCACCGGTACAAACGTTTCCTGCAATGGCGGCACAAACGGAACGGCAACCGTAACGGCCGGCGGCGGCGTTGCGCCTTATACGTATAGCTGGAATACCACGCCGGTGCAGACCATGCCTTTTATCAGCGCACTCGCTGCCCGCAATTATCAGGCAACCGTTAAGGACGCAAATAATTGTACGCAAACGGCTACGGTTGTAATTTCTCAACCCGCCGCCGCGCTAACGCTAAAGACAACTATAACGAATGTTTCCTGCAATGGCGGCAACAACGGAACGGCAACCGTAACGGCCACCGGCGGGACAGCTCCTTATACGTATAGCTGGGATAACGGACAAACAACCGCAACGGCAACCGGGCTGATTTCCGGAAATTACACCGTAACCACAACCGATGCCAATGGCTGTACGCAGACGGCAACAGTGAATATCACCCAGCCTACGGCGCTCACGGCAACCAATACCCAAACCGATGTTTTCTGCTTTGGCGGAAATAATGGAATGGCAACCGTAACCGCCACCGGTGGCACTGCGCCTTATTCGTATTCCTGGAATACAATGCCCGTTCAGACAACCGCCACTATCCGCAACCTGATTTCCGGAAATTACACCGCGACCATCACCGACGCGAAGGGCTGCACAACGACGCAGGCAGTGGTCATCCGCCAACCCACGGCGCTTACGATGGCAACCGGCACTCAAAACGCCATCTGCGCCGGCATTGCCAACGGAAAAGCCTACGCAATCGCAAGCGGCGGCACCGCGCCTTATGCTTATTTGTGGAACACTGTTCCCGCCCAAACCACCGATACGGCTTTTGGACTGCGGGCCGGGATGTATAGCGTAACCATCACCGATGCGAAAGGCTGCCGCGCAACGCAAACCGTAGCCGTGCTGGCTTCGCCCGGCGTGGTTGCTGCGATACACATCGACCGTGCGCCCTGCACCGGAGCGGCAACCGGCGAACTTTCCGGAACGGCAACCGGCGGCACCGCGCCGTATGCGTATAGCTGGAACACAGCGCCCGCGCAAACGACCGCATCCATCCAAAACCTGGCGGCAGGTACTTACCGGCTTATCGTTACCGACTCCAACCGCTGCGCCGATACGGCTTTTGCCACGCTGCAATATCTGCCCTTGCCCACCGTCTCTGCCGGAGCCGACAAAATTCTGTGTGCCGGGCAATCGGTGGCGCTGAACGGCAGCGGAACCGCCGCTACCTGGAAATGGACCCCGGCGGCTGGTTTGTCCTGCGACACCTGCCTGAAACCGGTTACAAATACACTTACAGATCGGTTTTATACCCTGACCGGAACCGGCGCGAACGGATGCCAAAACAAAGATTCTGTCCGGGTGCAGGTAACGCAGCGCGACACTATCTCCGTAGGGAAATTGCAGCAGATATGCGAAGGCACAACGACCCGCCTGCAAGCCACCGGCGGCACTCAATATCTGTGGAGTCCGGCGGCTACGCTCAGCAACAGCGCCAGCGCCACGCCCACCGCCCGCCCCGATACGACGACCCGTTACCGGGTTATCATCACGCAGGGAAGTTGTTTCAAAGACACCCTTTACCAAAAGGTAGAAGTCTATAAACAGCCGGTCATCACGCTGCCCCGCGATCTGTCGGCGCTGTATGGCACGAAAGTGCGACTACCGGCGCAGGTGCAAAACGCCTCCCGGCTGGAATGGACTCCTTTTGATAACCTGGACTGCGACACCTGCCTGACACCGGTGGCAACTGTTTCCGGAACCGTTACCTACGTCCTGACGGCGGCCAACGCGGGCGGCTGCTCGGCCACCGATTCGGTTACGATTCACACCGACTGCGACCTCAAAAACTATTTCTTCCCCACCGCCTTTGCGCCCGAAGGCGCCGATGAGGTCCGCTGGTTTTATCCGAAGAGCAAAGACCCCGGCACGGTGCGCAGCATGAAGATTTTTAACCGCTGGGGAAAAGTGGTGTTTGACCGCAGCAATTTCTCGCTCAACACGCCGCATCTGGGCTGGAACGGCTACCACAACGGGCAGCTTTCGCCACAGGGCGTATATGTTTATGTGATAGAAACACTTTGCACCGGCGGACAGACGCTCACTGTCTCCGGCACGGTAACGCTGCTGCAATAGGCTTTTTTCTAAAGCAGAAATTTCCGGAAATAAAAAACACCCGTCAGGTTTTTGAAACCTGACGGGTGTTTTTCTGCGTGAGGGATAGAGGCGGCATGGCTGGAGCGTAGCGGAAGCCATAAAGCCCCGCCAACTTCGTTGGGGACACGGCGAAAGCCCGATCCGCCAGAGGCGGACACGCCCAATTCTTTACAAATCGTGGGCGATTTTCCGGAAATTATACGTCCATCTCCGGGCAGTCGTCGGCAATGACGAGGCGACCGGCGGTTTTGGATTTGATTTCTTCCACGCTCACGCCCGGTGCGCGTTCTACGCAATGAAATCCTTCGGGCGTGATTTCAAAATAGCCCAGGGCGGTAACTACTTTTTTCACGCACTGCAGGCCGGTGAGCGGCAGCGAACATTGGGCCAGCAGTTTGCTATTGCCCTTTTTATCGGTGTGCTGCATGGCTACAATGATGTTTTTGGCCGCCGCCACCAGGTCCATTGCACCACCCATCCCTTTGATGAGTTTTCCGGGAATTTTCCAGTTGGCGATGTCGCCGTTGTCGGCCACTTCCATTGCACCGAGCACGGTGAGGTCCACTTTTCCGGCGCGAATCATGCCGAAGGACGTAGCGGAATCAAAAATAGCGGAGCCGGGCAGCGTGGTTACGGTCTGCTTGCCGGCGTTGATAAGGTCGGCAGATTCTTCGCCTTCAATGGGAAAAGGCCCCATGCCGAGCAGTCCGTTTTCGGATTGCAGCATCACGCTGATGCCTTCGGGGATGAAATTGGCCACGAGCGTGGGGATGCCGATGCCGAGGTTTACGTAGTAGCCGTCCTGCAGTTCGCGGGCAATGCGGCGGGCGATTTGTTCTTTATTGAGCATAGTGGGTGGTTGGAGCCTTTGGCTTGGACAACTTCGTCGTTGGATGCCCCGCCGGGGCGGGGCGTTGGAGCCTTCGGCTTCTATATGGTTGAAGAAATGGCTGGAACCGTTGGCGGCTTTGGGGCCTTCGGCTTCTGTATAGTCAGGAAAGGGGTTGTGAGAGTGGGTCTATGCTTCCGGATACTGGCTTATCGTATCCAGGAAGGCCGGCTCAGGTTCACAGGCCGGAAGACCGGGTTCGGATACATACGGAGTTGGGTCTTTGGGCTTCGTTTCATAGCCGCATTTATCCAGATATTTTATAAAGGCGGTTATCTTAGCGCCGATTTGAATACTAAAAGAAAGGTATGCGTGGAGTGCTTCAGGTTGTAGATAGCTGCGGTCAGCGCATCGGTAAAGCTGAGAACGGAGTTCAGCATTAGAACCTCGGGCCATCACCAGAAAATGCCGGAAATCGGCCCTCGAAAACCGGTCGAAGCCTTCGGCAATATTATCCATCACCGAAGCAGAGGAGCGATTCATCTGACTCTGAAGGGCGCGGTCGGCAGCCAGGTCTTTCGATTGCAGGAAAGGAAATAACGATTGGCACTGCTGCCGCGCCAACTGCCAGATTCTCAGGTCTTCAAATCTTTTAATGGTTGCCATAGCCTTAAAATTGAAAGATAAAAGACGAAAATCAGATTTTCCGCAAAAAGAAGCCGAAGGCTCCAACGCCCGAAGGGTCTCCAAGCCGAAGGGTCCAACATTTC
>DDEO01000146.1:0-1827 GCA_002336725.1 Bacteroidetes bacterium UBA1952 | reverse complement strand
GGCTCCAACAGCTTTGGCGTCCAACGCCGAAGGTATCCAACGCCGAAGGCATCCAACAACCCTACGCGCGCGGCCGCACCGTCCGCTGCTCAATCCGCTTCTCATAGCCTTCGCCCTGGAAGATGCGATGCACATAAATGCCGGGCGTATGGATTTGATTCGGGTCCAGTTCGCCGGGTTCTACCAGTTCTTCCACCTCGGCAACGGTGATTTTTCCGGCCATCGCCATCATGGGATTGAAGTTGCGGGCGGTGTCTTTGTATATCAGGTTGCCCGCCGTGTCGCCCTTCCAGGCTTTCACGATGGCAAAATCGGCATCGAAAGCGTCTTCCAGCAGATAGGTTTTGCCATTGCGGACAACCGTTTCTTTGCCTTCGGCTACCTCAGTGCCCACGCCGGCGAGCAGCGGAACGAACGGAATGCCATAGCCCGCAATCAGGCAACGGGTGGCGAGCGTGCCCTGCGGAATGAGGTCCACTTCCAGTTCTCCGGAAAGCAACTGGCGCTCAAATTCGGCGTTCTCGCCCACGTAGGAAGCAATCATTTTTTTGATTTGCTTTTGGTGGAGCAGCAGGCCGAGGCCGAAATCGTCCACCCCGGCATTGTTGGAGATACAGGTCAGGTTTTTGACATTTTTGCGCACCAGTTCGTTGATGCACATTTCCGGAATGCCGCAGAGGCCAAAGCCGCCGAGCATCACCGTCATGCCATCGGCGAGGTCGTGGAGCGCCTCGGTAGCGTTGGCAACGCGCTTGTTAATAGCCATAGAAAGAGAAAATAAAAAAGGGAGGGATTATGAAAAGAAGGTTTAATTTGGAATGCGAAGGTAAGGCGTGCGAAAGGGTAGGGGAGGAGGTGTTGGCAATGTTTTGGTAAAGAGAAAAAAGCCGCTCTGGCGGTGTATCTATGACAAAAAAGAAATTTTTTTCCGGAAAAAGGCGCACGCTGTTTTTAGGGTTTACCCTGTTGCTCGGCAGTTGCTATCAGCAGCGACGCATGGTGAATGGCATGAACCACCTAAAGCCCACCGACTGGGCCGGAACCTATGAAGGTAAATTGCCCTGCGCCGACTGTCCGGGAATCGACACACGCCTCGTGTTTAATAATGACGGCACGTATTCCCGCAGCAGCCAGAAGCCCGGCAGCGGAAACCAGCCTTACAAAACCAGCGGACAAGCGGCTTGGGATCAGAAGCATGGACTCATTATTTTACAGGATAGCGGTTCCGCTATACGTGTACCTTACAGAATGAATAAAAAAGGTCTTATAATGATGCATCTGGGAACCGGTGCGCGTCCGCGCGAGGAACGGGCAGAATACACCTTGTTTAAAAAAGATACCCAAGATCCAACCGAGCATTATTGGTCATTGGTGGAACTGAATGGCAAGTCGGTTTCCGGAAATCTGCCGGACGGCAAGCCCCATATTTTGTTTCATGGCCACAACGGCACGACCGACGGCAGCGGCGGCTGCAACCGTTTTTCCGGAAAATTTGAGCTGCTTTCCGGAAATCAGATTTCTGTTTCTGCCCTCGCCGCCACCCGCATGGCCTGCGCCGGCGGCGTGGAAAATGACTTCTTCAAAACAATGGAAGGCGTGTCTTCCTATGAAGTCAAAGACGATAAAATGACCCTGCGGCGCAATGGAAAAATAATCGCGCGGTTTGAAGCCGTATGGATGCAATAGGCTTCTTGCGAAAGTCGTTTCATGCAGCATTTCGTTGCTGTGTAGCACGCCCCAATCTCCATTATTCTGTGTTGTGGAGACGGCGAGCTTGACCCTTAATCCCGACAACCCGCGTTATGGAGATGGCGGGTCAAGCCCGCC
>DDEO01000177.1 GCA_002336725.1 Bacteroidetes bacterium UBA1952 | reverse complement strand
CCAGCGTCCAACAGCGCCAGCGTCCTAATTTCGCGCTCCCGTGCGCCGCCTGTTTGTTACCAATCTGCTCTTCGTCATTGCCGTCAATGCGCTGGTGAAGCCTGCCTATGTGCTGGGTGTGGATCGGGTCGTGCAGGTGCGTGTCGGGCCGGCTTCCTACGGCATCTATCAGGCGCTGGTCAATCTGGCGCTCATCTTTACCGTATTGCTCGACTTCGGGCTGGCCAACTACAACGTGCGTATGGTGGCCGCCGCTCCCGAAAAACTGCCGGAACGCATGGGTGCGCTGCTCACGGCACGGGTATTGCTTTCGGCGGCGTTCTGCACAGTGGTTTTTTGTGCGGCGCTGCTGCTGGGCTATCGCGGTGTCTACCTGAGCCTGCTGGGCGGCATTCTGCTCATTCAATGTCTTTCGCAGGCGCATCTGTTTTTCCGCAGTTGTCTTTCCGGATTACACAAGTTCAAAGCCGACAGCCTGCTTTCGGTAGCCGACCGGCTGCTGCTCATCGGCGTATGTGCGGTTTTGCTGCGCTCGCATCATTTCAGCCTGCGCTGGTTTGTGGGTGCGCAGATTGGCTGCTATACGGTGGCGCTCGTTTTGGGAATGCTGCTGGTGAAACGCTTCTCGGCCCTAAAGTACCGCTTTACCCTGCGGCTCCAACCCGTGTGGCAGGCCATGCGCGAAAGTCTGCCCTATGCGCTCATCGCCTTTCTGATGTCTTTCTATCTGCGCATGGATGCCATGCTCATCGAGCGGCTTTCGGGCGCTACCGAGGCGGGCAGATATGCAGCGGCCTACCGGCTGCTCGACGTGGGGCAGATGTTTGGCCTCACCTTCGCCTCGCTTTTGCTGCCGCTCTATGGGAAATTATTTGCCGAGAAAAAGCCGGTCCATACACTGGTGCAGACGAGTGCCAACCTGCTGCTGCCGGTCTCCTTTATCGTGGCCGCAGTGGGCTTGTTCTATGCCGACCCGATTATGACGCTGCTCTATGGCGACAACGGCCACCACGAAGCGCCCCTGTTTACGGTTTTGATGCTGGCCTTCCCGGCATTCAGCCTCACCCATATCTACTCAACCTTGATGGCGGCGAGCGGGAAACTCCATATCATGAACCGCATTGCGGCGGTAGTGTGCGTCATCAGCCTGACGGCCAACCTGCTGCTCATCAGCCACTTCAAAAGTATGGGGGGTGCATGGGCAACGTTCCTCACGCAGTGGGTGGTTTCGCTGGCCTATGTGTTTTGGGGCAGCCGAAGCTCCGGGCTGGGCTTCAACGGCAGATGGATAAGTACGCTCCTGCTATATGCCCTGCTGGCCATTGCGGCGGGCTATGGCAGCACCTTCCTGCCCGTGGCGTGGCCTTTCCGGCTCGCACTGATGGGGCTGGCGCTGCTGTTGCTGCTCTTTCCCATGCGTTTTGTATCGGTGGCCTCGCTGCGGCAGCTTGCAACGCGAGGGTAATAGCGGGATTTCCGGAAATCTCAACCCGGTTACAACCCTTCCGTGTAATTTAGAGGCTTTCCCAACAATCCGTTTTTATGAAAATACGGCTGGCTCTCTGCTGCGCATTCCTGCCTTTTCTTGCTCACGCGCAGGCGCAGACTGCCTGTGCAGAAAAGAAAATACGGGCTTTTGAAAGCCTGAAAAAATCCGCAGCCGCAACTCCTGAGGAGGAATGGTACGACGTAAAACACGTGGCGCTCGACCTGCGCATGAGCCATCTTTCCACGGCCATCGGCGGCAGTGTTACCACACGCGCCCTGGTAACGGCTCCTTCCCTGCCCGTCTATGCCTTTGAACTCGATACCACGATGACGATTGATTCGGTATTGATAAATGGGCAGCGTCTGCCGGTAACGACGAGCGGCCGCAACATCCGGAAGGTAAATATTCCCACACCGCTCTCGCAGGGACAGACGCTTACCGCACAGGTTTTTTATCACGGACAGCCGCCTGCCGGAACGGGCTTTTTCACACGCGGCCTCAATCATTTCAGCCTCTCTTCCGGAACCAATATTACCTATACGCTCGGCGATATGTATTACGCCGCCGAATGGTGGCCCTGCAAAATGGACATCCGCGATAAGATAGACTCAACCGATTTCACGATTACGGTTCCCGCCGGAGCCGTCGCAGGCAGCAACGGAATTCTGAAAAATGTGATGACGATTTCGCCCACCGAAACGCGCTATGCATGGAAGCACCGCTACCCCATTAAATATTATCTGGTAAGCGCCGCCATTGCGCCCTACACCGAACGCACCTACACCATGCAGTTTGCCGACGGCGACACGATGCGCATTCAGAATTTTGTGTACGACACAACCGGTATCAACGCCGAAAGCCGCAACGCACTCGACTCGCTGGGCTATACCATCAATCTTTTTTCCGGATTTTTTGGGAAATATCCTTTCTATAAAGAGAAATACGGCAACTGCCTCGTGCCCCTCGGCGGCGGCATGGAACATCAGACGATGACCTCGCTGGGCTACAATCTGGGCCGCGTAGTAACGATGCACGAGCTGGGCCATCAGTGGTGGGGCGATTGTGTATCGCAAAAAAGCTGGCGCGACATCTGGCTTTCGGAGGGTTTTGCTTCGTTTTGCGAACTCCTTTTTCTGGAAAATGCCAGTGGCCCGGCTGCGGCGCAGGCCCAGCGGAATGCCAAGATCAGAAGCGTCGTCTCCCGGACCGGCGGCAGCGTCTTGGTGGCCGATACCACCAGTCCCTATAATGTTTTCGATAGCCGGCTGGTCTATGACAAGGGCGCGATGGTGGTGAATATGCTGCGCTATATCGCTCCTTCGGATAGTGTGTTTTATGCGGCCTGCCGTCAGTATCAGCAGACCTACCGTTATGGCAACGCCAACACCGACAATTTGAAAGCCGTTTTTGAAAATGTATATGGTCAGCCGCTCGACAGCTTTTTCCGGCAATGGGTCGTTGGTCAGGGCTATCCCCAATACACCGCCTCCTGGAACTACCGGAACGGCCATGCGTATGTAGAACTTCGGCAGATGGCCTCTTTGTCGTCTTCGGTTTCTTTCTTTCAGATGCCGGTAGAGCTGGAGTTCAATACGCCTGCCGGGCCGCAAAGACGACGGATAAATCCGACACAGGCCACACAGCTTTTCACCTTTCCGATGGCCGATTCCGTAACCGGCATTGGCATTGACCCGGATGATCAGCTTATCAAAAGGCGCGGCCCTGTTACGCGGAATACCTCCCTTTCTGTTCTGAATACCGGAAAAGCAATGGAAGTAGCCGTCTATCCCAACCCGACGGATGACAGCTGGCAGATAGTAGGTCTGCCGGAAAAAACGGCCTGGCAACTCCTTGATATTTCCGGAAAACTGATTGCATCAGGCGAGGTTTCGGGCGATGATACGGTGGTCATTCCGGCCCGCGCCCTTCCGGCAGGCGCGTATCTGTTTCAGGCAATCGGTCTGGAGAAAACGCTGCGGCTGCTGCGGCCGTAAAGGGAGTTGGACATCCGCCGTCGGCGGAGTTGGAGCCTTCGGCTTGGATGGCCCTTCGGGCGTTGGACTGCTTTGCCGTTGGAGCCTTCGGCTTGGATGATGTTGGAGTCCGCACGTGCGGGGTTGGAGCCTTCGGCTTGGAAAATG
>DDEO01000191.1 GCA_002336725.1 Bacteroidetes bacterium UBA1952 | reverse complement strand
TTACCGCTTTTCAGCGGCACAGGCGTAGCCTATGCTAAACTCGATTCAGCCCATAATTTTCATATCGTTTTATCCCCCGAAAGGGAATAAAAACGCCGTCTTACAGTCCGAAGATTGGGGTGTACCCCGCCTGCCTTGTCTCTACCGCCCCGCCGTATTCCCTTCCTTCTCCGTCCGTTTTCGCACGACCATCAGTTCGCTCAGCTCCACATTAAACGGCATCTTTGCCACCTTTACAATCCCGCGCTTGTCGCCCCGGATTTCGGGCCAATGCAGTAGAAGCCTAAAGTTTATAGTGCCCTCTCAAAGAGTAGACATTCAATTTCTCTTCTGTAACATCATAGACCATACGGTGCTCGCCGCTAATCCTGCGCGACCACATACCGGAAAGGCCATGCTTCAGCGGCTCCGGCTGGCCCAAGCCCGTAAAAGGATGTTCCAGTGCGTCGTCTATCAGTTCCGAAATTTTTTTCTGAACTTGCTTATTGCCCGACCTTTTCCAAAAAGCCAGGTCTTCTTCGGCTTTAGGAAAGAGGGCTACTTCCATAAATCTTCCGGGCGGATGACCTTGTATTCACCTTTCTTCTTTTCAGACAAAATCCGCTGTACAAATTCGGGGTTGTAGGGCGCGTCTGCTTCTTCCCGGGCCTCAAGAGCATAAGGTATTTCCAGCGCTTCCAAGACAGCCGTAATGGCCGCTTGTTGGGCTTCATTCTGCGGACGTGCAATAACGGTTTGCATAATCACGAAAATAAGACTTTTTGATGGAATGAATCTGGGCGATTGTATCTGTGTTTAACGCCTGAAATGCTCCCAGAGAGACAAGGCAGGCCTTGTCTCTACCGCCCCGCCGTATTCCCTTCCTTCTCCGTCCGTTTTCGCACCACCATCAGTTCGCTCAGCTCCACGTTAAATGGCATCTTTGCCACCTTTACAATCCCGCGTTTGTCGCCGCGGATTTCGGTGAGCGTGCCTACCTGATGTGTGGTTTTGTTCCGCACCAGGTCGCCGATTTGCGGTGTGCCGCCCACGGTTTCATAAGCCTTGTCAATCTTTTTGGCCGCCGACTGATTGGCAATCACGGCTTTTTTCCGGAAAAGTAGCTTTTCTGCTGCGTCAATCACCTCGCCCTTGTTCTCGGCCTTTTTCCAGTCCTGCACAATCTGTTTAAATTTACGCTCCGTCTCGCGCAGGTAGTCGAGTTCTTCTTTCTTGATGCGGTTTTGGAGTTTCAGGGTCTCAAAATGCACCCGCTGTTTTTCCTTGTCGGCAATTTCTTCGTAATAGATGCGGGCGCGTTCGGCAGCGTCAATCTTTTCGTCGAGTGTTTTTTCTTTTTCGCCCAGCCGCAGACCCTGTTGCTCGGTTTCGTGCAGCAGTTTGTCCAGCTTGTGATGGCCGCGCTCGGTCAGTTGGCGTGCGCGTCCAATCACTTTTTCCGGCAATCCGCTGCGCAGGGCAATGGCAAACGTATAAGAAGAACCCGGCTTGCCCAGCATCAGGCGATAGCGCGGCTCCAGGGCTTCTTCGTCAAAAAGCATCGCGCCGTTCACGATGCCCGGCACTTTTCCGGCCATCACTTTCAGATTCAGGTAGTGGGTGGTGATGATGCCGATGGCGTGGCGCGCGGCCAGGTCTTCCACAATCGCTTCGGCAAACGCGCCGCCCAGCGCCGGGTCGGAGCCGGAACCGAGTTCGTCGATAAAAAACAGGGTTTTGCCGTTGGCAAAGTCCATGAAATATTTCATGTCGCGCAGGTGGGCGCTGTACGTACTCAGTTCGTTTTCAATGCTCTGCGTGTCGCCGATGTGGATGAACAGGTTTTTGAAAAGCCCCACTTCCGAATTCGGGTCGGCGGAAATCAACAGGCCGCTTTGCGCCATGATTTGCAGGAGGCCTACCGTTTTCATGCTCACCGTTTTGCCGCCTGCGTTCGGCCCGGAGATAATCAGAATCCGCTCTTTGCGGTCGAGCATCAGGTTCAGCGGCTCCACGGGTTTTCCGGCGGCTTTGTTGTGCAGATACAGCAGCGGGTGCCGCGCCTTCACCAGCGCAATGCCGGGGTGATTGCTCAGGCGTGGCATATACGCATCCAGTTCCTGCGCCAGCAGCGCCTTGCAGCGTATAAAGTCAAAAATTCCGGAAAGTTTGAAGTAGTGGTGCAGCGTGGGGGCATACACGCGCAGTTTCGCGGTTGTTTCTTGCAGGATGCGTTGGATTTCGCGGCTTTCGGCGCGCTCCAGCGAAAAGATTTCGTTGTTGAGCTCAATGGTTTCTTCCGGCTCAATGAACACCGTGCGGCTTGTGTCGCTTTCGCCGTGCAGGATGCCCTTCACCTGCCTTTTGTTTTCGGCGTTGATGGCCAGTGTGCGGCGGCCGTTCAGAAATCCTTCCGAAATATCGGCCAGATAGCCCTGCTTGCTCAGCTTGCGCAGAATCGTGTCGAAGAGTTTTCGCAGTTCGTTGCGGCGGCTTTGGAGGTCGGCGCGGATGTTCATCAGCTCGCGCGAGGCGGTGTCGCGCACGTGTCCGCCTTCGTCGATGGCGGCAGAAACGATGTCCACAATTTCTTTCTCAAACTTCAGGTCGGCAATCAACTCGCGCAGGGTGGGGTAGAAGCCGGGTCTTCCGGCAAACCAGCGCAGCACATCGCGCATATTATCGGCCAGGCTTGCCATGGCCAGCAGCGCATCGCCGGGCAGCACGGCGTTTTCTATTTCCAGCAGCCGCAGTTCTTTAGAGATATTGCGGGTGAAATGCGCCGGAAAAGCATCTTGCCCGAGGCTGTTTTTATATTCTTCGGTTTGCTTCAACGCGCGGTCGATGGCCTCAAAGCGCGTCATGGGCTTGAGGCGCTGCACACGCTCGCGGGCCGCGTCGGTGCGGCAATAATTCAATAAAAGCTGTTGAATCTTTCCAAATTCCAATCCATCGGCAGCATTCGCCGGGTACAGGTGCATCATATATCTGGCTGCAAAGGTAAAAAGGCTGTGCCCAAGCGGGATGCCGCCATTAGAGGAGGATATGTGCTTTCCGGTGTTACTGCTCTTTAAAGGCGCATTCTGGCTTGTTTTATAGCGATTATATGCAGAAGAATAAAAGCCAGTATCAAGAGAAATCAATCGTTATACTATTAACTTAATAGTAACTTGCCGTTTGATGAAAGAAGGTACTTTTGAATTGTTAAAACGCAACTATATGCAAACCCGTTTACTGACTGCCGTTTTATTGCTTCTTTTTCAGGCCCTTGGTACCCGTGCTCAGTCTTTGCCGGAAACGATGCCACCGGAGCGGGATAGCTTTATGGTGGATTTGAAAGCTACAAATAGCTGGTACGACAACCAAGGCTCTAATTATGTATTTCCAATGCGGGAGGCGCGTTATAGCTTTGGAAGTCCGAGTATTCCCGACTCGTTTTATGTGGTGCCGGGAGAAGATATTCTGGACAATGCGCTGCTCAGCGAGGTTCTTCAGAGAGCCAACCTAAGCACTGTTCGTCCGGTGGATACCGTTTATGATACCACCTGGTTTGCCTACGATGGCTATCCGTTTGAAAGGCGGGCAAAGTATGTGTGTCAGTTCAGGCAAATTGCATCCGTGGATATGGACGGGGAAGTTTTTACCAACAAGCCGCTCTACCGGGTGTATGAGAAAAGTACCATCTGGAAGCATAATGACCCAAACATTACCGCTCCATGGGTTGATGAAACCTATTACTATGCTTTTACGGATACCGGTACGCATGTAACAACGGCATTTATCTATTGGCAGAGTATGGTTATGGTAGAGGCCTTTCAAGACAGTACTCTTATTGGCACCCTGTTAGGCGGGGGGTATAACCGTGCTAAGTTCCTTCAAAACGGACAAACGGGCAATGGGGCATATATGAACAGTGTATGCATCAGTCTGAACCCGGTACCTGCGAATTCCTTTATTACGGTTACATTTAAGGATAAGGTAGATAAGGAACGGACTTTGCTTCGTATTGCCGATCCACAGGGACGACTGGTAAGGGAAACAACCCTAACAGCGGGGGATTTAAAGGATGCACAGAGCTATACGATTGATGTTTCCGATCTAAGCCCCGGCTTTTATCTGATTACATCCTATTCTACCCAAGGCGCTGGGTATGGCAAATTTACAATAGTAAGGTAAACCCCGTTTTTATTATCCATAAAGGCGACTGAATTGCTGCTATAAAAAATATTATATGAACACACTTTCAAAATGCGCAATATTTTTTCTCTGCGCCGCGCTCTTTGCCGGATGCAAGAAAGAAGATTCCAAACCGGAGCGCTTTACCAATCTAATTGGCAAATGGCGCCTGATTGCAAGAGGTCAGGATACCAATAATAACGGTGTCCTGGATAGCACAGAAAGAACACCGGTAACGGCCAGCCCTATGATTGAGGACGAATATCTTTCCACTGGTAAAGGGATCCACACGGTAACGTTTGGGAGCGATCCCTATGCGGATGATTTTGACTGGACACTTTTAAACGGTGATAAAACCCTTCGTATCGTTGAGAATAAGGGAAAACTTAATGAGGCAACTAACGATTACCCGATCTTGTCGCTAACAAAACAGGAACTCATTTATTTTGCCAGTCCGACAGGAGACTATGTGATTTACACAAAATTGTAGAAAACAGATCCATACTCTTCGGTTTGCTTCAGCGCGCGGTCAATGGCCTCAAAGCGCGTCATGGGTTTGAGGCGCTGCACGCGCTCGCGGGCCGCGTCGGTGCGGCAGTAGTTCAGCAGCAGTTGTTGAATCTTTCCAAATTCCAATCCATCGGCAGCATTTGCCGGGTACAGGTGCATCATATTCGGGTTGCAAAGGTAAAAGGCAGTGCCAAAGCGGGCCTTTCAGCAATTCATCTATTTGAGTTGAGGAAGCCGGACACTATAACGCCGGAAAGGGCTTTCGGTTGGGCGACGATTTCCGGAAATTTATCCTGTGATTTCCGGAAACCAAACCTTTTTCCCTTCCGCTGGTCTATTCGTTTTTGCCATGAAAACGTACCGCCTTCTTCCCATTGCCTTCCTCTCTCTTTGCCTTTCCGTTGCTGATGGCGCTGCCGCACAACAGCGCGGGCGCGGCGAAATTGCCGTTCGCTCCGGCGACGGCGAAAAGCTGGGCATCGAGGTAGATGGCCGCCGTTACGAACGCTTTAGCGCCGACCTGCTGCTGGGCAATATCCCGCCGGGCCGCCGCTCGGTGATCGTTTACCGGTTGCAGCCCCACCGCAACGACGGCGGCGCAACGGCCCAAACAGTGTATGAAGGGCGAATTCTGGTACGCGCCGGATACCGCATCCTGATGGATATTGACCCGAGAAGCGGCGCGGTCAGCATCCGGCAGCAAGACCTGATGGCTGGCCCCATGCCACAACCCGCGCCCTCCGGAAGGCCCGCGCCCACGCCGCCACTCGCCATCCCACAAAATAACGGCTGGCAAGCACAGGTGGAAGGCAAGAACACCGACACCGAAAAACTACGCATCCTCAAGGCACGCGTTACGGCAAACGCCCTCACCACCACCGACCTGCTGCAAATGATGAACACACTGGCCTTCGAGGATTCCCGGCTGGAACTGGCACAGGCGGCGCTGCCCAATATCTCCGACCGCGAAAATATCAGTGCCATTTCCGCGTCTTTCGAAAACCCGGATTCCCGGAAAACTTTTGAGAACGCTGCACGGCGACGGTAGTGGTTGAGAAAGGAAGCTCACTTTAACATGAATCTCGCATAAAACGGGACGATTTTTGGGGTAGTCGTACTTCCTGGAAGCCGGCAAGTTCCCCTCCGGGGATGACAAAAGATTACGTACGTCCCATTTTGTCACCCCGGAGCGGGGGGCTTTACGAACGCATGATAGTGCTCAGTTAAGGTGAAACTGTCGGGTTTTAGGCCCCCCTCTCCTTCGGAAAGGGGCGGGGGTGAGGCTAAACCCGGCGGAAAGGTTTGGACTAAGCACTACCCAGCAGAAAAGGCTTTCCTATCCGCGCATATCCTTAAATGTCTGCGCCATCCGCGCCCTTTCAAGCGCAAAGCCCTCAATCCTCCTCCCGCTCTTCGGGATAGGGCGATAACCACGCCAGCGGCCCAAAGCGGCGGTTGTAAAAACGCGCAACGCCCCGGCCAATAATCGCGCCGAGCAATCCGCCGAAGGCCACATCAAGCGGGAAATGCACGCCCACATACACCTGCGCATACCCAATCAGCGCCGCCCAGATCCACACCCATTTCCGGATTTTCGGATAGGGCCTGCCCAGCGTTCCGGAAATAAAAGCCGCCAAAGCAAAATGATTGGCCGCATGGCTCGACGGGAAGCTCAGCCCGGAGCCGCAATTCACCAGCAGATGGATATAAGGCTGCAAATCGGGCGTATTGCACGGGCGCAACCTGCCCACTACCGGCTTGATGATGGAAGCAGAAGTGTAATCGGCCAGCGCGAAGGCCAGCAGAAAACCACCCAGCCAGTACCAGCCCTTCCGGCGGTAGTTGAGCGGCATAAAAACCAACAGAAACAGATACAGCGGCGCCCAGAAAAACTGGTTCCGGAAATACGGAATCACGTAATCGAGAAAGGCATTCTGCCACTCAATATTTAGATAATACCAAAGCTCCAGGTCGAGACGGAGAAAGAAAAGCCGCAGGGCATCCACAAAAAAAGAGACGGGATTTTCCGGAAATGAAACAGAAAAAATACGCTGCAAAGTTATCCCGCAGCGCCGCCCGCCGGGCAAAGGGAAGCGGCTATCTTTGCGGACTTTTTCAGAAAAATCAGCCTTTTATGTATCGCTCGCATACCTGTGGAGAACTGCGCACCGACCATGTCGGAAAAACCATAACCCTCGCCGGCTGGGTGCAGGCCATCCGCCGGTTTGGTGCCATCACCTTCGTAGATCTGCGCGACCGCTACGGCATCACCCAGCTCTATTTCAACGAAGAAAAAGCCCCGCTGCTCGACGCTGAAAACGTGGGCCGCGAAGCCGTTTTGCAGGCCACCGGACGCGTGCTGGAGCGGCATAATAAAACCGATAAAATCCCGACCGGACATATCGAGGTGGAAGTCTCGGATTTCAAAGTGCTCAACAGCGCCGCCACACCGCCCTTCACCATCGAAGAAGAAAGCGACGGCGGCGAAGACCTGCGCATGAAATACCGCTACCTCGACCTGCGCCGCCCGCCGTTGCGCCGCAATCTGGAACTGCGCTACCGGGTGTCGCGAACGGTGCGCTCCTTTCTGGACCGCAACGGTTTCTGGGAAATCGAAACGCCTTTCCTCATTAAAAGCACACCCGAAGGCGCACGCGATTTTGTGGTGCCTTCGCGCATGAACGAAGGGCAGTTTTATGCCCTGCCGCAAAGCCCGCAGACCTTCAAACAACTGCTGATGGTGAGCGGATACGACCGCTACTATCAAATCGTGAAGTGCTTCCGCGATGAAGACCTGCGCGCCGACCGCCAGCCGGAATTTACACAGATCGACTGCGAGATGAGCTTCGTGGAGCAGGAAGACATCCTGCAAATCTTTGAAAGCCTTTTTAAAGAAGTGCTGACAGAAGTGCGCGGCATTACGCTCGACGAGCCGCTGCCCCGCATGACCTGGGACGCGGCCATGCGCGACTATGGCAACGACAAGCCCGACCTGCGCTTTGGCATGAAGCTCCAAAACCTGAAAGCGAAAGGCCAAAATGGCCTGCCGCTGCTGGAACAGAATGAATTTCCGGTATTTCGCAATGCCGAAACCGTGATTGGCATTGTGGTGAAAGGCGCTGCCGACTGGAGCCGCAAGCAAACCGACGCGTGGACGGAGTGGGTGAAGCGCCCGCAAGTGGGGATGCAGGGACTCGTTACCGTGCGATGCAACGCCGACGGCAGCATCAAGAGCAGCGTAGATAAATTTTTTAATTCGCAGGAATTGCAGCAACTGGCGGCGTTTTGCGGCGCAGAAGCGGGCGATCTGGTTTTACTCCTGGCCGGTGGCGAAGACCTCACGCGCAAGGCGGCTTCGGCGCTGCGACTGGAACTGGGCGGGCAACTGGGCCTGCGCGACAACAATGTATTTAAGCCGCTCTGGGTGATTGATTTTCCGCTGTTTGAATACGATGAAGAAAACGGACGCTTTGTGGCCCGCCACCATCCGTTTACCGCACCCAAACCGGAGCATCTGGAGTGGATGCAAGACATTGCAAAATACCACGACATCAAGGCCAATGCGTATGACCTGGTGCTGAACGGCACCGAAATCGGCGGCGGCTCCATCCGGATTTTTCAGCGCGATATTCAGGAGAAGATGTTTGCCGCCCTCGGCATGGATGCGCAGGAGCAACAGGAGAAATTCGGCTTTCTGCTGGGCGCATTTGAATATGGCGCACCACCGCACGGCGGCATCGCGCTGGGCTTCGACCGCCTCTGCGCGCTGCTCGGCGGGCAAGAAACCATCCGCGATTTTATTGCCTTCCCCAAAAACAACAGCGGCCGCGATGTAATGCTCGATGCCCCGTCGGCCATTGACGAAGTGCAGAAGAAAGAACTGGGATTGGGGTGAAAATTCTCAATGACTCCATGATAATGATATTGGAACGCGGATAAAACGGATTGGGACGGATACGCACGCCGTGTCCTCAACGCAGTTGGTGGGGATTTTTCCGGAAATCCATCAATTCCTAACTGTCATCAAACATGAAACATGAAACATGAAACATGAAACATGAATTACCTTCGCGCCACTTCTTATGAATCTGGAATTCAATAAAAACGAAGACCGCATGAATCTGGCGGTCGGACAGCTTCGGCAGCGATTTGCACAGGTAGCCCAGGGCGGCGGCAAAAAGGCCATGGACAAGGCCAAAGAGCGCGGCAAGATGAGTCCGCGCGAGCGTGTCCAGTATTTGATTGATAAAGACAGCACCTTTCAGGAAATCGGCGCTTTTGCCGGTTGGGAGATGTATGAAGCCGAAGGCGGCTGCCCGAGCGGCGGCACGGTGGGCGGATTGGGCACAGTGGCCGGTCGCCTGTGCATGATTATCGCCAACGACAACACCGTGAAGGCCGGCGCATGGTTCCCGATTTCCGGAAAAAAGAACCTGCGGCTCCAGGAGATTGCCATGGAAAATCACCTGCCCGTGATTTATATCGTGGACTCGGCGGGCGTTTACCTGCCGATGCAGGATGAGATTTTCCCCGATAAAGAACATTTTGGCCGCATTTTCCGGAATAACGCCGTGATGAGCGCCATGGGCATCACCCAAATCGCGGCGGTAATGGGAAGCTGCGTGGCGGGCGGCGCATACCTGCCTATCATGAGCGACGAAACGCTGATGGTGGAAGGCAACGGCTCTATCTTCCTCGCCGGCCCTTACCTCGTGAAGGCGGCTATTGGCGAAGATGTGGACATCCAGACCCTCGGCGGGGCCAAAACCCACACCGAAATTTCCGGAATTGCCGATTATAAATTCGACACCGAGGCGGAAACGCTCGACCAGGTGCGCCGCATCGTGGAGAAAATGGGCGAAACGCCGCGTGCCGGCTTCGACCGCGCTAAGCCCAAAGACCCGATTCGCCCGGCCAAAGACCTCTACGGCCTCGTGAGCGCCGAAAATAACAAGCCCTACAATGTAGAAGATGTTATTGACTGCATCGTGGATTCGGGCAGTTTTGACCCCTTCAAAAACGACTACGGCAAAACCATTGTTTGCGGCTATGCCCGCGTGGATGGCTGGGCAGTAGGCATCGTGGCCAATCAGCGCCTCGTGCTCAAAAGCGGCAAGGGCGAGATGCAACTCGGCGGCGTTATCTATAACGACAGCGCCGACAAAGCCGCCCGCTTTATCCAGAACTGCAACCAGAAGAAAATCCCACTGATTTTCCTGCAGGACGTTACCGGCTTTATGGTAGGCAGTCGCTCCGAACACAGCGGCATCATCAAAGACGGCGCGAAGCTGGTGAACGCGGTGGCCAATTCCATTGTTCCGAAAATTACCATTATTACCGGAAATTCTTACGGCGCGGGCAACTACGCGATGTGCGGCAAGGCTTACGATCCGCGTTTTATCTACGGTTGGCCCAACGCTAAAATCGCTGTTATGGGTGGCGAACAGGCGGCCAAAACGCTGCTGCAAATCCAGGTGGCAAGCCTCAAATCCAAAGGCGAAACCATTGACCCGGAAAAAGAGCAGGCGCTGCTGAAAGAAATCACCGATCGCTACAACGCACAAACTTCTTCCTACTACGCCGCTGCCCGCCTCTGGATTGATGAAATTATTGACCCTGCTACTACCCGCGAGCGCATCTCGGCAGGCCTCGATGCCGCCAATCATGCGCCGATTGAAAAAGAATGGAAAAGCGGTGTTTTTCAGGTTTAAGCGGCTTCGCTGTTGGAGCTGCGCTTGGACGCTAAAGCTGTTGGATCCCGCCGTTGGCGGGGTTGGAGCCTTCGGCTTCTGACGGGAAGTCTTGTGTGAGATAAGTAGCGGCATAAATTATTTCAGGTTATTCGCTGTTTAAAAAATGTGGGTCATTGCGAGGGGCCTCTCGGACGGATTGTGGGTCGGCCCCGAAGCAACCTGCACATCTTACCAAGCATTCTGTGCAGGTTGCTTCGTCGTTCGTCCCTCACTCCTCGCAATGCCCCCATTTTGTAGCCTAAATAACCTAAACTAATTACGGCGACCCACTTAATGATTTTTAATTGGAATAAACAAGCGTAGCTCCAACGCCGCAGGCACTCCAAGCCGAAGGCTCCAACAGCGAAGCGTCCAAGCAAAGCTCCAACAGCGCAGCGTCCCATGATTACCCTTCACAGCATCCACAAAAGCTTCGGCGAAAAAACCGTTTTGCACGGCATTGACGCTGTGATGAAGCCGGGGCAGGTAAACCTCATTATCGGCGCTTCGGGTTCCGGAAAAACGGTGCTGATGAAGATAATGGTGGGCCTGATGCGCCCCGACAGCGGGCAGGTGCTTTATGACGGGAAAGATCTGGTGGCGATGACGGACAAGGAACGGAAAGGCATTCGTACCGAAATCGGGATGCTGTTTCAGGGCTCGGCGCTATTTGACTCGCTGACGGTGGAGCAGAATATCTTGTTCCCGTTGGAGATGTTTACCCGCCAATCCAAACGAGAGATGAAGGCGCGGGTGAATGAAGTGCTGGAGCGGGTGAGTTTGAAGGATGCGAATCACAAGTTTCCGGCGGAGATTTCCGGCGGGATGAAAAAGCGGGTAGCGCTTGCGCGGGCCATTGTGCTGAACCCGAAATACCTGTTTTGCGATGAGCCAAACTCCGGCCTCGACCCGAAAACCTCTATCGTAATTGACCGGCTGATTCAGGAAATCACCTACGAATACGGCATCACCACGGTCGTCAATACCCACGATATGAACACCGTAATGGAAAGCGGCGACCATATTGTATTTATGCATCAGGGGCAAAAACAATGGGAAGGCAACGCCCGGCAAATCATCCATGCTACCGACCCCGACCTCAACAGCTTCATCTTCGCCTCCAGGTTTTTGCAGGAAGCCAAAGAAAGCCGGATGCGGGAAGCTTTCATAAAAAATCCGTAGCTCGTAATGGCACGGGGATAAAGCGAATTGGTACGGGTAAACACGGATTTTTGAAAGGCATAGTGATAAGGCTTGACGAGATTTTATCAAAAAGCCCGGCACTTATTGTCGGGCCTTTGAGAAGAAGGAAAAAGGGCCTGTCTGAGCGTGGGCATAAGCAGCAGCGCAAAGCGACAGCAGCAAAAGAAAAAAGGTCTTTTTTATAAAAAAGAAGTTTGGTGGGTTAAAAGATGAAAGGTAAATTTACACAACAAAATCCCAAAAACTATGAAGTGATTGATTTTTCCACTTTATACTTCTTATGACACTTGGGGTAACTGCCCAAACAGGTACTTATTGTATAACTGACCTATACAATAACAACCATAATTGTCTGATGCGGGTAAACCAGCCCGGCGACACAATCTGGTTTGGCGTTATTGAGGATTTTAGCATTTGGGGCGAAGGCAGCAGCGTATTGCAGGACCTCAATACCGGTTGTCCAACTTTCACTCCCGGCGTCCCCTTCTCTCCGGGTTTTTCCGACCGTACGCATCTGCCGCCTGTAGAAGTAAGCCCCGGAAAAGAATACGACGCCCGCATCTTTGTAAAGAGTGGTAGCGCCTTTCATTCTACAAACAACATCAGATTCAATATAAGTGGGCTTTATATGCGGGCCGATTTTAACCAGAACTTTGTCTTTGACACTGCTGGTGAGAGCTTAATTAAACCCGTCCCCGATAGTACGGCAGCAGACTGTTGTATGTTTGGGCCGAGTTTTGGAGCAGTGCCGCTCCCCTATTTTTTTAAGATTCGCATTCCGGCTAATGCACCGCTCGGTATCTTCCGAATGCGTGTAAGAGAGGGGCAGCCATGTTTAGACCTAAATGCAATGGGAAAGCTGGATTCGCTCTGCAAAAACTACGGCAGCGGCGAAGTCCACGATTACCTTATCAAAGTCGTTCAGCCCCAAAGTGTAAGGCAAACGGCGCTGCTGCCTTCGGCAATTTCGGTCCGTCCGCAGCCAGCCACCGCAGAAGCGCGCCTGCAACTGCCGTCGGGTGAGCGTGGTACGGTGCTGGTACAGGATATGGCCGGTCGGCTGGTGCTGCGCCGCGAGGCAGCCGGTACAGAACAAGAGATGATTTATTCGGTATCCGGCTGGCCACAGGGTCATTACTTTATCCGCTTCCAGGGCGAAAAAATGGTGGCGGCTACAAGGTTGTTAGTGGGTTTGTAAGGTCTGTTTCTGACAAACAGAGATTCGAAGTGCTGTTTTGTAACCTTTTCAATTCTCGGTTACTCCATTCTGGTAGAAATCCTCAAAATCTCCCCTTAAAGAATGGAACACACACTACTTTCCCCAACTCTACGCTCCACTTTCCGCCTACTGAAATACACCTTTGTGGTAGTACCGGTTGTTGCCGGCGCGGATAAATTCCTGCATCTGCTCACCGACTGGGACAAATACCTCAACCCGGCGATGGCTTCCATGCTGCCTTTTCAGCCGCATACTTTTATGATGATTGTTGGCGTGATTGAGGTTATTGCCGGCATTCTGGTGCTGCTCCGGCCCCGAATCGGCGGCTTGGTTGTGGCGGGCTGGCTCACTTCCATTGCAGTCACGCTCCTCGCTGGCGGGATGTACCTGGATGTGGCTGTTCGCGACCTCGTTATGGCAATTTCGGCATTCTCAATGGCTCAGCTTGCAAAAATCACCGAGTAATTCATGAAGCCTTCTGAAGCATTGACCGACACCGAAATCGTGGCGCGGGTGCTACAGGGCGAAAAATCGCTCTACGAGCTTATCGTCCGGCGGTTCAATCCCTATCTCTATAAAGTTGGCCGCAGCTACAACTATAACCACGAAGACACACAGGACCTGATGCAGGATAGCTTTGTGGATGCTTTCCGGAATCTGGCGCAGTTTCAGAACCGCTCAAGCTTTAAGACCTGGATTGTCCGCATCATGCTGAACAATTGTTTCCGGAAAAAAGAAAAGGCGGCTTTTAAAAACGAGGTAGCAATGGCTTTTGAAGAGGATGCAACCCCTTTATTCACCCATTCAGACGCGGATACGATGAAAGAAGTATATAGGAGCGACATGAAACGTGTTATGGAAGAAGCATTGACTCGTCTGCCGCAGGATTACCGGATGGTTTTCTCCCTGAGAGCAATCAACGAGCTGAATGTGGCCGAAACCGCCGACCTGCTCGGCATCAGCGAGACCAATGTGAAGGTGCGCCTCAACCGAGCCAAAGCCATGCTTCGGGCCGAGTTGGAAAAGAGCTATTCGCCGGGCGAGCTTTTTGATTTCAACCTCGTGTACTGCGATGCAATGGTAGAAAATGTAATGGCTAAAATCAACAATTTATGATACTCCACACCGAAAACCAATTGGAAGCACGAAAGCCTGTGCCGGAAAAACAGCCGCTTTTTCCGGAAAATGGCATCCTCAGCGAGGAAGAGAAAATCCGGAAAATCGCTTTTCACTTTGCTCAGATTATGGATACCCTGGGCCTTGACCTTAAGGATGATAGCCTCTGCGGCACGCCTCGTCGGGTTGCCAAAATGTATGTGCAGGAAGCTTTCAGCGGGTTGAATCCGAAGAATAAACCGAAGCTGAGCCTTTTTGAAAACAAAAACAGCTACCACGAAATGCTGCTCGTGAAGGACATAACGCTTTACTCCTACTGCGAACACCATTTCGTGCCTATTATCGGCAAGGCGCATGTGGCCTATATCCCCGGCGCAAAAATCATTGGTCTTTCCAAGATAAACCGGCTCGTGCAGTACTACGCCAAACGCCCGCAGGTGCAGGAGCGGCTTACCACCGAGATTGCCGAAGGCTTAAAAGAGGCGCTACATCACGAAAATGTAGCCGTACTTATTCAGGCCGACCACCTCTGTGTTGCCTCGCGGGGTATTTCGGATGTCAATAGCCAGACGATTACTGCCGAATATTCCGGTCGTTTTCGGGAGGAGGCAACGAAAAAGGAATTTCTATCACACCTCAAACTCTAAAAACACCCGATAACATGGGACAGAAATCCAAAATCCTTTCCATTCAGCCGCTCACCCACGATGTGTGGCATCTTGTTGTTGAAAAGCCTGAAAATCTCGACTATGTAGCCGGGCAGGCCGTGGATATTGCTATTGATAAGCCGGGTTGGGAAAACGAAATCCGACCCTTTACATTCACCTCGCTGCCGGAGGAAGAGACCATTGAATTTGTCATCAAATCCTATCCGGACAACAAAGGCGTAACGGCGCAGATACCCAATCTGAAGCCCGACGACAATTTGTTGGTAGGCGATGTTTTCGGGGATATTCACTACAAGGGTCCTGGCGTTTTCATAGCGGGCGGCGCAGGCATCACGCCCTTTATTGCCATTTTTAAATGGCTGCACCAGCGGGGAGAAGCTGCGGCCAACAAACTGCTTTTCGCGAATAAAACCCAGTCGGATATTATCCTGCGCGATTGGTTTGAAAGGCTTCTGGGCGAAAACTTTATCAATATTCTTTCGGATGAAAAGGCGGAAGGTTGCTTAAATGGCCATATCACCCCCGACTTGCTTGCAGAACAGAAAAACGAAGGGTTGGCGCATTACTATCTCTGCGGCCCGCCGCCAATGATGAAGGCGGTGAAGGAGAGCCTGGAATCCATTGGTATTCCGGAAAGCGCCGTTGTGAAAGAGGACTTCGCCTGATGCCAATCCGTTCCGGAAAGCTATAGGCGGTAGCCCCCCAGTCTATAACCCTTTACTCCACCGTTACCTTTCCGCCGGCAGCGCCATCTTTTCCCAAAATACGTATGAAATAAAGACCTTTCGGCAGGCCGCTGAGGTCAAAAGTCCGCTCTGGTTTTCCGGAAATTAAAACAGCACCCAACGTGTTGCGCACTTCATAGCGCTGGTCGGGCGTGATTTCAAAAGCATCGTCGAGGCGGAAAAGACCGGCGGAAGGGTTGGGCGAGAAGGAAAGGCGGGCGGTCGTTTGCAGCGTGTTTTCTACGCCTAAGTATTGGTCGTTTTCCAGAACTATGCGACGGATGTTCCAGCCGGCGAGCGTGTCGGCAGTGGAATCGCTCCTAAAACGGAAGCGGAGCCAAAGTGGATTTCCCGACAAAGATGCCGGCCTTAGCGGAAAGCCAATAAATAATTGAATCCGTGAGCGAATGTAACCGTTGCTGCTGCCGCTGAATGCCGGAAAGCCGCCGGAAATGGTGTCGGAGGCGGTGTAAAAACTGTCTGTCAGAATGTGGCCATTCCCCTGATACTGAAAAATATTGCCCCAGCTATTCCCGCCATCTGCTGACAATTCTACCAGGCCGCCGTCTTTTCCTGCCCTTGTTTGGTAGCGATGCTCAAAACTTAGAATCGGGTTCAGATTGTAACCGCTATTAAATCCTTTGAAAATAAAAGATTCGTCCTGATGAATAGAGTAGGCATTCTGTGTGTCGGTCATAATTCCCCGAACGGTATTGCTCTGTTGGAGAAAGCCCGGCTTATTTGTCTTTCCGATTTGCCAGAGGGTACAGCCTGAAGTGTCAATTATTATCCACTCGCCAATCGTGTTACTACGGCGCAGGCTATCGCCCGCTGCAAAATCAAACACAACCGAATCGCCGGGAAGCCCGTCATACACGCTGCCCCATTGCCCCTTCGACACCATTCCGGAAAATAACATCATTGCAAAAAGTAGAAAGCGTTTCATAAGTGAAGGTTTTCCCAAAGGGACGAAACTTTTTCCGGAAATGCAAGCCTTGTTTGTGGTTTTCAGGTCTTTTGTTCCAATTGGAATAAAAACGCCAATCCTTCCTTTTCACCCCTTCTAATGCTTACTTTTGCGGCGCTGTTTTCAAAAACCGCTTTTCCTCTTAAAACTTTTTCATAAGACCTCATGGCTGTACTTGTCAACAAATCTTCCAAAGTGCTCGTTCAGGGCTTCACCGGCACCGAAGGCACCTTCCACGCCACTCAGATGATCGAATACGGCACTGATGTCGTCGGCGGCGTAACCCCCGGAAAAGGCGGCGCTTCGCACCTCGACCGCCCGGTTTTCAATACTGTAAAAGAAGCCGTTGACAAGACCGGCGCTGATGTTTCTATCATCTTCGTGCCGCCCGCTTTTGCCGCCGATGCCATCATGGAAGCCGCCGAAGCCGGTATTAAAGTCATCATCTGCATCACCGAAGGCATTCCGGTGCAGGATATGATCATTGCCCGCGATTTCATTCGCAACTACGACTGCCGCCTCATTGGCCCCAACTGCCCCGGTGTTATCACCGCCGGCGAAGCCAAAGTAGGCATCATGCCGGGCTTTGTGTTTGTGCCGGGCCGCGTGGGCATCGTTTCCAAATCCGGAACCCTCACCTACGAAGCTGCCGACCAGACTGTAAAAGCAGGCTTTGGCATTTCTACCGCCATCGGCATCGGCGGCGATCCGATCATCGGCACCACCACCAAAGAAGCCGTTGAACTGCTGATGAACGACCCCGAAACCGACGCTATCATTATGATTGGCGAAATCGGCGGCGGCATGGAAGCCGAAGCAGCCCGCTGGCTGAAAGACAATATGCGCAAGCCGGTAGTAGGCTTTATTGCCGGACAAACCGCGCCTCCGGGCCGTCGTATGGGCCACGCCGGCGCGATTGTAGGCGGCGCAGAAGATACCGCTGCCGCCAAGATGCAAATCATGCGCGAGTGCGGCATCCACGTAGTGGACAGCCCGGCAGACATCGGCAAGACGCTGGCGGAAGCGGTGAAGTAGTTGGAGCCGTTCCGGCGTTGGACAACGTTGGACGCTTCGCTGTTGGAGCCGTTCCGGCGTTGGACGCTTCGCTGTTGGAGCCTTCGGCTTGGAGTGTTGGAGCCTTCGGCTTCGCCTGAAATAAATTGATTTTCCGGAAAACAAAGACACCTGTCAGGTTTCAAAAACCTGACAGGTGTCTTTGTTTATTTAAACGTTTTCATCTGCCTTCTCCGGTTTTTACCCGGGGCTATTCAAATTGAACCTCGAAGGGGTTTCTGGAGATGGGCATTTCCGGAAAATTCAGACAGCTTCACTTTCGTCTTTTGTCTTTCATCTTTCATCTTTCGTCTTTCGTCTTTCGTCTTTCGTCTTTCGTCTTTCGTCTTTTGTCTTTCGTCT
>DDEO01000197.1:4880-18408 GCA_002336725.1 Bacteroidetes bacterium UBA1952 | reverse complement strand
GCGGTAACCCGCAATCTCAATTATCTGTGTTTCGGAGATGGCGGCTCAAGGCTTGTGCTGAACTGGATTCGGGAAGGGTTCGACGCAGGCAATCTCAGGCATCCGGAAATTGCGTTTATTCAGCGTGAAAATTTCCGGAAAAAGCAGCCTAAAAAGGGCATTTTCAGGCACAAAAAAATCCCCGGAAAAAGCTCCGGGGATTTTCAATTTAAAAGGCAGTTGCCAGTGCTTATTTCACAACAGAGAGGCGCTGGGTAACGCTACCGGTTTCGCTGCTGATACGCACATTGTAGATACCGGCGTTCAGGCCTGCGGTCTCCAGTGTAATCTGGTGTTCTCCGGCAGACAGTTGTTTCGGGCTTACGGCTTTCACCACGCGGCCTACGACATCAAGCACTTCGATGTGGATATTGGAGGCTTTCTCGAGCGTGATGCGCAGCGCAGCATCGCCGGAAGTGGGGTTGGGTGCCAGTTCTACAGCCGACATAAGAGAAGCCGTAGCCGGAACCGCAAGATTCGCGGAAGATTTGAAGTAGCGGTTTTCACCCTTGCCGAATTTACCGTTAGAGGTATAGATCACACCGGCAATTGTGGAGAGTTCATATCCGCCAGCACCGTAGCTGCTGTTGATGCCATCGCCATAAGCATCCGTTACGGCAACCATATAGCATTTGGAAGGCTGGATTTTAAACTTAGACACATACGTAACCGTGCCGGCAGCAGAAAGATCGGAGTAGGGGCCGCCCTGCGCCACAACCGTTCCGGAAGCTTCTTCGATTACTTTCCATGTGCTCTCGGAGCCGTATTGATCCTGTGTGAAGGTCATGGTTACAGAGTCTTCCGTCGCCATGCGGGTGGTCAGCAGGATGTTAGACTTTGAAACCGTGTTGTTGGACGTGGCCGGGTTGGCAGCACCATTTACCTGCGTCAGCGCGAGGTTCAGGGTGTTGTTGGCAACCGGCGTGAAAGTGGTCGCCGGCAGTTGCACAAACTCAAACGTTTGCGGGGCAATAGTTTTGGTAAAGGGCAGTGTAGAAGAAGCGCCGCTATTTACATTAGAAGTGATCTCGCCCGACTGAATGGCGGTAGAGCCGCTGTTGAACACCTTGACAAGCGGCTTGAGCGTTCCCTGGCACACTTCAGATTCCGCTACGATATTGCCATAAAACTCGCCGGCTACTGCGTTTGCAGCGTTGGTGAGCGTAACAGGGCCATAAGCGCCGGTCATAATTTCGCTATTCCCTTCGGCCACGAAGGCAACGAGGCGCAGATTACCCAGATAAGATGGATTGTTGACAAACTGCTGCGGAACGGTGAAGGTATAAGTCTTAGAGATGGTGCTGCCCGCCGTTGTGCCGGTGAGTGCTTCACCCATAGCCGATTGGTTGAGCACCTTGCGCAGCATATGGTTGTGGGTATAGCTGCCATCCGGCTGGATCATCTGCGGATAGAGTACATCAGCGCCTACCTGCGGACCGAGAACATTATCTTCCAACAGCATCACGGTCAGGTTATTGGCGTTGGTAGTTGTGCCGGTGTAGTAAGCCTCCACATTCACCGTCAGTTGACGGGTTTGAATATCGAGGGAGCCTTGCAGCGCCACGTTTACATACGAGGGCATGGCCAGAATCTGGTTGGCCATCGTGGCCCAGTCGCCACGGCTCTGGGCAAAGGCCGTTTTGCCGGGGAACATATGACGGTTTACGGAGCCGGTCGGATAGCCGGTGATGCCCATGCCCGGGATATTGGAGATGGCGGCGCCTTCTGCGGTGCGAAAATCGGGAGCGCCCGCACCGGGAGCTGCGTAGCCGCCTGTGTGGATATTCACCAGAATCACATCGCCGGCGGGTTTGCTGGCCTGCAGGTCATTCGCACGCTTGTGGCCATCGGGACACCAGGTGCAATAGATGCCGGTAAACTCTTCCAGAACCACCTTGCGATTTTGGGGTGTGGTGCTGACGGGCAGTTGTGCGAAGGCAGAATTGCCCAGGGCCATCAGAACGGCCGCACTGAGTAAGGATTTTTTCATTGTTGATTGAGGAAATGGATGCACAAGGTAAGGAATATTCTTTTTTACAAACGCTCTTATTTTCAAAAAAAAAAGAAAAAGCGGATTTACATTTGCCCTGTTTTCAGAAACAAACCAATTACTCGGGGTGCCTCCTCTGCATTTATCCAGAGCAGGCTGAGATAATACCCGCTGAACCTCGACCGGGTCATGCCGGTTAGGAAATGTAATACGCAGCGAGCCACCTCCTCAGGTCTTTGCTGCGTTCGCATACGGCGAGCCTTTTTCTTTTTCCCTCCCAACGCTGCTTTCTTTTTCAGAGAAAGACCCTTTCCGCCCAACCGGTTTTCCGGAAATATGGGCCGGGTATTTTCTTCCTGAAGGAAAAAAAAGCGGCATCGGAGCGCAGAAAAAACGGCTACAGCCTTCGGCGGAGATTAAAAACAGGCCCCGGCTCTTTCGGAATTTCCGGAAAACGCCTTTTCGCTTCGCGCTTTTTTTAGCTCTGCCCATGCTCCTGCTTCGCCTGTTGCGCCCTGTAGCGCCGCTGCTAATGGCCTTCGCCGCTGCCGCCCAAACACCCGACACCACCCGCAACCTTCGGGATGTAGAAGTGCGCGCCGTGCGGGTGGGCAGCAATGCACCCTTCGCCCATACCACTCTCAAAGCCGCCGAACTGCAAAAAACCAACCTCGGTCAGGATTTGCCCTATCTGCTCCGGGGAACGCCCTCGGTAGTAGTGGGTTCCGATGCCGGTGCCGGTGTGGGCTATACCAATCTGCGCATACGGGGCACCGACGGCACGCGCATCAACATCACGCTCAACGGGGTGCCTATGAACGATGCCGAATCACAGGGAACTTTCTTCGTCAATTTCGCCGACATCGCTTCTTCTACCGGCTCGGTGCAAATCCAGCGCGGCGTGGGCACTGCTACCAATGGCGCGGGCGCTTTCGGCGCTACCGTCTCGCTCGACAACCTGGCCCAGCGCGATACTGCCGGTGCCGAAATCACCGCAACCGGCGGCTCCTTCAACACCCAACGCTACACTGTGAAGGCCGGTACCGGCCTGCTGCCCGGCGGCTTCCGGATGGATGCCCGCCTGTCGCGCATTTCCTCGGATGGCTTTGTGGATCGCGCCTCCAGCAGCTTGCGGGCGGCACAACTTGTTGGCTCCTGGCAGCCCTCGCCCCGCACCAGCCTGCGCGCCCTGCTGATGACCGGAACCGAGAAAACCTATCAGGCCTGGAACGGCGTGCCAGAAGCCAAACTGCGCGGCAACGACAGCACCCTGCGTACCTATTATCAGGAAAATGTCGGCTCGCTGTTCTTTACTCCGCAGGATAGCCTCAACCTCTTCGCTGCCGACCCGCGCCGCTACAATGCGTTTCTTTATAGCAACCAGACCGATAATTATCAGCAGGATTATTATCAACTGCACTTCAACCACCGCTTCGATAATGGCCTGACGCTGCACCTCGCGCCTTTCTACACGCGCGGCAGGGGCTATTACGAAGAATACCGCAACAACGAGAAATATAAAAGCTATGGCCTGCCGCCGGCCATCTATGGCGCGGATACCCTGACGCGAACGAATCTGATCCGGCAACTCTGGCTTGATAATCATCACGTCGGCGCAGTGGGTGCGCTGGGCTGGAATCGGCGCGGCACGGCGATCACGCTGGGCGGCAGCGCGGCCCGCTATACCAACAAGCACTATGGCTTTGTGAAGTGGGCGGATAAAGGCAGCATTCCTGCCGACTATCGCTGGTATAATCTTGACGCTTACAAGACAGACGTAACCGGCTATCTGAAAGCCGGGCAGCAGGTGAATGATGCCCTGTCTTTGTTTGGCGAACTCCAGCTTCGGGGCGTGCATTATGTGATGAATGGTTTCCGGAAAAATCCAACCCTGAAGCCCGATGTAAGTTATCTGTTCTTCAACCCAAGAGCCGGTTTGAACTATACCTTGCAGCAAACGGCGACGCAGCAGCAGCGGGTTTATGCCTCGGTGGCGGTGGCCCAAAAGGAGCCGAACCGAAATGATTTTGAGGCCGGCGATACGCTTCAGCCGCGACCGGAGAAACTCCTCGATTTTGAGGCGGGATATACTTTCCGGAATGCACGCTTTTCCGCCGGTATCAACGGCTATTATATGCAGTATAAAGACCAACTGGTTGTAACCGGAAAAATCAACGATGTGGGCGCGTACACGCGGCAGAATGTACCCCGGTCTTTCCGGCGCGGACTGGAACTGGAAGCGGCTTACAAAGCGTCCGAAAAACTCTTTTTTTCCGGAAATCTGACCCTTTCGCAAAACAAAATCGAGGCTTTTACCGAGTATATAGATGCGGTGAGCGCCAATTATGATTATCTGCCGCAGAAGGCCGTTGAATACCAAAACACCGACCTGGCTTTTTCGCCTAATCTCATTGGTGCGTTCTCGGTTACGGCGCTGCCCTTCGCCGGTTTTGAAGCGGCGCTGATGGGCAAATATGTAGGCCGCCAATACCTTGATAATACGCAATCGGCAGACCGCAGTCTGGATGCCTATGGCCTGCTCGACCTGCGCCTGCGCTATGCGCTGCCCATCGTGCGCGGCCCCAAAATCCGCTTTGATGTAATGGTAAATAATCTGCTCAACAAGCAATACGAAGCGAACGGCTTTACTTACAGCCTCGACGTAGCGGGCACACGCACGGTGAGCAACTCGTATTTCCCGCAGGCCGGCATCAACTTCCTCGGTGGCGTAACGATGATTTGGTAGGGATGGGTTTCATGGGTTGATTGTTGTTGATTGTTGTTGATTGGGTTGATTGTTGTTGGAAGGTTGATTGTTGTTGGAAGGTTGATTGTTGTTGTTTGGGTTGATTGTTGTTGATAAAGTTGATGGCTTTACTAATCGTTTGTCATTCTTGGTGTTGTCATCCCATTTTGTTACCCCGCGACGGGGGCTTGTATCGCGCTACTTACCACTTTCTGCTCGTTCGTCCGTACATTTAGAAAATCTGACGGGTTGGTTTGGTTTAGGTCTTTCTTATTTTCAAAACCTATTCATGTGCGTATGCAGTGGCGTAAATATCGGGGCGAGCCTATCCGGGTGCCCATTCAGCAGGCCGTTTTTGAAACCATAAAGCGGGAAAGAGAAGCAGGCTACAAACTCAAAGTCTGCATCGGCACCGACTCTATCGTGCGCGGCGCGGAAACGGAATTTGCAACCGTTATCGTTTTTCTGCGGCAGGGGCAGGGCGGCTTTATGTATCTCAATACCGAACGCAGCAATCAGCCGCACTCGCTTCGGGAACGCATGATGAGCGAGGTGGCGCGCAGTATCGACATTGCCTACAAACTCTGCGATATTTTTTCGCAGGAAGGCGTTGAAATGGAAGTTCACGCCGACATCAACGCCAGTCCGCAACACCGCTCCCACGAGGCGTTTAGCGAGGCCATGGGTTATATCCTCGGTATGGGCTTCACCTTCCGCGCCAAGCCCGATGCTTTTGCCTCCAGCTCCTGCGCCGACCGGGTGATTCATTAGAATTATCGGTTCCGGATGCGCTGCCCGTAGTGTTTCCGGTATTGGGCAAAGGCAGTCGTTGCTCCTGACACACAGCGCTTGATTTTCGGAAATTTCCGGAAACAAGCGCTGCCATACGCCGCCATTAAACATCAAAAGAGCCGCTTCTCCAGAAGCGACTCTTTTGTTTTATCCTGAAAAATTTCCGGAAATTCCTTCATCCCTCAACTCATTAGCTCCGTTTATACCGCGCAATCAATTCGCTGACGGCGCTGCGGCGTAGGAAATCGGGGTTTAGGTCGGTGAAAATCCTGAGGCGCTTGGGTGCGCCGCGCAGGGCCGTTTCCAATTGAATGAGTGCCTCTTTGGATTTGCCCATTTCCAGCAGTAGCGCCGCGTCGTAGTAGCGCAGGTCGGGCTTATCGCCGAGGTGGTCGCGGGCGATTTCCAACTGTGTGAGTGCTTCTTCATAATATCCGCCAACATACAGGCCGCGAATCAGGGCCGTCCAGGTGGTTTTGTTGTTGGGCTTCAGCCGCACGGCATTCAGGTAGCACACGAGTGCTTCGCTCATCGCATCCATGGCCATAAGGCAGTTGCCGAGCGCCATGCAGTAGGCGGCATTTTCCTTGTCGAGGTTTAGGGCGATGCCAAAGGCGCGGGCGGCTTTTTCCCATTCTTCTTCGCGGGCATAGGTTTCGCCGATTTTATAGAAAATACCGTCGTCCTGGGGCGAGAGGCGGGAAGCCTGCCGGTAATAGTGGCGTGCCTTGCTAAAATCTTTTTGCTTCTCCCAGCAATAGCCCATAGCCTCATAAATCACGTCTTCCGGCTTGGCTATTTCAAGATGTTTTTCCAGCACTTCAATAGCCCGTTCATACCATTTCAGGCGCATATAGGCATCGGCCATATTGCGGTAGGCAAATTCAAAGTTCTCGTCAATGGCCACACAAAATTCGTAAGCGTCAATGGCTTTCTCCCACATTTTAAGCCCCTGATAGGCTGCACCGAGGTTAAACCAGGCCAGTGCGTTGTAGGGGTCTTTATCGGTGAGTTCGGTGTGCATTTCCACGCTTTCCTCCAGCCGCCCGGTAAATTCGGCCCAGAAGCATATTTTCTGCAAAGCCTCTTCGTGGCGCGGCGACAGGGTCAGCACTTTCTTCAGCGTGTCGAATACCTTTTCAAAGTCCTCGCCTTCGTCATACACATCGGCCAGTTCCAGCAGCAGTTCTATCAGTTCGCGGCCTTTGAAATGCGGCATTTCGCCTTCGAGCAGCGCAGCGGCGGAGTCATGGCGAAACTGGCTTACAAAAATATCGGAGCGCAGCAAGACGCTGTCGATATGATGCGCCTCGTATTGATCCAGCTCGTCGAGCACCTTCAGGGCCTGTCCGTATTTCTGCGAATTGGTCAGGATTTCGGCTTTCAGCAGCAAAACCGAAGACGAGAAGGGGTAATAGGTGCGGGCGATGTCGCAGGCAAGGAGCGCCTGTTCCTCGTTGTTGGTCTGGAAGAAATATTCCGCTACTTTCTCAAATTCGTCTTCATCGAGCAGGCCGCCGCCACTGCCATTCCGGATGGCTTCAAAGCGTTGCAGGAGCGTTTCCATGTGGGCCTGGTCGTCTTCGAGGTACTCATCGTCGTCGTCAAACATAGTCGTTTCCTTTTCTTTCAAAGATAAGGGATTGCGGGCAGTTGGGCGGGTAAAAAAATCAAAATAAAAAGACACCTGCACAGTCCTTTTTCCGGAATCTGCGCAAGCGTCTTCACAACGATTTTCGGCGTTTACTCTACTACAATATCGAGCGGCAACGACAGATTGATCGTCCGGTCTTCGGTAAGCGTGTAGGCAAATCCGCCCGTTACGATTTTGGGGTTTTTAAAGGTAGAATTGGGCAGATAACCCGTGCCCTCAATATAGTAGCGTCCTTTATAAAGACTGGGGAAAAGGGCTTGCCCAACGGTAGAGCGCAGTTGCGTTACATCGGCGCTATCGCTCCAGCCCAGCGGGTTGGCGGGTGCTTCGCTCGCGTTGTAGCGGATGCGCACCCGTCCTTGTTCCAGCGGAATGCCGTTGTAGTTGAGCGAGATGCGCAGGGCTGCCGGCCCGCCTTTGCCGGCAACTTCCTTTGCGGAATGGTCTTTCTGGCAGCCGGTGGTGAGCAGCAGCGCAGCAAATGCGGCGGAAAAATACAATGCTTTCATACGATGCGGAAGGCTAAAGATACAACGGATCGGGTGTCGTCAAAGCCTTTTTACCGGCTGCGTGGGTGCGCTTTCGTTCCAGAGGCGGTCGAGTGCCGTTACCACATACACCACAGCGCCGCCGTGCGGAATGAAATTATCCACAAAGCGGGCCTCGCTCGTCAGGCCAATGAGGCGTTCGGCACGCTCCAGATTGATTTTTTCATCCGCCCCAAAACGATACACCGCATAGCGCACCGGCTCGCGACCGGCTGACGCAGAAGCCTGCCATTGCAGTTGTGCGCCGCCTTCGGTGAGGCGCATTTGCAGCGCGGCGGGCGCGGCGGGCGGCTGGCTGTCTATCCAGGGCATGGTGGGCGGCAGGGCAATAGCCGGATTGTAGAATTCGCGCAAGGAATCGGCCAGCGAAGGGGTGATTTTCCGGAAAGAAGAGGCGCTGTAAAAGGCATAACCGCTCGGCACATTCAGCCCCCGAATGGCCCGGATCTGAGCAAGCACCTCGCTGGGCGTGCGCCAGCAAACCGGACAATTCGGCTCGGCCATTCGATATACACCAAGCCCATAATAAACATGGCGGGCATATTTCCATTGGTTCCACCAGCGCAGCAGCACTTCAAAAGGCGCAGAACGGTGGCCGTGTTCCCAATACAATTGCGGCAACACATAATCGGCCCAGCCTTTTTCAACCCACAGCAACACGTCGGCATACAAGTCGTCATAGTTGGTGGTGGTAGTGGGCCGCGTGTCGGAGCCGCGCAAAGAATCTTTTGCCCGGCTGCGCCAGATGCCAAAGGGCGAAATCCCGATTTTGACCCAGGGCTTCGAGGTGCGCACCGAGTCGTGCATGGCTTTCACAAACGCGTTTACGTTTTCGCGACGCCAGTCGGCGCGGCTCAGGCCATTGGGGTTGTAGCGGCTAAAGGAAGCGCCGTCGCCAAATTCCTGCCCGGCGATTTTATAGGGATAGAAATAATCGTCGATATGCACCGCGTCGATGTCATAGCGGCGGGCGCAGTCGGCAATCACGCGCAGGCTGTATTCGCGGGCTTCGGGATTTCCGGGATCCAGATACGATTTGCCGCCGTAGTGAATGAGCCAGTCGGGGCGCGTGCGGGTGATGTGGCCTTCGGGATTCAGGTTTTTCTTGCTGTCAGTCAGTGCGCGGAAGGGATTAAACCAGGCGTGCAGTTCCATATTGCGTTTGTGGGCTTCTTCCACCCAAAACTGAAGCGGGTCGTAATACGGTTCCGGTGCGCGGCCCGTCTTGCCGGTCAGGAAGCGGCTCCACGGCTCGTGCGGACTGTTGTAAAAGGCATCGGCCACGGGGCGCACTTGTAGGATCACGGCGTTGCAGCCAATACCGCGCAGGAAATCAAGCTGCCGGATGACCTCCGCTTTCTGGGCTTCGGTGGAAAGGCCCGGCTTAGAAGGCCAGTCGATATTGGAAACGGTGGCCACCCAGGCGGCGCGAAATTCGCGCTTGGGCATGGTCCAGACTTCGGGCGCTACCACCTGCGCATGGCTCATAGCCGATAAACCGAGCAGCAGAAGCAGCCCGGCAAAAAACTTTTTCATCGCAACAAAACAGAAAATGTGGGAGCCGCAAAAATACAGACGGCCCCGTCGGCGGGTTGATAGCAAAACCCCAAATTCCGGAAAGAGAACGCCCAACCGGCCTGCGCGGCTCCAAACGGGCCTATTTCCCCCGCCGCATTTTGCGGAGCAGGCCGAGCGTCATATTATTGAAATCGGGCGAGGGCCGAAGCCACAGCAACAGCAGCAGATACAATGTCGAAACGATCGCCGTTCGCACCCCAACATCTACCAGCCACACCGGAATTTCCGGAATTAAAAAGGCCGGAACGAGCGCCAGACCCGCCGCCATCACCATCCGGAACGTGGCCGCCGAAAAAGGTTGCAACCCCGTCTTGCGCCACACCACGGCCCACTTGCCCACATTATACAAGCCCAGCGCCGCCGTGGAGGCCCATGCCGCGCCATAAACGCCATAGCGCGGAATCAACGCGTAGCCCAGCGCAAACAACGCGACCGCCAGAAACAGCGACAACACAAAGCTATACCGGTAATGTTTGGAGACCGACAAGACCTGCTCGTTGATTCCCGTGGCTGCGTCCAACAGGCGGCCAATCATCAATACCAAAACCAGCGGCGTTACCAGTTCGTAGCCCGCCCCCAGCAACTCAACCCCTTTCTTCAGATTGGCAATAATCAACACCGCCATACCCAGCGTGGCCAGAAAAATATTGACAGAAGAGCGCGTAAAAACGTCTTTCACTTTGGCGAGATCATCCTGCGCATAAGCTTCCGTAAGATTGGGCGTTACAGAAGAAGTCATGGCGCGGTAGGGAATCTGAAGCAGCGAAATGATGAAGAGCGCACTGGTATAAATCGCCGAGGCCGTCAATCCGTCGCGGTCGAGCGGGGCCAGCATCATGCTGTCGAGGAAGCCCACCAGATACACCGTTACGCCGAGCAGCGCATGAAAACCGGCGAAGTGGAAAATATCATACAGCTCTCGCCGGCTCAAGGCCCGCCACTGAAAAGAAACCCGGAAATGACCCGTGCGCCAGGCCGAAAACAGCAACAGCACATTGGCCACGCCATAGAGCGCCGCGATGCCATAAATCCATTGCGAAAACGTGATCGCGCCCAAGCCGAAGAGCAGTATCAGCAGCAGGTTGCCGCCTTTGAGGCCCACTTCGCGCACGGTGGTAAAAACGGTGATTTTCATCTCCGTCATCAAAAAACCTTCGAGCACGGCCTGCACTGTTACCAGCAGCGAGATGACCGGAAACCAGGGGAAATATTTCCGGAAAAGCGGCTGATCGGCGGGACGAAACAGCCCTAAGAGATTTTCTTTGAAGAGGAAATAAACGCCAAAAAGCAACAACGAAACTACCACCGGAATCAGCAGGCCGAGGCCCAGAATCGAAGCGCGTTTCTGCGCGTCGGCGGCGTGGCGAAAGAGAAAAACAGACACCACCGCATGAAAACCCAGCGTGAGCAAAATGCCGGCCACACTGCCATAGGCGGCCAGCATCCGGCTAAAACCCAGCTCCTGCTGCCCCACCAGCCGCGAGGCCACCACAATGGAAACAGCGCCCATAACCGAGCCGAGCAGCGTGACAGCCGTCGCTTTCAGCGATTGGCGGATGACGATTCCCATGGCGCGAAGGTAACAGGCGGATTTCCGGAAAATGGCTTTTGGAAACTGCCCCCCGGAATCCGTTTTTCCGGAAATTTCCGGAAATGGGTCGTTCCGAAAGCGATGTTTTAGAGGACCCATAACAGGGCCGCAAGCCTTGCAATAGCCGGGACAACCGTAAAACAGACGCAGCACCAGACCGCACAAAAAGCAGCCTTTCTCCACGCCCTGAAACGCCTTTTCCTAAAACCCAAAAAAGCCCCGACAAGTTTGCCGGGGCTTTTTGGATGCCTCAATAAATCCGGGTCAGTTTCCCGGCATTGAGGTCATAATGATAGCTGGATGTTTTGTGGCATTTCGGACAGGGCGAAGAGGCTTTGGTGCCGCCCGAACCGGTGTTTGGCACTTCCACAATAACGACGCCTTTGTCGCAGTTTTTGCACGGAACGACGACTGGATTGGTGTTGTAGCTCATAAGAAATGGATTGGTTTTTGGGGGTGGAAAGATGAAATAAAAGGAGTGAGGGACGAGTGGCCGGAACGCAAATCCCGCCGCCTAAGAGGCGTTTAACCGTAGCGATTTTTCTCTGCGTCTCTGCGCTTCTGCGAGGTCCGTTAGTGGAGGAGGTTTTTCTCTGCGTCTCTGCGTCTCTGCGAGATTTTTCCGCGAACGCAGTCAGTACAGCCGGCAGGAGAGGCTCCGCAGAACCGCCGTTTTCCGGAAATTTCCGGAAAACGCGGCCCCGCCGGAGTGTCTTTTTAGCTCGCTATGCAGCCGCGCCGAAGCCAATGCGGGCGCGCTGGGCAGCCAGTGTTTCGGCTTCGCAAAACGAGAGCAACTGCTCCAGGCACACGGGCCGGCCGCTCACGATTTCTTCGATTTCTTTTTTGCGAACGATGTTATCAATCTGCCCGCCCGAAAACGGAAAGCGCACGGCCAGCAACTGTGCTTCCTGCGGTGTGAGGTCCGGCAGGCGCAAGGCCCAGATTTGGGTGCGCACGTCCACCGAAGGCGCTTCAAAGCGGACTTTAAACAAAAACCGCCGTTCAAACGCGCTGTCCAGGTTCATGGCCATATTGGTAGTCGCTATAAAAATGCCCTCGAAGTTTTCGAGTTCCTCGAGCAGGATGTTCTGGATGGCATTTTCGGTTTGCGAGGTATTGGAATGGCCGTTTTCGCGGCGCTTGCCCAGGATGGCATCGGCTTCGTTGAAAAACAAAATCGGCATCTGCTTGCAGGTGCGTGCGCAGGCGGCGTAATCGGTAAAAATCCGCTTGATGCGCTTTTCGCTTTCGCCAAACCACATAGACTTTGCCTGGCTGATTTCTACCTTCATAATGTCGCGGCCGGTTTCGCGGGCCAGCTGCTTCACGATTTCGGTTTTGCCGGTGCCGGGCGCGCCGTGGAGCAGGACGGTGAGGCCCTTGGGCAGACTTTTTTGCTCCAGAAGCCGGCGGGTTTCGGTGTATTTCTCTTCGCCCAGCAGCGTACGCAGGGTCTCGAGCGATGCCATATCAGATGGGTCAAAAATCAGCTGACGCGGCACAATGTCGGCGGCACTAATGAGGTTGTCTCTTTTCTTTTCGTTGAAAAACAGGTTGATGCCGCAGTCTTTGAGCAGTTGGTAAGAAGTGTCGGTGAAGCGGGCTTCGGCATCATTGAGGAAGCGGGCCGCATCAATTTCGATGAGGTCTTTTTCCAGCAGCGGGTTGTCATCTTCCATAAAACGACGCATAAAGCGGAAATGGCTGGGGCGGCTTTCGAAAATACATCCGGAAACGCCTTCGATATCAAAGCCTTGTTTTCCGGAAATCGCCTGCCAGACAAAGGCCAGATACGCCAGGGCGAATTCCGATTCGAGGCCAAAACTCTGAATTTTTTGGAAGAGCGGGAAATGGTCGTTTTGTTGCCAAATGGCCTCGGCTTCGAGCAGGAGTTCGGTAGTAGAAATCTCTTCATCCTTCCTTTTGTCCATCAGGTCGCAGATGTTTTCCAGTGCTATCAGGATGTCTGTTTCGGAGCCAGTCGTTCCTTTTTCCGGAAACGGCAGCCCGCGGATGATGGCATCGGCAACTGCGGGATGGAATTTATAGGTGTCGTTCGTGGGGTTGGTGCGGCGGCGAAAAACGCTGGCTTTGGTTTTCTGGATGATTCCGCCGGCGATCAGCGCTTCAAACTGGTCCATGAACTCGAGCAGTTGGGTAGGGCTACACTCCATGTGGCGGGACATATCGTTGAAGTCGGCTCGCCCCTCGCGATAGGTAAAGGAGAAGATGAGGGCAGCGAAGAAAGCGCCGGTCTCGGTGGTCTTCAGGTAGCGGGCGAGCTGCTCAATTTCGGCCTGCAGGTTTTGGAGCCGCTGCGTGTCCATATCGCATTTTCGGGCCCCCTTGAAGATGGTGTCAATGGTGCGGAGTAGGGTGCTGTTGGCAGTGGGTTGTAGTAAGGTCATGAGACAAAGGTCATGGCCCGACACGCCAAACTATGTCGCGGAAAAAAAGTTTGAAAAAAATTTTTCGGGGCGGGAAATGCCGGGTCGCATTAAATTCTGTTGCATAACTATTTTCAAGAGCAACCGTTTAGTTTCGCGGCTTCTTATACCATTTAGCCAGCTAAATCATGCATCGCGTT
>DDEO01000197.1:0-4860 GCA_002336725.1 Bacteroidetes bacterium UBA1952 | reverse complement strand
ATTACGGTGTTCATTTTAGCTGTCTCTTTGGTATTAGTGGTGCTTTGCGGCAAATCGGGATTTGGGCTTGTCCGGGAAATGAGGTCGGCTCGTCCTTCATCCCAGCGAAGCTCCGCCCAGACCGGTGAATCGTTCACTCAGAGAGACATTTTCTTTGTCCTTCTCGGAAGAACCTATTTGTCCTTTCCAGAAGAAGCCGCTTTAGATCCTTCCAAGGATGACAAAGATTTCGTACAAGTAGCAGGACTATTTTTCACTACCCATTATTTCCCTGCCTACGCTCCTGCGCTCCTTTATGTAGCCCGGGCAGCACGCAGTCCTTTCACTTCGAATTTCCTTTATGAATAGACCTCCTTATATCCACGCCCGGCAACCCCGCCTCTACAACGACGTTCTGTTCCTGACCGAGCTTCGGCCTTACCGCAATTACCGGAATCTGGAGAGCCTCGCCCGTGTTTGCAGCTATGTCCGCGCCGAGTTTGAACGCCTGGGCCTCACCGTTGAAGAGCAGCAGTGGGAAGCGTCCGGAAATACCTACACTAACATTATTGGCTCCTACAACCCGGAGAAAACGAAGCGGTTGATTGTGGGCGCTCACTACGACGTGGCCGGCGACCAGCCCGGTGCAGATGACAACGCCAGTGCGGTAGCGGGCCTGCTGGAGTCGGCGCGGCTCATCAGCGAGCAGCAGCCGGAACTGGATTACCGGATTGATTTTGTGGCCTATTGCCTGGAAGAGCCGCCGTTTTTCGGCACCGAGCAAATGGGCAGTTATGTACACGCAAAATCGCTCGCGGATGCCGGTGTCAATGTCATCGGGATGATTTGCTATGAGATGATTGGCTATTTTTCGGATGCGCCCGGCTCGCAGGACATCCCCGACGCGGCGTTGGAAGGGCTTTTTCCGGACACGGCCAATTTCATCATTGTAGTAGGCACGACGCGCTACCAAGCTTTTAATGAAAAAGTACATGCGCTGATGGCCCGCAACGCCGGTATTGACGTGCAGATTGTAAACTTTCCGGCCCATAATCTTTTGGCGGGTTTATCCGACCACAGAAGCTACTGGGCTTTTGGCTACCCCGCGCTAATGATCAACGACACTTCTTTCATCCGCAACCCCAACTACCACATGCTGACCGACACCATTGACACGCTTGATTTTCCCAAGATGACGGCAGTGGTGAGCGCGGCCTATCGGGCGATTGTGAGGATGTAGGGGGAGAAAATCAGGAAACACCGGCGCACATGGTTTCGTGCTTCAGCCTATGCCGAACGCTCCGCCAGGCAGACCGCGCTTTTTTCTTCGGTCAATCTGATATAAGCCGGTTCGGGTGTGAACAGGTCGCCGCTGATGTCGCCAAGCTTTGCTTCAATTGCTTTAATCGCCTCGTCCGACTGGTCAATTCCAATCCAGGTGCGATTATTCACCTGTGCCGCCTTTAACGTCGTGCCCGAGCCTGCAAAACAGTCCAGCACAAGGCTGCCTTCGTTGGAAGAGGTTTTTATGATAAGGTCTAACAGGTCGGGGTTTTTCTCGGTTGGATATACAGGATATTGCGGGTCTTTCAGCTCCCAAATGTCCTGCACCCGCTTTCCTTCCTGCTCATCAACAAAGATTTTTTTTCGGGGATTTCCTTTGTCGCTCCATTCAATCAAACCCGCCTCATCCAGCTCCTCCAGCACTTTCACGTCGCTACGCCAGTGGCGGCCTTTAGGCGGCAATATGCCTTTAAACGGTTGGGACGTTTTCCCGTTGAGCGTTTCGCCGGGCGCGTGGAGCGGTATAGTTGTGTAACGCCTGCCGTCTTTATCTACTTTGGCAAAAAGCTTCTTTTTGTCCGCTTCCGAATAAGGCATTTTAGGCTCATTCCAGATTGGATTATTTGTTTTTGAGTAAAAAAGGATAAGGTCTTTCATGTTGCCGTATGCCTTTCTGGAGAAGTTCTTCGGATTGCACTTTATCCGGGTAATGTCGTTCCGGAAGTTTTCAATACCAAAGACTTCATCCATGATAATCTTCACATAATGACCTATTTTATAGTCAATATGCAGGTAGATGGAACCCTGTTCAGAGAGCAACATTTTTAATAAAACCAGTCGCCGGCGTAAAAATTCCAGAAAATCTGCGCCCGTAAGCGTATCCGAATATGCCACGTTTCCGCTGCTGCTATTGCTAATTGTGGCCGCTCTGCCGCAATCGGCTACCGTAAAGGTGTTGTTTGTAGCAAAAGGCGGGTCAATATAAACCAGGTCAATCTTCCCTGCCAGCTTCAGGTTGGTAAGCAGAAATTTAAGCGCCGACAAGTTGTCGCTCTGGATTAAAATATTATCTCCCTGTCTGTATGGGCAGTTGAAAGGCAAATCTGGGATGCTATCCAGCAGGTCCGCTTCTGCCATTTTGTTTTGGTACTTCAATTCCATAGCCACTCAAATTTGATAAAGAAACTCCCGAAGCACCAAAGCACTCAAAATGTTATACTCCGCGTAGGTGGTGGTGATGGAGCGATACATTTTGTTGTTGCCTTTGATGTAGAGCACACCGTCCAAGATAGCAATTTTTACAGCGTTTACGCCGGCTGCTTCCACTGTACTGATGGCATCGTTGAACTGCGCATTCTGGTGGCCGCCGAAGTCTGTCAAAAACTTGGCTTCGCCTATCACATATTTTCCATTAAATCGCCCTATGAAATCCAGCCCTTTGCTGTGCCGGTAATTCAGGCGCTCTCTGGCAAAGTCCATTAGCTGGGCATCGCTGCCTTTTAAAACGGCATCTTCATCCGTCGCAGTAAACTCGGCGATGGCAACCGGCGGAACGCCCAGAACGCCTTTGTCCAACCAACGTTTGAAAAACGGTCCAATCTGGCGGTTCGTTTCTTTGGGTTCGGTGCAGCGGGCAAAAATAGTATCAAGCCCCATTTCGTAAAGCCGTCCGCAAATGCGGTTGATGGTTTTAGGGTTGCGCTCAATGGCGGTTCTGTCCCTTTTCAGATAAGCTATGTAACTGTCTTTAATCGGGAAAAGGTCCAGTTTGAGGAGCTCGTTTAGAAGGTTGTGATTTTCCCGGTGGTGAAACGCTGTTTCAATTCTGCTCCAACGGTCGTGGTTAATCTCCCGGATGCCTTCCGGAATCGTGGGGTAAACCTGAAAAAGGTCGTCCAAATAACTTCTCTGGCCGGCATACTGAATACTTAGCTCTGTCCAGGGGTTCATGTGCCAAAGGTAGGATTCTGCTGGTCGGCGGTTGGTTAGTTTTTGCGTTATAGATAAGTGAGGAGCAATAGTTCCGATTTCCTGTCATGCACCCTTCGCTCCGGCCCCGTCAAGTCTCGAAATCTTCCCGGAAATAATCAGCGTATTCTGCCTTAAGCATCCGGATTTTAGGCGAAATGTAGGCGTTGCAAAAAGCGCCACCCTTGTTTTTCCGGAAATAATCCTGGTATTCTTCGGTGTTCTCCTTAAAAGCAACAAAGGGCAGCGCGCGAGTGATAATCTTCTCCGAAAAATCGGGTTGATTTGCGTCAATCAACGCCTGGATTTCCGGAATATTTCCTTCCAAAACATACACCGCCGACCGGTATTTTTCCCGGAAAGCGTGTGCCTTGGTAGCCGAATGGGTGTGCAGATGAATAGCGACTAAAACCTTCAAAGGAATCAGCTGTGGGTCGTAATGCACCAGCACTGCTTCCGAGAAAGCGTCGTTCGGCGGCGCGGACGCTATCCAGCCCTGTTGCACTTTCTCCACGCCTCTCAAAGACTGAAAATAAGCCTCGGTACACCAGTGGCAGCCGCCGCCAAACCCAATTTTTTGAATCGCCATACCGGAAGAACGCCGAAACGGCGGCTGCGGTTGAGAGACACCTATCAAAGCACCATACATCCGTTTTCCGGAAAAAACCAGCCGGTTTTCACGGCGCAAAAAAAGCCGCAGGCTTTCACCCACGGCTTTTTCCAAGCATTTATTTCCGGAAACTCAATCTTCAGGCTTCGGCTCCTGGACTTTTGTCTTTCTACTCCAACGCCCTACACTTCCGCGTTCATATACGCCTCGGTTGTCTCGCAGGTACAAATCAGGTTGCGGTCGCCGGCGGTGTTGTTCACGCGCTTCACGCTTGGCCAGAATTTGTGGGCCGCCACATAGGCCAGCGGGAAGGCGGCTTCCTCGCGGCTGTAGGGGTGCGTCCAGTCGTTGGCGCAGATTTCCCACTGCGTGTGCGGCGCGTTTTTCAGCAGGTTGTCGGCCTTGTCGGCGCGGCCTTCTTCAATGGCGCGAATTTCTTCGCGGATAGCCAGCATGGCTTCGCAGAAACGGTCCAGTTCGGCTTTGTCTTCGCTCTCGGTCGGCTCAATCATAATGGTGCCGGGTACCGGGAACGACATCGTCGGGGCATGGAAGCCATAGTCGATGAGGCGCTTGGCGACGTCGTCGACGGTGATGCCGGTGTCCTTGGTGATCCCGCGCAGGTCGAGGATGCACTCATGGGCGACCAGCCCGTTCTCGCCGGAATAGAGCACGGGGAAGTGCTCGCCCAGCCGCTTGGCGATGTAGTTCGCCGACAGCACCGCGNNGGGCATGGAAACCGTAGTCCATCAGACGCTTGGCCACGTCTTCGGCCTCAATACCGGCGCTCTTCTTAAAGGGCCGCAGGTCGGCGATAAACTCGTGGGCGCAGGTGCCGTTGGCACCGCTATACAGGATTTCATAGGCATCCTGCAGGCGAACGCGCATGTAGTTGGCGTTCAGAATGGCCGTCTCGGTAGCCTTGCGCAGTCCGCGCGGGCCGAGCAGACGGATGTAGGCATAGGAGATGAGCAGGATAGAGGCCGAGCCATAAGGTGCAGCGCTGACCATGCCGCCCT
>DDEO01000198.1 GCA_002336725.1 Bacteroidetes bacterium UBA1952 | reverse complement strand
TCTGCGTCTCTGCGTCTCTGCGAGATTTTGCCGGAGATGGGCATACCGTTGGCCTCTGCGTCTCTGCGAGATTTTGCCGGGCTGGGCGTACCGTTGGCCTCTGCGTCTCTGCGTCTCTGCGAGATTTTGCCGGGCTGGGCGTACCGTTGGCCTCTGCGTCTCTGCGAGATTTTGCCGGAGATGCAATCTGTCATGCACCCCAAGCTCCGCCTGTGCCGCTGAAAAGTGGTAACCCGCAATCTCCATTATCTGTGTTGGGAGTATATTATAATTATATTTATCGTATGTGGTAACAGTGAGACTCTCACCCGAAATGGAATAGTGGAAAGGATTGCCACAAAAAATTTTTAAATGAAATTCCTGCATCAACTTTGCCCCGCATTTTCCGGAAATCACAGCGTATTCGTTTTCCGGAAATTGCAGCATCGCTACGCCTGTCTTTCCCCTATGTCTGTATTCCGCTCTTCCCCGATGCGTTCGGGTGTCTTTCTTTGTTTTTTCTTATTGCTGACCCTGGCCGCGCGGGCGCAAAACTTCACCGTTTCCGGAATCATCCGCGATGCCGCCACCGGCGAAACCCTCCTCGGCGCCAACGTGGAAGTGGCCGAAAGAAAAGGAGCCGGAACGGCCAGTAATGAATATGGCTTCTACTCGCTGACGCTGCCCGCCGGCAATTATAACCTGATGGTTTCCTACAGCGGCTACAAAACAGGGGTGCGCACCGTTGCCCTCAAAGGCGCACAAAAACTGGACATTTCTCTGGCAGAGTCTAAGCTGGATCTTCAGGAAGTGGTGATTCGCGGCGAGGCCCGCAATGCCAATGTAACCTCGGCGCAAACCGGCGTTACGAAGCTCGATATTGCCGCCATCAAAGACGTTCCGGTACTCTTTGGCGAGCGCGACGTGATAAAGGTATTGCAGTTGCTGCCCGGTGTAAAGAGCGCGGGCGAAGGCGGCTCCGGCTTTTTTGTGCGCGGCGGCGGCGCGGATCAAAACCTCATCCTGCTCGACGAAGCGCCGGTCTATAACCCGTCTCACCTGCTGGGCTTTTTCTCCACCTTCACCTCCGAGGCCATCAAAAACGTAACGCTCTACAAGGGAAACCCACCAGCACAATACGGCGGGCGGCTGTCGTCGGTGCTCGACGTAACGATGAAAGACGGCGACAATCAACGCTACGGCGTGGAAGGCGGCATCGGGCTGATCTCTTCGCGGCTGGCCATCGAGGGGCCGATTGTGAAAGACAAAGGCTCGTTTCTGCTCACCGGTCGCCGCACCTACGCCGATATTTTTCTGGGCCTGTCCAGCGACACTTCTCTGAAAGGCGCGAAGCTCTATTTCTATGACTTCAACGCCAAAGCCAACTACCGGCTGGGGCAAAAAGACCGGCTCTTTCTTTCGGGCTATTTTGGCCGCGATGTATTGGCGCTCGGTGGCGGTCTTTTTGGCATCAACTGGGGCAACGCTACCGGCACGCTGCGCTGGAATCATGAGTTTAACCCCAAACTGTTCTCCAACACCTCGCTGATTTATTCCAACTTCAACTACGGCTTCAATATCAGCAGCGGCAGCAACAGTTTTGAGATTCTGAGTCGCCTCGAAGACCTAAACGTCAAGCAGGAATTTCAGTATTTCCCCAATCCCAAAAACAGCCTGCGCTTCGGCGCAAACGCCATCCGCCATAGCATTTTGCCCAACGAAGTGAAGGCGGGCAATTCTACCGGCATCAACAATGTCGTCATCCCGAAACGCTTTGGCTGGGAGACGGCTGCCTGGGTGCAAAACGACTGGAAGGCCGCCGAATGGCTCAATGTTTCCTATGGCCTGCGCGGCGGATTGTTTTTGGTGATGGGCGGCCCGGATTATTATAACTTCAACGGCGACGGAACCGTTCAGGACACGCTCAAAAGCCGGAAAGGCGAGGTGGTGAAATCCTACGCCACACTGGAGCCGCGCCTCTCGGCCTCCTTTGTGCTTAGCGCCGATAAATCTATCAAGGCTTCTTATGCCCGCAATGTGCAGCACATCCGGCAGCTCACCACGGCGGCTTCCAACACGCCCACCGACCGCTATATCATGAGTTCCAACGTGGTCGCACCGGCACACTCCGACCAGTTTGCGATAGGTTATTATCAGAATTTCCGGGAAAATACCTACGAATTTTCGGCAGAGACCTACTACAAAGCCGTGGGGCGGGAAGTGGACTTCCGCGATGGTGCCAGCCTCAATGGCCGGCAGGATGTCGAGGGCGAACTGCTCTATGGCACAGGCCGCGCGTATGGGCTGGAGCTATTGCTGCGCAAAAAAGCCGGAAAATTCACCGGCTGGATAGGCTATACCATCAGCCGCTCCGAAAGGCAGGTGGACGGCATCAATCAGGACAAATGGTATCCGACGCGGCAGGATCGCCTGCACGATGTTTCGGTAGTGGGCCTCTATCAACTGACGAAACGCTGGAACCTGTCGGCCAATTTTGTGTATTGGACGGGCAACGCCGTTACCTTCCCTTCCGGAAAATACCTTCAGCAAGACGGGCAGGTGCTCTTCTACTACAACGGTCGCAACCAGGACCGGCTGCCGGCGTATCACCGACTCGATATTGGAGCCACGCTTCAGGGCAAGCAGCGTAAGCGTTGGCAAAGCGAATGGGCGTTCTCGCTGTATAATGTTTATGGGCGGGAAAATGCCTTTGCCATTTCTTTCCGCGAAGACCCCAACGACCCAACGCGCACGCAGGCCCTTCAAACGGCCCTGTTCCGCTGGGTTCCCTCTGTTTCTTACAATTTTAAATTCAAATAAGCCATGCGGTCTTTGTTGTTATGGATTTCCGGAATCGGGACACTGCTGACGGCGGCCTCGTGCCAGAAAGTGATTGACCTGAAAGTAGGCGACAGCACGCCCCGCGTGGTCATCGAAGGGCAGGTTACCGACAGCCTGCAACCCTGGACGGTGTTGGTGTCGAAGACCATTCCCTTCGGGCAGTCTACCCGGATGGATGCAGTGCGCGGTGCACAAGTTGCTATCCGCGACCTCACCGCCGGTGCCACCGATTCGCTGATAGAAACCGCGCCCGGTTTTTATGCCACCCCGACCGCCCGTGCAGGCATCGCCGGCCACAGCTATGCCATGAGCGTAACCACCGCCGAAGGCACTTATACGGCCACCTCCACCATGCCCGCCCGCGTGCCTGTGGACAGCGTCCGCGTGGAGGTAACGGCAGCTTTTGGCCGACAGGCCGCGCAGATTTTTGTGGTCTTCACCGACCCGCCGGGCATCCCCAACTACTATCGCTTTTTGCTTTGGGCAAACGGCGAAGTGCAGCGCACCGAAACCCGCGACGACCGCTATAGCGATGGCCGGCTCAATGGGCGGCCCAACATCATACCCTATGACAAGGATAAAAATATTGGTTCCGGAACGGAAATTAAAATTGAGATGCAGGGCATAGACGAGAGCGTTTTTAAGTATTTCTCCACGCTGCGCAACGCCGACGGCAACAGCGCCGCACCGGCCAATCCGGTGAGCAATATCCGGGGCGGCGCATTGGGCTATTTCGGCGCGCTGTCGGTGCAGGAATTGCGCGTTGTGTTGCCATAGACCCCCGACTTGTCAAGTCCGCGTACGATTTTGAGGCGACTTGACAAGTCTCAAAGAAAAAAGGGGCGCATGACAGATTGCATCTCCGGCAAAATCTCGCAGCGACGCAGAGGCGCAGAGAAAAAGTCGCTGCTATCTCAGCCCG
>DDEO01000209.1:3427-4914 GCA_002336725.1 Bacteroidetes bacterium UBA1952 | reverse complement strand
CGTTGATGGTCATCGAGACCGAGGTTTTCGGGTCGGCGAGGTTGAAGCCGGAATACAGCTTTTTGGCATCGTCGAGTGTGGGGATACTCACGCCCGCATTCCCGATTTTGCCGTAGATATCGGGGCGATGGTCGGGGTCTTGTCCGTAGAGCGTTACCGAGTCGAAAGCGGTAGAAAGGCGCGCTGCCGGCAAGCCTTTGCTTACGTAGTGAAAGCGTTTGTTGGTGCGCTCGGGGCCGCCTTCGCCGGCAAACATCCGCGTGGGGTCTTCGCCTTCGCGTTTGAAAGGATAAATACCCGCCGCAAAGGGAAATTCTCCCGGAAAATTCTCGGTCAAAACCCATTTCAGAATCTCGCCCCAGGCTTCAAACTTCGGCACGGCCACCTTCGGCACCATCAGGTGACTGAGGCTTTCGGTGTGGGTTTTGATTTTGAGCTCTTTGCCGCGCACTTTAAAGACGTAAAACTCGTCCTGATAGTGGCGCTTTTTGGCTTCCCAGTTTTTGAGGGTTTCGAGGTTTTTCGGATCTATTTCCAGCGACAATTTTTGATAGACTTCCTGCAATTGCTTTATCAGACGGTCTCCATCCCAGTCTCCCCGCTCCTCCGGAGAGGGGTTGGGGGTGAGGCTTTCCAGCGCCTCAATCGTCTTGCGAATACCAAAAAGCTTCTGTGCCACTTCGGCCTGGTCTTTGGCGCGGCGGTCGTAGCCTCGGTTGTTTTCCGAAATCTCGCTCATGTAGCGGGTGCGGGCGGGCGGGATAATGAATATTTTCTCGCTCTGCTCTTCGCTTGGCAACAAGGTGCTTTGCAAATCCGCGCCGGTTTTTTGCACCAGCATTTCCATCAGCGCGTGGTACATATTGTTGGTGCCGGGATCGTTGAACTGGCTGGCAATGGTGCCGAAAACCGGCATATCCGCCGACGGCTTATCAAAAAGTTTGTGGTTGCGCTGGTATTGCTTTTTCACATCGCGCAGGGCATCAGCTGCACCGCGCTTGTCGAATTTGTTGATGCAGACAAGGTCGGCAAAATCGAGCATATCGATTTTTTCCAGTTGCGTAGCCGCGCCGTATTCCGGTGTCATCACATAGAGGCTGGCATCGCAGTAGTCGGTAATCTGCGTGTCGCTCTGCCCAATACCGGAAGTCTCGAGGATAATGAGGTCGAAATGAGCCGCTTTCAGGATGTCCACTGCGTCTTTGATATGGCGGGAAACGGCGAGATTGCTTTGCCGCGTAGCCATAGAGCGCATATATACGCGCGGGTTGCGGATGGCGTTCATGCGAATGCGGTCGCCGAGGAGCGCGCCGCCGGTCTTGCGCTTCGACGGGTCCACCGAAATCAGTGCAATGGTTTTTTCCGGAAAATCAATCAGGAAACGGCGCACGATTTCATCTACCAAAGATGATTTTCCGGAACCGCCCGTGCCGGTGATGCCGAGGACAGGCGAAACGCCTGTGTTGGACGCTTCGCTGTTGGACGCT
>DDEO01000209.1:0-3387 GCA_002336725.1 Bacteroidetes bacterium UBA1952 | reverse complement strand
CTTTTCAGCATCGCCTTGGTCTCTTCTTTTTCCGGGTAGTTTTCTGCTGCCGAAATCAGTCGGGCGATGCTTTTTGCATCGTGTTCCCGCAGGTGTGCCATCTCGCCGTTCAGATGGTCGCCGATGGCGTAGTCGCTCTGGTGCAGCAGGTCTTGTATCATGCCTTCGAGGCCCAGGGCGCGACCGTCGTCGGGGGAATAAATGCGGGCGATACCGTAGTTGTGCAGCTCTTCAATTTCGCTGGGCAGAATCACCCCGCCGCCGCCGCCAAACAGCTTGATGTGGCCGCAGCCGCGCTCCTGCAACAGGTCGTGCATATACTTAAAATACTCCACGTGCCCACCCTGATACGAGGTAATGGCAATAGCGTTGGCATCTTCCTGAATGGCGCAATCCACCACTTCCTGCACCGAGCGGTCGTGGCCCAGGTGAATCACCTCGGCACCGTTGGCCTGCATGATGCGGCGCATGATGTTGATAGAGGCATCGTGGCCGTCGAAGAGCGAAGCGGCAGTAACAATGCGGATTTTATGCTGGGGCGTAAAAGACATAACCGGCGAGGATTTTCTATAAAGGAAGGTTGCAAAATTACGATAGCGGCGGCAGGCCGCCGGAGGGGAAATAACAGCTTGCAAAGTACTTCCTAAAGGTTGAGAGGGAGTGCTTCTTTTCGGGGGTATCACAAATTGCACGGGCGTAAAGCCTGCCCCATGAGACGCCTTACAGAGAATCAACCCAATTCCGGAAAAAGAAATTCCTTTTTCCGGAATTGTATTTCCTTAAAAATCGCAGGATTCCCCCAGGTTTCCAAGGCTGGAACAGGGCAAAACTATCCGGTATCTGAACACACTGCAACCGACCATCTTGCTGAAATAACCAAGGCCGGGCATCCGCTTCTTTCGGATAATTTTACCGGAAAAACCGAAAATGAAAAATATCCAGCAAATCAGGCTTGATAAATATGCGGACACAAAATACGAACCCTCCAAAGAAGGGATTTTTAAGAATCAAGACGAAGGCGTTTGGGTTTTCGCAATCCGCTTTGAGCGGGAAGCAAACGAAACTTCGCAATATCCGCTTGAAGACCTGCTCGACAAATTCGGCCTCTATGTCTCCGATTTTATAGATGAGGCGGCTTTTTATACCGCAAAAAACATAACCCTTGAACTGGCCGGAGCGTTGCAGGACGTACAGAATGCCCGGAAAGCAATTGTCGGAAAAAGGATTTATAATATTGAATGCACCCGCGAAGACGGACAAGTTTATGTGAAGCTGGCCATCGACTGAAAAGCCGCTGCCAACCCGGATGCAGGGCTGCATAGCGGACCGTCCGGTACTCGCTGAAGCTTGCGGGTAAGGACACCCGCTACTTTTCCGGAAAAGCAAGCAACCCGTAGCCGATATTTGCCCCGGAATTCATGTTTTATGTTTCATGTTTCATGTTTCATGTTTCATGTTTTATGTTTCGTGTTTCATGTTTTATGTTTCGTGTTTCATGTGCCTTTCGTCTTGATACTTGATTCTTTCGTCTTTTGTCTTTCGTCTTTTGTCTTGATACTTGATACTTGATACTTTCGTCTTTTGTCTTTCGTCTTGATACTCGATACTTGATACTTTCATCTTGCTACTCTCACCCGCAGCCTCTTTTTTTCATTCAGCCTATGCCCCGCTTTGCTCTTGACGTTTGCTATGACGGAACCGCCTTCCACGGCTCTCAGATTCAGGGCGATTTAGCGACGATACAAAAAGCCCTGAACGACGCGCTGACGACGCTTTTCCGGAAACCGATGGAAACATTCGGCGCGAGCCGCACCGACGAAGGCGTTCACGCCTTATCGGCGTTCTATCATTTTGATGCGGAAAGCATCCCGGCGCAATTCCGGTATAAGCTCAACGCCATTTTGCCACAAAGCCTGTCTGTAAACAACCTTTTTGAGGCGCAGCAGCCCGCCTTTAATTGCCGTTTCGATGCCATTTCCCGCCAGTATCGCTATCGGATTTATGGCCGGAAAAACCCGTTCCTGAAAGACCGCGCCTACTTCTATCCCTATGCCAAAAACCTCGACTGCCTGAACGCCACGGCTGCCGAATTGCACCTCCACACCGATTTTGAAAGCTTCTGCAAACGCACGACGAATATGCACAGCTTTCGCTGCACGATTCAGGAAGCACGCTGGGAAGCACACGGCGAGGAGATTCATTTCGTCGTGAGGGCCAATCGCTTTCTGCGCGGCATGGTGCGCGGACTGGTAGGAACGCAGCTTCGGGTGTGTAAAAACAAGGGCGGCGTAGCAGCCTTGCAGGAAATCCTGGCCGCCAAAGACTGCCGCCGTGCCGATTTCAGCGTGCCGGGTCATGGGTTGTATCTGGAGGAAATTCAGTTTCCGGAAGGCGCACTCTTCAGGCTGGAAGACGTGCGATAAGACCCGGTATTTTCCGGAAATCGGTAAGCGATTTCCTCCCCGCTTTTAATCTTCTTGTGGCGCGTCGATTGCCTGCTGCCGGATTTCGTCCATCAGTTTTTCGCGGCTCTTTGCTTTTTTCGCGGCCCAGATCTCACGGAGATTTTGCGCGGCCTCCAAACCGTGGTTTTCAGCCAGAAAAGCCTCGATAGAGATGAGCGCATTGTGGCTATCGTTGAAGTCGCCGGCCCTTTCGGTAAGCTGTTCGAGGCTTTTGAGATTTCCGGAAATTCCGGCGGCTTCCACTCCTTCGGGCCAGAATGCACCTGCAATTTTAGCGACGTGTTGCAGGTCTTTCACCTTCTTGCGGATGTCGTGCAGGTCTTCTTCATCAAGAGACCCCTTGCGCAGGATGCGCTCCACATCTGCCCTATGGCCAGCAAAGAAATCCTGGAGCGCCGCTACCGGGAGCGCCTGTGGTTCTATTTTCCGGAGCCGTTTTTCGATTTTAATGATGATGGCCGAGTCGTAGAAGTCCCGAAAATCCTGCTGGGCATGGGCTTTTCCGGCTTCCAGCCACCGCATATATTCCGGCACTTGCGGTTCTGCTTTTGCGGCCCGTTTCAGGAGCAGCTGCGCATCGCGGATAGCGCCGGAAAGGCTATAAAGTTTCCGGAATTTTTTGGGCAAACCGGCATCCACATCCTTCTGGGCAGCCGCTGTCAATCGCAGCAGGGCGCGAAGCCTCTTGGTGGCCACGCGGAAGTTGTGGATGTTTTCTTCCTCAAATTCAGGCGCGATTACGAGGCCCGCCTCCACGACCGCCCGGCCAGTGGTGCCGAGTGCTTCTGCGAGATATTCTTTTGACCATTCCATACAAGACGGCAGGCGTTATAAAAGTTATACCGAAAGCGAAGAGACACGCTATTCTTATGCAAGAGGGGTGCATGACAGATTACATCTCCGGCAAAATCTCGCAGAGACG
>DDEO01000172.1 GCA_002336725.1 Bacteroidetes bacterium UBA1952 | reverse complement strand
CGTACGTAATCCGTCATGGCGGGCCTGACCCGCCATCTCCATAACGCGGGTTGTCGGGATTAAGGGTCAATCTCCACAACACAGAATAATCGAGATTGGTGGCGTACTACATAGCAACGAAAATGCTGCATGAAACGACTTTCGCAAGAAGCCTAATGGCCTTCTCAAAAACGACAGAAGCGAAAATCTGGTATGCACCCTTTCCGGAGATCATCGCGTCCGGCATCTCACGGCTCTAATTTTGCCCCGCACCATTTGCAAAATTTCGCGTCGGCATCGTGGCCTTCCCGCCCGCAGGCGAGGCACACCTCGGAACTCCCTCCTTTGTTGCGGCTGGACATCATCTCGGAGGCAAAAATGCCCGTCGGAACGGCAATAATGCCGTAGCCAATCAGCATCATCACGGTAGAAATAAACTTGCCCAGCGGCGTTATCGGCGAGATGTCGCCATAGCCTACGGTGGTGAGCGTAACGGTGGCCCAATAGATGCTCGTGGGGATGGAAGAGAACGCCGGGTTATCAATCTCCACCAGATACATCACCGATCCCAAAATAACGGTTATGGTAACCATCACGAGCATAAAAATGGCAATTTTGCGCATCGAACGGCGCAGCGTATGTCGGAGGGTGCGGGCCTCTTCCATAAAGCGCGTGAGCTTAAAAATCCGGAAAATGCGCAAGAGCCGGAAGGCCCGCAACACCAGCAGCGTTTGCGCACCGGGATACATCAGGCTCAGGTAGGCCGGCAGGATGGAAAGCAGGTCTATAATGCCCAGCGGACTGACCATAAAGCGCAGCGGACGGCGCAGAACGAGCAGCCGCAACAGATACTCAATCGTGAAAATGATAGTAAATATCCATTCCAGCTCCAGGAAGAAAGTGCCGTAACGCTGATGGTATTCCGCCACCGAATCGAGCGCAACGATAACGATGCTGGCTATGATAAACACCAGCAGGGCAATATCAAAAAGGCGGCCCAGCGGGGTGTTGGCTTCATAAATAATGCGGTGCAGCCGCTCGCGCCAGCCCGTCCTTTGTTTGCTCGAAAAATCGCTCATAATCGACACTTATATAATACAACCGCCTGTTTTTTTTAATTCACCCGATAACAACCCAAATCCCATTGCCCGCCACGCGCCGTTTCGTCGAGGTCGGTTTGCAGGTCGGGGGCCGTCAGCGGCAAGCCGGCATCTTTGACGGGCGAAGTACTTTGGGGGTGAAAATCTTCTTTTTCGGCATTCCGGAACTGCGGATCGGCGTTGAGCAGCAGGTTGCTTTGGGCAGCATCGGCATAAACCGCCGGGTCTTTGGCCTTCAAAAGGCAGTTTTGCAAGGAAACATTATAGGCCGTAACCGTTCTTTTATTCAAAAAAACCTCGTTATCGAGCGTTCCCCACAGGATGCAATTCCGGAAATCGGCGTTGAGATCGCGGTCGCGGAATTGCTTTTGGGCAAATTCAAAATAGTTGAGCACCACCACTGCCGGCTGGTCTATATGGCGCAGCGCATAAGTACCCTGAAGGTGGAAAGTACAGTTGTTGAATGCATATTTTCCACCTTCGAGCAATGCCAGCGCGTTGGCCCCGCAGTTGTAAATCAGGGTGTTATTTCCGGAAATACTGCCCCCAAAACTGAGGATGCCATAGCCGATGCTGTTGCGCAGAATCACCTTGTCGAGATACAGTTGCGGCGTGCCGTTCTGCACCGAGTCGGGGTTCACCTGAATCAACGCCGGCAAGGCCCCAAGCGCCGAGTTGCCGCCATTTTGCAGGATGACGTGGCGCAGGCGACTGCCATTGCTGCGGGAGTCGAAATAGAGGCCGCCCCACTCGCCCGGATAGCCCCGGTTGCCGAAATAAGCGCGGTCGAGGCGATCTCCCTGAAAAATAATACTGTCTTGCCGGGTGCCTTCGGCCAGCAGCCGCCCCTGCACAATCAGCCGCGAGTCGGCGTGCATATAGACGCGCGTTCCGGGGGCAATGGTGAGCGTGGCGTTTTCCTTCACCAGCGCACTATGGACTATCACATAGGGCTTTTTATCGGCAGCGCCCCAAGTCTGGGTTTCAAGCAGTTGGCCATTGATGTAATGCGCATTTTGGCCGTAGGCGATAAACGGAATGCCATATTGCCGGCCATCGAGCGTTGCCACAAGGCTGTCGGTTATGATAAACGGCGCGTCGGCGGTATCGGGGTTGATGCGCACGGTGGCATATACATAAATGCTGTCGTTGCCCGCAATTTCCACCGCTTTCACTTCCGGACCGGGCACGCCGTTTACGTTGATGCGAAAGGGAGAAGCCGCGCCGCCGCCCATACGCACCGAGGAAAGCGTAACCGCTGCATTTTCGCGGTTATAAATCTTAAAGCCGAGCGTGAAGGAGCCAACTTCCGTAAAAACGGTGTCGAAGGTGAGCGTATCGGTGGAAAAACGCAGTGCGCCGCCGGTAGCGGAAAGCGGTTCTTTCCGGCACGACCACAACCCGGCGAGGAGCAACAACAGCAGCAGCGAAAAACAACGAGGGCGCAAAAAGTGGGTCATAATTTTACAGGAATCTCCGAAAAAAGCCAAAGGGCAAAGCTAAACGGTTCGCCCGGTGGGCACAAAACGTTTCTGTTTTCCGGAAAATTATGCGTTTTAAGGGTATCAGCCCGCTTTTATTGCGCCTATTTTTGCAGCCGTCGCATCCTGACCTTGTGTTTTTCAGATGGCCTGCATCACCCTTTCTACCGACCTCGGCTACCAAGATCCCTCTGTGGGGATGGTGAAGGGCGTGTTGATGCAGTATGCGCCCGGCGTGCCGCTGGTGGATCTTACGCACGCGCTGCGCACCGATTACTATCCGGCGGCGGCTTATGTGATTGAGCGGTCTTATCGCCATTTCCCGCGCGGCACGGTTCATCTGATTCTCTTTGATTTATTTGCCAATGGTGCGCCCCGGCTGCTTCATACGCTGCGGGAAGGCTACCATTTTTTGTTTCCGGATAACGGGCTGCTGCCGATGGCTTTTAAGGAAGAACTGACCGATTGCCGGGTGTGTTATGCGCCGGAGCATCCGGTTCGTTTTCAGCAGTGGATACACAAGGCGGCAAGCATCTGCCATAGGATTTTTGAAGGCGAAACGCCGGTACAGGAGCCGGTGAAGGCGCTCACCAGAATGGTTTCGGGGCATCCCGCGCTGCCGGTTCCTTCGGTAGATTGCTCGGTGATTTATGTAGATCACTTTGGGAATGTGGTACTCGACATTACGCGGCAGCAGTTTGAGGCGATTGCCAACGGGCGCTCCTTCCGTATTGGTTTTCGGGGAACGGAGGAAATCTCTGAAATCCGGGATAACTATTATGAAGTGGGCGTGAACGACAAAATGTGTCGTTTCAATCAGGCCGGCTATCTGGAGATAGCAATGCGCAACGCCAACGCTTCGCAGTTGCTCGGGATGCGTCTTTATAATCAGGATCATCTGCTGTATCGGCACATCAAAATCTTTTTCTCATGATCTACCGCGTCGTGCGGCTGCATTTCCGGCCCGAAGAAACCGGGCGTTTTGAAGCCTTTTTCCGGGAACGGCAGCCGCTCATCGAAGCCTTTGATGGCTGTTTCAAAACCATTTTGCTGCGCAATACCAAGGAGACGGACGTGTATTACACGCTGAGCGAGTGGGAAAGCGAGGCGCATCTCGACCGCTACCGGTATTCGGAATTTTTCAGGGAAACCTGGGCGATTACCAAAAGTATGTTTGCCGAAAAGGCGCAAGCCTTCAGCGGGATGCCGGTTTAGAATGACGCGCGTGGAGACTTTTCCTCCAGATAAACGCAGATTTCCGGCGCATATTTTCACAGACGCTTATAGTGAGAAAATTGGCGGCTATCTACGCGTATGCTGCGAAACCTACGGGCAATTGCATCCAAAAACCAGGTAGCAGGCAAACCGACCGACCGATAGAATCCGGGATTCACGTTGGAGTGATGAGAGATGGGGCGCCTCGTTCCGCAACAAAAACGCCTTTCCACCGGCGTAATCCGGCAGAAAGGCGTTTTTATAATTTCCGGAAATCAACCCGTTTTTCAGGCCTTTAGGGCATCCAGGATGCGCTGCTGCACGTCTTCGAGCGGCAGGGCTTTGGCATCGGTGCTTCCGCCGGTCAGGTGCATCTCCTTTGCGCTGCGGATGGGCAGTAAATGCACGTGGGCGTGTGGCACATCCAGCCCAACGACCGACATTCCACAACGCGCACAGTCGAAGGTTTTTTCCAGTGCTTTAGCGATGGGTCGGGCAAAAAGCAGGATGTTTTGAAGCAGTTCGTCGTCGAGATCCCAGAGACTGTCAATCTCTTTTTTAGGAATGACCAGCGTGTGGCCGGGAACCTGCGGATGAATATCGAGGAAAGCCAGAAACTGTTCGTTTTCAGCGATTTTATACGCCGGAATTTCACCGGCTACGATGCGGGAGAAGATAGAAGCCACGACGACGGGTTAGGAGTTAGGAGTTGATGAAGGTTGATGAGGGTTAATTGTTGTTGATGGGAGTTGATGGGAGTTGATGAGGCTGATTGTTTGTTGATGAGGTGCAAGGCATGAAACATCAAATATCAAACATGAAACATGAAACATATCAAATGCTGATGCTCTCTACCCGAAGTTGAATCAATCCGGCAGGTGCCTGAATTTCGGCAATTTCGCCGGGTGCTTTGCCCAAAAGACCTTTGCCGATGGGGCTGCTGACCGAGATTTTACCCAGTTTCAGATCGGCTTCTTTTTCAGAAACCAATTGATACTCTACGGTCTTTTTGGTTTTCATATTGGTCAGCTTCACCTTGCTCAGGACGGATACTTTGCTGGTATCCACATCTTTGGCATCGAGAACGCGGGCGGTGGCTACCACGGCTTCCAGTTGCGCAATGCGCGCTTCGTGCAGTCCTTGTGCTTCCTTGGCGGCATCATATTCGGCATTTTCCTTCAGGTCTCCTTTTTCACGAGCCTCAGCAATGGCGTGGGCAATTTCTGCCCGGCCCGTGGTGCGCAGTCTGTTCAGTTCTTCTTTCATTTGCTCCAGAGTCTCTTTAGACACATAATTGACAGTGCTCATCGTTTAATGTAGGTTTGGGTTTGGGTAAATAAAAAAGAACAACGCTTCCATAGGATATAGAAGCGTTGCTCCACAAAAGTGTGTGCTCGTCAGGAAAAGTTCCGCAAAGGAACGTCCTGTTTTTCTATCGCAGCATAAAGCGCAGCGAGACAGCGTGTACGCCATTGGCGGGCCGCTGTGTGGGACGGAAGGAGTAATCCACCATCAGCTTGGGCGAACGGGGGCCGCTACCGAGGGGCGTGCCGATACTTGCGCCGGCGCTCCAGCCTGTGTAGAAGCTGTTGTCGAGGATACCCTTTTCATGGCGATAGCCACCACGAAGCATAAAGGTTTCGCGGAAAGCATACTCGATACCGCCGCCGATATAATCGTTCAGGAATGAATTGGACGTGAAGGCCACCATCGGTGTCAGGCGGTGCTTGGGCATATCGGTGCTGTCGCCGGTGTAGCGTTTCTCATCCAGATAGAAATCGTAGGAAGTCGAAAGCTGCAGATACGTAGGCAGTTGGAAGCCTTCTGTAGGCGTGGCAACCGTTTTGGTAAACATATCGTTGCCTTCTGCTTCGGCGTTGTAGGTAAAGCCTTCGCCGGAAAATTTCATATTGGTGCCCACGTTGCGCAGCGCCACACCAAAGTGGAAGTTGTCGCGCTTGCCGGTGCTGTATTGCAGGCCGGCATCGAAGCACACGCCGGTAGCGCCAACGCTGGAGACCTGCTGATTGATGACAGTAGCCGAAACCCCTGCCCGGATACCATCCCGGAATTCTTTAGCGAATCCGACGCTGATATTCAGGAAAGAAGGCCGGTAAGTGCCCACGCCACCGTCCGGGTTATCAATCGTTTTAATGGGTATCTCGCCATAGTTCATGGAGAACAGGTTTACGCCCAGTACGCCCGCGTTGCCCAGTTTTTGAGCAAAGCCTGCGTTTACGGCTGTAATATCAGCAGAGCTGAAGAAACGGTTGTAAGAACCGCCAATTTCGGTGCGCCCGCCTGCGGCCATGCCTGCAATATTGACGCGCATCGCTTCAATGCCGCTGACGTGTGCTGCATCCTGACCAAAAACGCCGGTGCTGCGTCCCCACGGGTTCACCAGCAATTCGGAAGCGCCCCCGGCTCCGGTGCGGTCCTTGTTGCCAGCCTGCGCCGTGAGAGCCAGCGTACTCAGTGCGCAGAGCGCCATCAGGCGTGTAGAATTAAAAAATTTCATTGTCGTCTTATCAGAGGAAAGGATTTCCGGAAAAGCAGCATTCTTGCTGCTGCTTTTCCGGAAAAGGGGTGGATTAATAGTTTCTGATATCGAGGGGGCGCATAGCGCCGAAGAAGCGAACGATGGTTTCTCCGATGCCTTCTGCCTTCACGTGTACGAGATACATACCGCTTGCTACCGGCAGCCCTTTTGCGTTGCGCAGATCCCAGTCGAGATAGGCTTCATCCGGGTTGTCTTTCGTCAGGCGGCGCACCATAGAGCCGTCTATGCTGTACACGCTTACTTCTGCACGGCGCGGCAGGTTGGTGATGCGCACGCGGGTGTCGAGGCGGTTTTGCTCGTAATGCTGCGCATAAGCGTAGTAGGGGTTAGGCACTACAGAGATGCGGTCGAGCAGGGCTTGCTTGTCGGAGTTGTTTCCGGCATCGCCCAGTGCGCGGGCACCCATGCCCTTCGTGCTGAAGGTATAGAGCGGGAAGCCGTTGTTAGGACGGAGTGTATCCACGCCAGTCGGCACAAACTGTGCATAAGGCTTGGCTACGCGGAAGCGCAGGCGGGTGGTTGTCGGGATGAGGCCATCCTTCAGCGGCAGCAGCTTGCTGGCCATCGGCATACCGGCCCACATAGGCATCTTGTAAGCAGCCACTATGTTGTTACGGATGGGGTTGGACAGCAGCGAGTAGATAGTCTTGCAGCTATCATAGCGCGTACCGGTTACCCATACGAAGTGGCGACCGCCAAAAATAGGAGCGCCCGTGGAAAAGAAGTTATTGGTCGGGTTCCAGAGCATATCGCCGCCATTATCGCCGCGCATATAGGAATCTTCGCCAAAGAAAATGTTCAGGCGTTCACCGGTTTCCTGATTGATAGCATAACCGGGGAACCAAGACATACCGTCTGTGTCGCGGTAGAAAGGCGAACCATCGGGGCTGATGTCGTTCTTATCCCAGCCTTTATGAGCGCGCAGTCTGAACTTGGCGACCCCGCCTTCACTGAAATCGGTGCTTGGGTTGGTTTCTATCACCACGCAGCGCGTCCATTTGCTCTTATCCGCAGTAAATACCACATCCACACTTGCCAGAGAGGCCAGCGGTATGTTATTGGGGCCGTTCAGGTCTTTATCCGAGGGCATCATAGCGTGCTGAAGGCTATCGCCTTTCGCGGCATCGGCGGTCAGCATATAAGGTGCCCAGGTTCCCAGCGTCTGGGTGTTGTTGGCGAGCATTTTCTCATATACTTTTCCGGGATCAAACGATTCTCCGGCACCTTTGTCGCGCATCCAGTCGCGGGTTGCTTCGTTGTCTGCGTAATTGCCACCCTCGCCCTTGTAGGCACCCGAGCGGATCCAGTTGCGATAGTCGGCACCTTCTACGCCGCCATCAGAGACACCGGTAAGCCAGGCCTTGGCGGGGTCTTCAAACGTAACATCTGAGGTAAGGTATCCGTTCGTGGCATCGTTTACATATCCAGGAGCCGCAACCTGAGTGATGTCCACGCTCATGCCATACTGGCTGAGGATCTGTTCATTCAGCACATTAATATTGCGTTCGCTGTAGATAGTAACGGGAGTAGAACCGTCGCGCATTGTGAGTTTCCACGTGCCGGTGCTGTCTTTGATACCAAATTGCAACACGCTGTCCACGTTGTCGGAAGTAACCCCGCGCGGAACATAACCGGTGATAGAGAGTTCCCAGTCTGCTTCTTTCAGCATCACCGGATCCACCACCTTCACCGTTACAGGGCCTGCATCTTCGATATACTGCGGACGCACTACGCGATCCACGCCTGCAATCATTATAGAATCTTCGGAAGCCGTCGTCATCTGCAATACGTTTCCGCCGTTGCCTTTACCCTCCACGCGGGTGATTTTCACGCCGGAGCCATAATCGCTGTTCAGAACGGTTCCCATGTCGGAGTTCGACGGGTTGGGCATCGCCGCTACCACCTCGATAGGAGTCTGTCCTTGTCCTTTTACCGACTCCAGATACGTAATATCCTGCGTTCCTTCCAGGTTATTAGGGTCAAAATTCCGGAAATTGTTATAGGAATAGGCAATCGTTACATAGTAGTAGGTCTTGTAGTTCACCAGGCGCTTGTCATCACCGACTGCAAAGGCATCCTGCGTGATAACAACGGAGTGGCGAATACCCTGATCGGCTCCGGTAACCTTCTTCACCGAGCGGAATGCCGGAACGCCCACAATCTCGTTATCGGGTGTGTGGTTCACCAAAGAAGTAACGCCGTTTTTGATATCCATCTGCAGCACCTCAGCGGCAACGGTCTGATTTACGCGACCATCTTCGCCAAAGATATCGGCAGGGTTCACATTGCTATTCTTCAACTGGAATACGCGATACCCTTCAAACTTGTAGAGGCTGTCGCCATTACCAAATTTGCGGGTCTTGGCCGTACTCACCCGATAGCGGGATTCAGAAAGGTCGTAGCCGAATTTCTCCTGAAAGTTGTTGCTATTGCTGTCGTTCGAGAGATAGAGGATCACGCGGCGATCCAGTTCCCGCTTAGTAACGCGTGGTGCCTCCGGCCCCTGAATCAGCTTAAAGTCATTATCAAACAGATCCTGAATGGCATCATCGGCCAGCTTGATACGACCAAAGTTGGTGTTTGGACATCCGCCCACATCTGCCACCCAGCAGGCACCGATAGTGATATCATTGGTTACACCGCCGCCCGTCAGTTTAAACGGTCCCGCCGAGTGAATGAAACGACGGTCGCCGGGAGGGTTGGCCGTGCAGCACTCCGACCAGCTCGGACGAACACTTGGGTCGCCGGTCCATACGGTAGTAGAAAGCGGCCCCGTGCTATAGCCTTTGGTAGGCTGGCCGCAAGCGCCTTTGAAGTCATTCGTGAAGGGCTGTCCGAAGCGGTTGGTACCGCTCATGTAGTTATAAAACTCAAGACCTTTCCTCGGATCCGAAATTTCGGCAGGCGTTCCAGTACCCTGAGTAAAGTACGTGAAGTTGGTCATCTTCATTTTATAGAAGGTATCAAGACCGGTAACCGGGTCTTTATAAAACTTCTTCGGACCAATAAAGAAGTCAACACCTACCATAGGCACCTGATTGCCATAATGATTCGGTGCGCCGTTGCCGTCAATGCTCTTCGCATTGTAGAGAATACCAAGACCACGAGCGGTATCGGAGCCGATATAGTCGTCGTATGCATAGCCCAGATCGGCATCCGTCCAAGTGGACGTGAAGCAGGAGTCGAGCGTGAGGTTCCCCCGGTTGATCAGGCGATAGTTATAGAACGAGGCATCATTCAGATAGTCCTTTGTGGAGTAAGCAAAAGCTGCGGCCTGAATTTCAAGACCAATACCGGCAGTACCGGTTTGGGTCTTGATTCCGCCCATATCGTTATATATCCGCCAGATGTACTGATCACCATTAATATTGGGATAATCCCCTTTCAGGTAGTCATATTTTCCGTCCTTGTCCACGTCCACAAATGGCGCGTAATCACGGGTTGTGGTCGCCAGGTAGGTAATCAGCTGATCGTTGGTTCCCTTGGCGGTAACACTTCCCTTTGCCGGCCATTCTTTGATAACATCAAATTCTGCACCACTGATCGCATCTTCCAGCCCCTGCGGATCGCCGGCGTATTGCCTTGCCAGTTCGCGAAAGCGGGCGATGTCGGAGGCGTTCACCTTCCAGAAGCGGTCCCAAAGGTTACAGGTGAGCACGTCCACGTTATTATTCTGGTCGAGCGGCCCTGTAAAGTAGTCGTTGCTACCGGCAGAGGCGTAGGTCTGCGCCGTTACCTTGAGGTTTCGCTGGGTGTCAAATCCACCCACCCACAGCGCACCGGCATAGAGCGAGTTTTTGCGGCTTCCTTTTGGCACCTCATAGCGGGCCTCGCTGGTTCCGGGATCATACCACATATTACCGGCAGTCATGATCTGCGCCCGGATATTGTTGATATCCAGGTCGATCCGGGCGGTGGGCATCGTACAGCCGGCCGCCGACTTTAGCAATACTTTTTTTGCCTGCTCATTAAGCACTCCTTCCGGCGCACGCGCCTCTGACTGCGCGACAGCGCCCAAAAGGGTAACTGTCGAAAGCGCCAGGAGACGCGTCGGAAAGCGAAATTGAATCTTCATCGTAAAAAAGGGGAAGCGGTGAATTAGAAATTAAGACGGAAGCCAACGTTGATGGTACGAGGCGGGGCAAAGAATCCGGGTACGTCGCGGGCGATGCTGTACAGGTCGTAGTAAGACGGAGCATAGGTCTGCGTAGCAAGCGCCTGTTGGCCAAGCGGATGCTGCAGGAAACCATTGTCGCGCGGATCCTGCGTATAACCATACACACCCAGAATCTGGCGGGTATTGAGCAGGTTGCGAATATTCACAAAGAAGTTCATCACCAGTGGGGCGCGAGCGCCGCTCAGGCCGGTCTGATCTGCATTTTTCCGTCCAAAGTTTTTCAGGACTACGTCTTTGTCAAGTGCCAGATCCAACTGGAAGCGCCAGGGCAGACGGGCTGCAAAGGGCTGTCCAACGGTTGTGGTGGTTACCGGATCTTCATAGCGGGTATAAGGTGTTCCGGAAATAGCGGTCGCAATCAGGTTCAAACCGGCATTGCGGAACGGACGATAGCCGAAGAGCATCGGGCCGGAATCTTCTCCGTCGAAGTAACGGTAATCAGCACTCAGCACGATGTTATGACGCGCGTCATAATCGAGTGGGTATGGCTGACGGGCGTTCGGGATAGAGGCCGAAATCAGGTTGCTCAACTGACCATCCGTCTGGAAGGCATCCGTACGTCCCCGGTTGCTCGATGCGGCATCCGAACCGGTACCTTCTGCAAACTGAAGGGTATAAGCGAGGTTGAATTGCAGCGGGCCGGTGCGGCGGAAGTCATACTTCACACGCAGACCTTTAGTAGTCGAGAAGTCGCGGTTGCCAAAAGTGTAGTACGTAGTCGGCGAAGCATACAGATACGGGCGAACCTGAATCTGATCGCGGCGCTCTTTGTAGAACAGGCTCAGTGTGATGGCCGTTTTACGCGTGATGGCTTGTTGGAAACCAAATTCGTAGTCCACCAGTTTCTCAGGCCGCAGGTCCGGGTTGTTGATGATGGGTGCGCCGGTTTGGTTGGCCATAAAGTAGTAGTCGAGCGGCGAGGTGAACACAAAGCCGCGCGGACGCTGCACGATTACATCATAGTGTGCATAGAAAAGGGTCTGATCCTGAATCGGGAACGACATCGACAAACGCGGCATCACATTCACCTGCGGCGTATAATCCGTAAAAGAAGAGTTCGGGTCGTAGTTCGGATCTTTAATATCGGTCACACGTCCGGTAGTGCTGTTCTTAATCTGATACGGCTCCGGATTGCGACCGCCGGTATATTGCTTCAGCACGGTTGGGTCTTCAATCAGCTTGCCCGAAGGATCATACCAGTCATCACCGCTGCGGAAACCGGCAATACGCGGTGTACGCAGGCTATTGTTATTTACATAGATAACATAATCCTGACCAATATTGGTCGGAAGGCTTAACTTATTGCCGTTATCGTCGATGAGCAGGGCATTGTAATTGTTCTTACCCAGATCGCCCACTTTCACGGTTTCGTAGAGCGAATATGGATCTTTCAGTACGCGTGTATTGGCATCATAGCGATCCACGCGAACGCCGAGGTTGAAGCGGGCACGGCCAATTTCAAAGTTATCCTGAATGTAGCCGGCGATATAGTTGGGCTGGAAGGCACCGATTGGGCGCACATAACGACCGGCGGCATCTTTCTTTGTAAAGAAGTCGTTGAAGGAAGAGTTACCGCTTTGCAACTTGCCGGTGTGATCATAGCCGGAGTAGTTTACAAAAGGACTGCCGTTGTTCACCAGTTCATCCGGGGAGAACATATCGAGCGACAGCTTATCTACATCCACCGCATCTACGTTGAGATAATCAGTATTGCTGGCAGCGAGTCCGAGTTTCTGGCGCAGGTTGCGATCAAAAGTGGATTGTGCGCTGTCCACATACAGATAGTTATAGAGGATGGTGTCTGTAGGCGAAGGATTAATCCGACCGGCGAGTACGTCTTCTTTTGTATAAGTAACGCCATTCACCAGGAAGATCGGATTGCTGTAATCGTAGCGGGTGATGTGGCTGTTGGTCAGCAGACGGGCGTGTTCCCACAGCGAATTGGTACCGCCCAGGTTGCTCGAAGCGCCGAAGAAGCGTTCTGTGCGCTGTTGGTAATAGAGGCCAAACTCAATAGAATGGCGGTTTTTGCCCGGCTTAACATCAAAAGAGGCATCAATGCCCACGCTAAACTGGTCGTTGTTAGACTTGCTGTATCCTGTAAGGCCGGCACCTACGTTTGACCAGTCGGAGTAGATGCTCTGCGGGCGGTCGCCGTTGAGCAAACCACTGAAAGCCCGGAAACCCGTAGAAATATCCTGTGGCTTAACTCCAAACTGATTCAGAAGCGCCAGATCATAATTTACCAGAACAGGGTTCAGATTAGAAGGCAGGAAGCGCACATTGCTCTTAACGCCCGGGCCGGGATCAGCCACAAAACCGCTCTTTCCGGTTGTCGGATCTACAAAATAATTATAGGTCTTCTTGGTGTCTTCATAGAACTTACCCAGGTAGCCGTATTTAAAGATGTCTTCTTTAAATTTCGGATCTGAAGAGCTGTTCAGCTCCTTCTGATAATCGGCCTGCACGGTATAAAACGCATTGGATATCAGATTATCGGCATCGGAGGAGCGGTTGCCAAAACGCTGCGTAAAACGCGCATATCCCCGGATAGTTGTGCTGCTGGAGCTACCGATGCTTTCCGGCGCAAACAGCGTAGCACCACGGTTATAGTTCTTGCCATCGCTCAGGGTGTATTGTCCACCGAGTGTCAGGTTTACGTTTTCGGCCAGCTGGAAGTCCAGTTTACCCAGCACGGTACCGCGATCGTAGCCCGAGTTGAGGCGGCTGCGGCGGGTATCCATATCTGCTTTGGTTACAAACTCGCCCGCGTTGCGGTAAGTCGTACCTGTTACGTCCGACACGGCCACGAGCGGCTGTGCCTGAATGCGGGCAAGCACGTCCGATTTCAACACGTAGTTCGGGTAGTAGCTTGGGTTGTCGTCGTTGATATGCTGATAATCGCCGTTGAGCGTGAAGCCCATCACGGCGCGTTTGTTGCCCGAGCTGTCTTTGCGGGTGATAATCGGGCCGCTCAGGTTGAAGTAAGCGCGCGTGTTGTTATATCCGTCCACCGATTGCTCGGCACCCACACTACCTTGTAGCTTTGAGGTAACGCCTTTTGTGGTAATAGAGATAACCCCGCCGGTAGCGTCGCCATAGCGGGCCGGAAGGCCGCCGGAGTAAACAGAGATAGAGCCAACCGAGCCGGGAGGCAGGTTGGAGGCGCGGCTGCCCTGTTGCAAAATCCCATCCACGATGATGAGCGTATTTTCAGAACGCCCACCTGAGATGTTCAGGCCGTCGCCACGGCCGCTTTTCTGCACGCCTGCCGTGGTAGCTACCTGCGAAGCGAGGTCGCGCACCGGCATTTTCTCGATTTCCTGCGCGGTCAGCACCGAGCGGGAACCGGGTTGTGTCGGCTCGATGAGCGGTTTGGTATAGCGGGTAGCCCGAACGGTTACTTCGCCGATATTGGTGGATTTTCCACCGGGGCCTGTGGTGGGGCCGGCGGCCTTCGGGCGGGTCATTACGATGGTGAGCGTGGTGTTCTGGTCGTTGAGGACCTGTACACCCTGCACCAATTCCGTAACATAGCCCACAAAGGACACCTTCACGTCATAAAGACCGGCGCTCAGCGGCTTCACCAGAAACTTACCGTCGAGATCGGTAGCGGTTCCGCCTTTCAGGATGCCGCCTTCCGTTACCTGCACGGAAGCACTCAGCAGCAATTCGCCTTGTTCGTCTTTTACAACCCCCTCAATCCCACCAGTCTGCGCAAGAACATGCGTGGATAGCACCGTGCTCAGCAGCAGGAACAGATAACGTAGACTACGTACCATCATTAAGATTTTGCTGTTGTTTATTTAGCCAAAAAGAGCGTAAAGATAAAATACGCCGTTAAAATAACGCACTTTTATGCCCCAACCCTCACAAAGATATTTTTTACCCATTTCCCAGATACGCCGTCAGCTTCTGCAACAGGCTCCGGCTCATCTTGTAGAGCGCCTCTTTGCTGTAGCCGGCGATATGGGGCGTTATCAGCACATCGGCCCGCTGCGCCAGCCGCAAAAGACGGCTCCGTTCGGCCTCCGGCATCTTCGGCAGCGGCTCGCCTTCCCACACATCCAGCGCGGCAGCCTTTATCTTTCCGGAAATCAAGCCCCTTTCCAGCACCTCGCTCTGCACCACTTCTCCTCTCGATGTATTGAGTAAGACAACCGGCTTTTGAAGCGCCGTCAGAAACGCTTCGTTGAAATAATAGTGTGTATCGGCGCGGATCGGCACATGAAAACTTACGACATCGGCACGCACCTGGATTTCGGACAGCGTTGCCCGCTCCACATTTTCCGGAAATTCCTGCTTCGTGTAGGGGTCATGGGCCAGGATATTTACCTCAAAACCGCCCAGCAACCGCGCAAAGGCCCGCCCGGTATGTCCAAAGCCAATCAGCCCCACCGTTTTCCCTTCCAGCTCTTCGCCCCGGTTTTCTTCGCGCAGCCAGCGGCCCTGCCCTACTTCGTGCGCCGAAGACGGAATCTTCTTTAATAAAGAAAGCAACATACCCAGCGCGTGTTCGGCTACGGCGTTGCAATTGCCTTCCGGCGAAGCAAAAACGGCAATCCCTTTTTCGGCCGCCGCCCCGGTGTCGATTACTTCCAGCCCCGAACCCATCCGCCCAATCCACCGCAACTGCGGGTTTTGCGCCAGCAATTCGCGCGACAACTGAATGCGGGTGCTGGTGATAACGCCCAAGCAACCCTGCAATAGCTTCCCGGCTTCTTCTTTTTTGATTTCCGGAGCCATGCGCAGGCAATAGCCCATCTTTTCCAGCCCTTCGGTCAATACCGGATGCACCGGCGCGGCTATCAAAACCTCCTTTTTCCCACTCATTTCCCCATCCATTTTTTATAAAGATCCACAAAATCGGCCACCGAAAGTTGTTCGGCACGCAGGTGCATCCGCTCGTCTGCCGCCAGCGCATCGGGCGAAAGGGTGCCTTTGAGGGCATTGCGCAAGGTCTTGCGCCGTTGATTAAAAGCGGCCTTTACCAGTCGCTTAAACGATTTCCGGTCTTCAATGCCAAACGGATTTCCGGAATTCCGGAAACGCACCACCCCACTCATCACCTTGGGCGGCGGGTTGAAAGCGCCTGGCGGCACGTCAAAAAGATATTCTGCCGTGAAATAAGCGCCCATCAGCACGCTCAAAATTCCATAATCCTTGCTGCCCGGCCCGGCTGCTACGCGCTTGGCCACCTCTTTCTGAAACATTCCGGTAACCTCCGTTACCAGCGGTTCCCAGTCCAGCATCTTAAAAAGAATGGGCGAAGAAATATTGTAGGGAAAATTGCCCACCACCGCAAAAAGCTCCTGCCAGGGCGCGGGCGCAGAAAGGATATCCTGAAGCACAATTTTACCCCGCATTTCCGGAAATGTCTTTTCCAGATACGCCACCTTTTCAGCATCCACCTCATAGGCTTTGTAGTCAATGTCTGTCCAGGCGGCAAAATACCTGGAGATGGCCCCGCCGCCCGGCCCGATTTCGAGCAGGCGCATACCGGGCGTATGGGTAACGGATTCCACCACCTGCCGGCAAATATTTTCATCGGTCAGGAAGTGCTGTCCGAGACTTTTCTTGAGAGTGTACACGCAGGCAAATTTCGGGTGTGGGGCGGCGTAAAAAGATTTTTTGAGATTTTTCCTTTAGTGTCAGCAACAAGCCATGCCTTGTTGCTGTGATTTTCGTCGCTATAATTTTCCGGAAATTTATCAACCGCGTCGCCCCGGATGATGTAGAGACAAGGCATACCTTGTCTCTACGGCACGGGAATAGGAACATAGCCTTAAAAGAGAAAGCGTTCCGGAAATTTCCGGAACGCTTTCTGCATTTTTTCTTTGAAGGAGAAAAGATTAGTAGTCTTCGCCGTGGTCTTCGCTGTCGCTGCCTTCGAGTTTCACGATTTTGTTATAGACACCGAGCAGCAGGAAAGGCGCTGCCCACTGGCCTACAAAAAGCGCGAGTGCGTCTTTCTTCATGATTTTGGCGGTGGCAGAGATGGCCATCGAGCCGAGTGCAGACCACAGAAATATGTCTGAAGGCAATTTGGCGGTTTGCTTTTCAATAGCTTTTGCTACGGGTCCTTCCTGGTGTTGGGGATTTTCGTTGGTAGGCATAAAAAAGAGAGGTTTTTAAGGTGTACTGTTCTGCTTAAAATAACCTTGCCAGCTTTACCGATATTCCCCGGAATAAAATCCGGAAATCTTTTCGGGGCAGGTGGCAGCCTGCTGGGCGAGCCGGGAAATCCGGTTTATGCGTAAGCATTCTCATTCCGCAAAAAAGGCCGCTTCCCAGCGGCCTTTGTTGCTTTATAAAACAATATTTTTACGCTTTTACGGCTTCCACCGTCGCGTCCACCGGCACAGCGGCATAGAGCTGGCGCACGGTGCGGGCGATGCCGTCAGCATCGTAGCCGCATTCGCGGTGTAGCTGCTCCGGCGTGCCATGCTCTACCAGCCGGTCGGGGATGCCCAGCATTTCGATTCGCGGATGATAGCCGTGTTCGTTGAACCATTCCAGCACGGCAGCGCCAAAGCCGCCCACGACGGTGCCGTCTTCCACGGTGATGATTTTCCGGAAATTCCGGCCAATTTCATCCAGCAAAACACCATCCAGCGGCTTCACGAAGCGCATATCGTAGTGTGCGGGCCGCAGGCCTTCGACAGCCAGTTTTTCGCAGGCTTCAACGGCAAAATTTCCGGGATGCCCAAACGTCAGAATGGCGACTTCTTCGCCCGCCTGAATGCGTCGGCCCGTGCCGGTTTCCATTTTCTCAAAAGGCGTTCGCCACTCCGGCATCACGCCCTGTCCGCGCGGATAGCGGATGGAATACGGCAGTGTGTTTTCGTCGAGCTGTGCGGTGTACATCATGTTGCGCAGTTCGCTTTCGTTCATCGGCGCGGCCACAATCATGTGGGGGATGCAGCGCATATACGCAATGTCGTAGCAGCCATGGTGCGTCGGCCCGTCGTCGCCCACCACCCCGGCGCGGTCGAGGCAGAAGATAACCGGCAGCTTCTGAATGGCCACGTCGTGGATGACCATGTCGTAGGCACGCTGCATAAACGAGGAGTAGATATTGCAGAACACCTTCATGCCCTGCGTCGCCAGTCCGGCAGAAAGCGTAACGGCGTGTTGCTCGGCGATGCCCACGTCGAGGGCGCGGTCGGGCATCACTTCCATCATATATTTCAGGGAGCAGCCGCTGGGCATGGCCGGCGTAATGCCCATGATTTTGGGATTTTGCTGCGCCAGTTCCACAATCGTGTGGCCGAAGACATCCTGATATTTGGGCGGTTCGGGCTTTGCGACCGTTTTTTTGTTGATTTTTCCGGTAATCTTATCAAAAGTGCCGGGCGCGTGCCAAAGGGTCTGGTCTTTTTCGGCCAGTGCATAGCCTTTGCCTTTCACGGTTTTGATATGCAGCAGCTTGGGGCCTGGAATATTTTTAAGCTGCTCGAGCGTATCCACCAATCCGTTTACATTGTGGCCGTCCACCGGGCCAAAATAGCGCATTCCCAGCGCCTCAAACAGGTTGGATGTTTTGCTGAACATTCCTTTCAGGCCGGCTTCCATCTTGGCTACCACGTCGCGGGTATAATCCGGCTTCGGCCCTTTGCCGAGGATTTTCCACACGTCGTCGCGCATTTTATTCCAGAGCGGCGAGGTGCTGATTTGGGTAAGATACTCCTTGAGCGCGCCCACGTTGGGGTCGATGCTCATGTTGTTATCGTTGAGGATAACGATAAGATTGGTTCCGGAAACGCCGGCATGGTTGAGCGCCTCGAAGGGCAGCCCGGCTGTCATCGCGCCGTCGCCGATAACAGCAATATGCTGACGGGTCGTATTGCCCTGCAATTTGGAAGCGATGGCCATGCCGAGCGCCGCAGAAATAGAGGTGCTGGAGTGGCCCACGCCAAAAGCGTCGTATTCGCTCTCGCTGCGCTTCGGAAATCCGGAAAGACCGCCATATTTGCGATTGGTATGAAACACAGAGCGGCGGCCGGTGAGGATTTTATGCCCGTAAGCCTGATGGCCTACATCCCAAACGAGCTGGTCGTCGGGGGTATTAAATACATAGTGCAACGCAACGGAAAGCTCCACCACGCCAAGGCTGGCACCAAAATGACCGCCGTGAACGCTGACGCAATCCACAATAAACTGGCGCAGCTCGTCGCTCACTTGTGGCAACTGGCTTTTATCGAAGCGCTTCAGGTCGGTTGGGGTATCTATCTGCGACAGCAGCGGGCCTGCGGGTATTTCTTGCATCTCGGTTATCTCCACAAAAATATTTTAAACGTAACGACAAAAGTACGACGCGTAGTATGTTTCCGGTTATGTAGATTGATGGCGGGTGCATGACGGATTGCATCTCTGGCAAAATCTCGCAGAGACGCAGCGGCGCAGAGAAAAAGCCGCTGCTATCTCAGCCCGGCAAGCGGCTGATGCTCCGTCTGTGCAATTGGTCATACACCCTTGATAGCTTTGGCCGGTTGATACGGAAGCGGTCTGAATTTTCCGGAAATTCCGGCTTCCCGGAAATCCCGGCGGGGTTTAAAATCGGAGGAGCCGCAGATAGTAGCCTCCAAGAAAGCAAGCACTTCCGGCAGCCTTTTTATTCTAAAAAAAAATTACCCGCGCCATGCCCCGCCGAAGAAAATCCCGGAAATTTCCGGAAAAAGAGCCGGAAATTCTGCCGGAAATCACAACCCAATGTCCTTTGTGCGAAAGGCCGCTGGCACCGCCGGCCAACCGCCACCACCTCATCCCGCTAAGCCGCGGCGGACGAGGCACCACAACAGTGCTGATGCACAAAATCTGCCACGACAAAATTCATTCGGTGCTCACCGAAGCCGAGCTGAAGCGCAGCTATCATACCATCGAGGCACTGCAACAACACGAGGAAATAGCCCGTTTCATCCGCTGGGTAGCTGCCCGCCCGCCGGAATTTTACGACCGCTCGGTGCGGCGAAAGCGTTAGCGCACGCCGCAGGGCTTAATTTGCGGGCAATTTCTATAAAAAAATCCTCCCCCGTATGGCTTCTCCTTCTTTCTATTCCCGCATCCAGCAAGAACTCTCCGAAATCGAATCTGCCGGTCTTTACAAAAAAGAACGCGTCATCGCCTCCGAACAAGGGCCGGAAATCCTCGTCAACGGCCAGAAAGTGCTCAACTTCTGCGCCAATAACTATCTCGGACTTTCTTCTCACCCAAAGGTGCTGGAAGCGGCCCGCGAAACGCTCGACGACCGCGGCTACGGCATGTCTTCGGTGCGTTTTATCTGCGGCACCCAAGACATCCATAAAGAGCTGGAAGCCCGTCTGGCGCGTTTTGTGGGCATGGAAGATGCCATTTTGTATGTTGCCTGCTTTGATGCCAACGGCGGCGTTTTTGAACCACTGGTAGGCGAGGGCGATGTCATTATCTCCGACGAGCTGAACCACGCTTCTATCATCGACGGTGTGCGCCTCTGCAAGGCCGCCCGCGCCCGCTACAAGCACAATGACCTGGCCGACCTGGAAGCACAGCTTCAGGCCCATGCCGACAAGCGCACCCGCCTCATCGTTACCGACTCGGTTTTTTCGATGGATGGAACCATTGCCCAACTCGATAAAATCTGCGACCTGGCCGATAAATACGACGCACTCGTGATGATTGATGAGAGCCACTCTTCCGGTTTTATGGGCGCAAATGGCCGTGGCGTACACGAGCTGAAAGGCGTGATGGACCGCATCGACCTCATTACCAGCACCCTGGGCAAGGCGCTCGGCGGTGCTTCCGGCGGTTTTACGGCGGGCCGCACAGAAATTGTGCAGATGTTGCGCCAGCGCAGCCGTCCGTATCTGTTTTCCAATACCGTAGCGCCAGCGGTGGTGGGCGCATCTATTGCCGTTCTCGACCTCATTTCGGAAAGCACGGCCCTGCGCGACAAGCTGGAAGAAAACACGCTTTATTTCCGGAAAAAAATGACCGAGGCGGGCTTCGACATCAAGCCGGGCGTTCACCCGATTGTGCCGATTATGCTCTACGAAGCCACCGTGGCGCAGGAAATGGCCGCCCGCCTGCTCGACGAAGGCGTGTATGTCATCGGCTTTTTCTTCCCGGTGGTTCCCAAAGGACAGGCGCGCATCCGGGTGCAGATTTCTGCCGCCCACGAGCGCGAACACCTCGACCATGCCATTGCTGCCTTCACGAAAGTGGGCCGCGAAATGGGCGTGTTGAAAGGATAGACTTTTGGCGGAAATTGGACAGCCTCCGGCAATTGGAAGATTGGACATCCGCCGTTGGCGGATATTGGAGAATTGGACTGCGCTTTGCGCAATTGGATTCCCTGCGGGAATTGGACTGCCTTCGGCAATTGGGCGGCTAAAGCCATTGAAAGATTGGATGCCCGCCGCTGGCGAAAATTGGAGCATTGGATACCGGAGCCGCCTACGTGAAAGCCCGGATTGCACAGCCGGAAAGTAAAAACCCCGGGATCAAACCCAAATCCGCCCTACCCGACTTCTGCATTCCTGCCCTTTGAATTTTAGCCTTTTACTTTACGCGCTTCTGCCATTGCAGAAGCGCGTTTTTTCATTCCTGCTCGGTGTCCCGCTTCGATTTATCCACTTCATGCCAGCGGCCCCGGTTGAAATACAGCAGCAGGGCAGAAGTATCTTTGAGCACCATCCGGTATTGATGCGACCATTCGTCGAGTTTCATTTTATACAAATTGGTTTCGTGGTCGGAAGCGCCGAGCGTACCGTTCCAGTACCAGAGGCCAGGACGGATGAGCGTAACGTACAGGCTGGTGTCGCTTTCCACGAGTACCCGTGCGCCGTCGGTGGTGTCTTCCATATTGTAGCCGGCGACGGTATGGAGCGGCACGTGTGTCGAATCGCCGGTGTAGATGCGCAGGTGTGAGTTCAGCTCGCTGGCCTGCGGCGTTTCCTGATACATCACAATGCCTTTGTAATTGGCCGGCACGTTGAGCAGGATGACCGGTCTTCCGGCATGGTCTTTCCAGCGAAAATCTTCCATCACCCGCCAGAAAACCTTGGCTGAGCGGCGCAACTGCAGGGCGGTGTAAAGCGTAAAGACGAAAAGCAGGGCTGCCAGCAAAAAGCCCAAAATAGTCGCCCGCATCTTGTCCAGCCCAAAAAGCAGCACCGCCACCAGTTGCCATTGGAAAAGGCCGGCAAAATAGAGGTATCGGTCATTGTAGTAAAGCCCCGTAGGAGGAACCCAGTTGGTGATGATGAGTAGCATTCCGGTGCTTGCAGCCATTACTAGCCAGAATACGGGTGCTTGGCGGGGGTGCCGCCTGGCGACGAAAAAAGAAGTGATGACGGCAAGCGCCAGAAGCAGGATGGAGACCAGCCCGCTCGTGCGGGTTCCGAAGGCCTCGTAAAGCTGCAATCGCTGCTGCTGTGGCCAGTAGCGCCCTTGAAGGAGTACGTGAAACTCGTTTTGCAGAAAATGGCCAAAACCTTTTACTGGCTGTTTTAAAAAAGCCTCGACGCTGCCTTGCTGATGGGGAATATAGCTGCCGTATACACCATGATAGAGTAGGAAATGCCCCAGAAAGAGCGTCATCATAGCTACCAATCCGAATAGCACACTTTTACGTCGGGCCGGTGTTAGATTCCCTTGCCGGGCATATGCGAAAACCAGCAAAGCCACCATTGGCAGCGTAGTATAGAAAAGCTCCAGCGTGAAAGTAGAAAGAGCATAAAGCAGTATCGCGAAGGCCAGTGCTTTGCAAGAGCCGGTAAGTACTGCGCGACGAACCAGCAGCATAATACCCGAAAACAGCAGCACGGCCACCGGGTAATGATAGCTGGCTTTCCAGATAACAATCTCGGCATTGTGCGGCGCAATGAGCGAAAAAACACCGCCCCAAAAGGCGATGGGCAGGGCATTTTTCCACCCAAAATCTGCGTAGAATTTCCGGAAAAAATCGGTGAGCAACGCGCCGGCGGCAGCATATAAACCCGTCGTCAGCAAAAACCAGGGCAGCAGATGCGTACCGAATAATTTTGACCACAACCACAACTGCAACTGCGTAACCTGATAGAGCGAGGTAATGTGCATCCCCCTGCGATTCATGCAATCGGCAAAGGACTGATTGTAGAACATCTCAAACCAGCCGTGAAAATCGCGCTCAAAGCCGGAGCGCCATGCCATGCCATAGAGCACAAGGGTAATGGCCCAGAACAACAGCCACAGCGGCAGGAAAGAAAGCGAGTAGAGGCGGCGCATGAAAGAACAAAGAAAATGCAAACAGCTTGTAAACACCTTCTGCAATTCCCGTATCCGGCCCGACCTTTGCGGCGCTATGTATCGCCTGCCTACCCGTGAAGTCCGCGTCGGAAACCTGCTGATTGGAGGAAATAATCCCGTCCGCATCCAAACCATGACCACCACCGACACCTTGGATATAGAAGCAACGGTGGCGCAGACCATTCGCTGCATAGAAGCCGGTGCCGAGCTGGTGCGCATCACCGCGCCAAGCAAAAAAGAAGCCGAAGCACTGGGCATAATCAAAGAGCGATTGAAAGCGCTGGGCTACGACACGCCGCTGGTGGCCGACATCCACTTTACGCCCAACGCTGCCGAGGTGGCCGCCCGACTGATTGAAAAGGTGCGCATCAATCCCGGAAATTATATCGACAAAAAGAAGTTTGACTTCATCGAATATACCGACGAAGCCTACGCCGCTGAAGTTGCCCGCATCCGCGAACGCTTTACGCCGCTGGTGCGCATCTGTAAGGAACACGGCACGGCCATGCGCATCGGCACCAACCATGGCTCGCTCTCCGACCGCATCATGAGCCGCTACGGCGACACGGCCATCGGCATGGTGGAAAGCGCGATGGAATTTCTGCGCATCGCCCGCGACGAAGATTATCACCAAATCGTGCTTTCGATGAAAAGCTCCAACCCGATTGTGATGGTGGAAGCCTACCGCCTGCTCGTGCGCACGATGCAAAGCGAATTTGGCGAGTGCTATCCGCTGCACCTCGGCGTTACCGAGGCGGGCGACGGCGAAGATGGCCGCATCAAAAGCGCCAT
>DDEO01000075.1 GCA_002336725.1 Bacteroidetes bacterium UBA1952 | reverse complement strand
GCCCAGATGGACGGCGCTATCCTCGTAGTAGCCGCTACAGACGGCCCCATGCCGCAAACCAAAGAGCACATCCTCCTCGCCAAGCAGGTAGGTGTTCCGCGTATCGTGGTGTTCATGAACAAAGTAGATCTCGTAGATGATCCGGAAATCCTGGAACTCGTTGAGATGGAAATCCGCGAGCTGCTGTCTAAAAACGACTTCGACGGCGACAACACACCTATCATCAAAGGCTCTGCTACCGGCGCACTGGCCGGCGAAGCCCAATGGACTTCTGCTATCGATGAGCTGATGTCTGCTGTTGATGAATACATTCCGCTGCCTCCGCGCGCTGTTGACCAGCCGTTCCTGATGTCTGTGGAAGATGTATTCACCATCACCGGTCGCGGTACCGTAGCTACGGGCCGTATCGAGCGCGGTGTTATTAAAGTAGGCGACAACGTAGAAATCGTTGGTTTCAACGAATCTCCGATGACTTCTACCTGCACAGGCGTTGAGATGTTCAAAAAACTCCTCGACCGTGGTGAGGCCGGCGACAACGCGGGTATCCTCCTCCGTGGTATTGAGAAGAAAGACATCCGTCGTGGTATGGTTATCTGCGCACCGAAGTCTATCACACCGCACACAGAGTTCCGTGGCGAGGTGTATGTACTGAGCAAAGACGAAGGTGGCCGTCACACGCCGTTCTTCAACAAATACCGCCCGCAATTCTACTTCCGTACTACCGACGTTACCGGCGAGTGCACACTGCCCGAAGGAACGGAAATGGTAATGCCTGGCGACAACGTAAACCTGTTTGTAAAGCTCATCGCGCCTATCGCGATGGACAAAGGCCTGAAGTTCGCCATCCGTGAAGGTGGCCGTACCGTNNGTAGGTGCCGGTCAGGTTACTGAAATCGTGAAGTAAGTTTCCTCCGTTGAAATAAAGAAAGCCCCGACAGCAATGCCGGGGCTTTTTCTATGCTAAAACCTCAAGGAAACACACCCGATTTCCGGAAATTACAGCCTGTTTTTCTACGTGAATTTTGCATAGAAATTCCCTGGCTCCGGTACTTGCGCAGCAGGACTTTTGCCGGGATGCCCCAAACAAAATATGTGGCGCATCATATAGTGTAAGGTCAAGTCATTATTGTCGGCGCGAGCCTCACATCCGGCCCCTCTCCGTCCTTCGGCAAGCTCAGGATGACGGAGCGGGGAGCCAAGAGAACCGACAGTTTCACCTTGACGGGCCAATAGGCTGGACTTTAGCCAATTTATCAGTGCCGGGTTATGGTGTTTACCGGCATGGACATTTATGGAAATGATTTTTGGGAACCTCCCGGGGAAGCGGGCAAGGCTGCTCAAAAGCCGACGTGTGTTTTAGGGTTCTTTCAGAAGACAGACACAGCCCCCACAGAGAACACGGAGTTCTCGCAATATGCCACAAAGCCCCCTTCTTTGTGGAATGTTCTGTGGCTTCTTTATGTACGCGGTGGGCTTTATTTATCGTCCCTTTTTACTCCTCTCGCTTCCTGGCAACGGGCAGGAAGCGATTTTCTTAGGATACAAAGGCCGGAATACTCGCAAAGGCTGCCTGTATTGGACCAGCGTCCTAGCTAACGCTCCGAAGCAACAAACGCCGCCTCAAAAAAAGAAAATGCGTCTGCACGATTAAAAAAACCGGAAGAGCCAGATATTTGTAGCCCAAAACCAGGTTGAAGGAGGGCATTTTCCGGAAAAAGGCGCTCTATTGTGCGCTTTCTTCAGCCCAGGAAATCATAGACCTTCCGGCGACCGCCCAGGATACGCGCATCATCGGCACGCAGCCATTTGCGCAAAACAGTGGCATATACATCCCGGAAATCCTCGGTAAATTTCAGGTCGCCATCCACCAGGTTTTTAAGGTCGGGCAAGGGGTTCAGCAAGCCTTTGCGGGCCAGTGCGCCGCTGATAAAAAACATCTGATTGGCCGTTCCGTGGTCGGTGCCGGCGCTTGCATTCTGGGCCACCCGTCGGCCAAATTCCGAGAAGGTCATCAGCAACACATCATCGAAGCGGTTGTTGGCCCGCAGGTCTTTTACAAAGGCCTCCACAGCGTCGTTGAGCTGGGTAAAGAGGTTTTTCTGCCGGTTGATTTGGGCGCTATGCGTGTCGAAAGAGGCCAGCGAAAGATAATAGACGCGCGTGTTGATGTCGGAGAAGAGGAGCGATGCCACCTGTTTCAGGTCGCGGCCCAGGCCGGTTGCCGGGTAGCTCTGCCGGCTGGTTTGGGCCTTGCTTTGCTCAAAGATATAATCGGCATTGCTAAGCGTGTTGCCCAGCGTTTGATACAGATAATCGGCCGTCGTGTCGGTATGCGTATGAGCTTGATTCACTTGCTGAAAGAACGGGTCTTGTGCCGTGCGATAGAGCCGGTTGGGGTCTTTAAAGGCAAAAGCCTTGTTGTTTTCGCCCTTCAGGGCCAGGCTCAGCGTAGAATCCAGTTCCACGGCCTGCAGCGGATGCTCGCAACCGTGGCAAACAGCATCCAGATAGCGGCCCATCCAACCCGTTTGCAGGTATTGGCGGCTATCAGAAGCCGACTGCCAGATGTCCATGCTCCGGAAGTGCGACTTGTCGGGGTCGGGATAGCCCACATTGTTGAGTACGGCCAGTTGGCCGCTGTCATGTAGCTCTTTAAAGAAAGGCAGCGCCGGGTTGAGGCCTGCGTCTGCCGAGAGGGAAAGCGTTTCTTTGGGCGAAAGAGCGAGGGCAGGACGCGCGGCGTAATAAAGGTCGTTGGTTACCGGAACGATGGTGTTCAGGCCATCGTTGCCGCCCGTAAGCTGAATGATAACCAGCACCCGGTTCTGCATCGGCAGGGGATTTCCGCTTTCGAAGGCTTTGAGGAAACGGGGCATCAGCATCGCCGCAGAAGCCAGCGCACCCGTCCGAAGAAATTCACGACGTTTCAGGAGCATACCAAAGAAAAGGGGGATTAGGAACACCGGAAATTTCCGGAAATGGCTCCGTTGGACAAACCCCGATCGGAAAGGATTACTGCGATCCCAAAAATCTACGGGCGGCGTTTGTTCGAAGGTCTTCTACGCCGATTTCTAAAAAGAAAAACCACCTCTGGAAAAGAGGTGGTTCAGAAGGAAGTGGAGAATACCGGAATCGAACCGGTCACCTCTTGCATGCCATGCAAGCGCT
>DDEO01000081.1 GCA_002336725.1 Bacteroidetes bacterium UBA1952 | reverse complement strand
CAGAATAATGGAGATTGCGGGTCAACGTGAATCTCGGATAGAGCGTCCATCTTTCGTCTTCTTTTGCCTTGAAGCAAAAGAAGCAAAAGTTCAAGGCTGTGATTTTTCTGGCTAAAAATCCGCTTTCGGGGCTAAAATTTGCAAACTTGCCCGCCTTTCAGGACGGGCTTCGGACAGTGCAAATTTTTTAACGCCCCTTCACCGGATTTTCTTAACGCCGAAAAATCAAGGCCGTCCGCTGACGATAAAGCATATAAAACGTTGATTATCACCTACTTTAAAACGAGACTCACGTTATGTTAAAAGCTAAAAAAGCCCCGGCTGGAGCGTACTCTAGCCGGGGCTTTTTTTGAATTATTTCCGGAAATCTTACCGGATCAAAACCACATCTCCCTTGAAGGTTTCGGCCTTGCCGTCAGGCGAGGTCGTGCGGATGATGTAGGAATAGGTGCCTGCATCCTGCGGCTCGCCGTTCCAGGTGCCGTCCCAGCCGTGCGTATCGCCGGTGGTATGGAACATCTGCTGGCCCCAGCGGTTGAATACGCGAAACTCCACAATGCGCTGTGTCGTCAGATTTCTGGGCATAAAATAATCGTTGACATGGTCGCCATTAGGCGTAAAGGCATTGGGAACGATGACCAGTGTTCTGGGATCCACGATGACGGTTCCGGTGTCTGAAGTCTGACAGCCATCGAGATTGATGCCGGTAACGACGTAGGTAGTGGTCGTCTTCGGTGATGCCATCACAGTCGCGCCCACGGTGGTATTAAGGCTGGTGCCGGGCGACCAGTGATACACATTTGCGCCGTTGGCATAGAGTGCCACGGCATCTCCATATTTGATCGTCGATTCCTTGGGCGTAAGGCGTACCGGATTGACATTTTTGATCCGAACGGTTGCTTTTACCGTGTCGGCACAAACAGTGCTATCCTTTCCCCAATAGTTATAGCCCACGAGGAAGTAATCGGTGTTCTGCTTCGGATTGGCAAGAACGCGGGGGCAGGTGTCGCAGTCGAGGGTGGTAGCGGGCAGGAAGTTCCCCTGATACCATTTATAATAATCGGCGGGGGAGGCTTTCAGGATGGCGATATCGCCGGCGCAGATAAAGCTATCGATCGGTGTAGTATAGAGCGTGTCCTGGGCCAGGATGATGTTGAGCGTATCGCGGGAGATGCAATCCTCATAGCCCTTCACCTCGGCGTAAACCTGATAGGAAGTCGGCACGTAGGCCACCGGATTAACCACATCTGAATCGCGCAGATAGAGGCCGGGTCGCCAATAGACGTGGAAAGGTGTGTCTTCCGGCATACAATAATCGAGGCGGATATTGGGCCGGTTCACCGAGGCGGTTGGGCTTCCACCGGTGCGGCATACATCGCTGCTATTGCTGGCACCTTGCAGAACCGTCTTTCCGGAAGTAGCACTGTATTGGACTTCTGTATTGGCGCTGCCGGGCTGGAATGCATTGCTGTTAAAGCAAACCTCTACGACCAGATTTTGAGACGTATCCCAGTTGTAGGGGCGATCAAAGTTGATGGTGTTCCAGCCGGCAGTCAGCGGCGGCAGGCTTGGGGTGTTCACTACCTGAACGAGGCCGGTTTCAAAAGTAGTGCTGTTGTTGTAGGAATTGCGTTGGGTGCAGCGCATAGACACCTTGAAATTCTCCAATGGGGCCGTTGAAGGCGTGCCGGTTACAAAGAAACTGATGCTGCGAATGGTACCGGTTTGCATTTTGGCATTGCGGAGTTCCTCTTTCTGAAGAATCATCTGAGTGCGGGCCGAGGCGCTGGCAGTGCGGAAAGGCGTTTGCAGCACCGCCCCACCGGTAGCGTCCGTACAGAAGCCTACCTGGGCGCTTCCTGCGGTATTGGGTGTTTTACAGGCAGAAAAGGCACCGGAATCGCAGCGCATTTTTTGCCGAACTTTCCTTCCGGTAACCACCGCATCGAGCTGAAGCAGGCCCGGGCGGCAAAACACCACCTCATCTCCCGGTATGGTGCGGATGCGGTTCACTTCTACCGTGATGGTATCGCGGAGTTTGCAGATGTAGGGGGTAGGCGCAACAGTTACCACATAGGTGGTGTTGGAATCGGGCGTTGCAACCGGGTTAGGGCAGTTGGTGCAGCTCAGGCTTTTAATACCTGCGCCGCCCGGCAGCGCATCCCACGAATAGCGGGTGTTCAGGTCTGGCGTATAAACTTCAATCTGATAACCCGGGCCACCGGTGGGGCAATAGTAGCCGTCGGGGCCGGCATCAATGCCACCGGGAACCTTAATCAGCACGCTGACGTAGCTTTTTTGGACAATTACCTGACCGCTCCGGCTACAGCTTGTATCTGACACGGTAAAGATTTTGGTGTATTCGCCCTCCTCGCCCCGCTTGGGGGTATATTCAAAACTGCCGAGTACATTATTAATAGCGCCGGACGGGTTGGGCAGGCCGATAGAAGTGAGCCGACCAATTCGGGACCCCAGGGTATCATCCATCCCAAGCATCGCTTTTGTGGAAGGTGTCTTGCCGGCAAGATTGAAACGCAGTGTAGAACCCGGACAAACGGTAACCACATTTCCGGAATCGCCCGACTGCACCAGCGTGCCGCCGGTAACGGCCAGCGGCTTTTGGGATATGGTAGGGACATCGCCCACACAGGGCAAGACGGCTACCTGCACGTCGCGCTCTGTATAACCGACCAGCGTATTCCCCAAATACTTATTGAGGCGGAAGGTCAATACAAATTTTCCCTGAGTCGGAGCCGTAAAGGTGGTCGTGCCGGTTTGCGAGTTGACGACATAGCCGGTAGGCGAATTCACGGGATTGGTAAAAGTATAAGGCGCTGTATAGCTGATGGGGGTAGGGCCGGTTCCATAACCTTTGGGAACGGCCGGCAACACCTCAATACGGGTATCCCGATCCTGAGCATCCGGGCCATTCAGGAAGGTAGATAGTTTGCCGACGCACAGGAAAGGGGTTGGCGTAACAGAGAACTTCGGCGAACTCCCACGGGGCAGGGCCACATTATTGATCATACAGGACACATACAGTGCCTCATTACCGGGATTTACCAGATTGGTAATTCCGGCATTGCGTGCGCTTTGATACCAGTAGAAGGTCCAGTCGCCACAGGCCTGCGGCAGACTTACCGTTGCAATGTACCGGTGGCGGATAAAGCCCGGCTGTGCGTTGGGTCCAGATTGCGTGGGGAAGCGGCAGGAGTTCAGATTTTTAGCATCATTACACAACTGATCGAGCGTGTCAATTCTGCTGCCGTTCTGTCCAATGGCGACGGGTACATTGATAGTGCCGGTATAGCAACCGGAAGGCGAATAGATACTGATACTCTCGTTGCGTCCCAGATCTACCGAGCCTTGCTCGCAGGCCTTAAAAACATCCAGCGTAATCTCATACGTAAAGATGGGAACGCAGGCTCCGGGCTGATTGCCGATGTACTTTACAGAAATATCGGCGGCAGCCAGGTGGCTCGCTTGTGCGGTACCGAAAGCGGTCAGGATTAAAAGCAAAGTACCCAAAACACTTTTGACAGTGTTTTGGGTCTTTGTCCATAAAGATATTTTCATGGAAGTCATTTTTAGCGGATGAGGGTGAAGTCGCCTTGTTGGTAATAGGTTCTGCCGGAGGGCAACACGCCTTCAATCATATAGATATAGACACCCATTGGCTGATAATCGCCGTTCAGCTTGCCGTCCCATCCTTCGTCAATATTGGATGTCTGGAACATGAGCTTACCCCAGCGGTTGAAGATGCGGAAGCTCTTCAGGGCTACAATACCTTCCCGCGCTGCCTTGTAATAGCTCGCACCATTGTTGGACGGAGCAAAGGCATTGGGCATCTGAATCAGCGATTCGCTCATCACCTGTACGAAGACGCTATCCGAAGTCCGGCAACCAAATTCGGTTACGCCTTTCGCCACATACAGCGTCGAGAAGGCCGGGCGGGCTATCGGGTTGGAGACATAAGGATTATCAAGGCCGGTAGCAGGTGCCCATACATAATTGAGTACGTTGCTGCCATTGGCCTGCGGATTAAACTGAACGCTGTCGCCCGGATAGAGATAAACCGTATCGGGGAGATTGATAACCGCACCGGGGCGAACATCCACAAACACACTTCCGGAATCCACGCAACCAATTGAGTCTTTGGCATAAACGGTATAGACGGCGCTGGTAACCGGTTGGGCATAAGTTACTGCCGCAGCCGTATCCGACAGGTAGAGGGCGGGCCGCCAAACGAAGGTGGCGTTGCTCACACCCGATACAGAGAGGCGGGCAGAATCGCCGGGGCAAAGAACCGTGTCGCCGGAAACGCGTACAAAGTTGGCAGGCGTAACGGTATAAAGCACGGAATCTTCGTCCTTACAGCCCGCCGGTGTGCTTACCTCAAGTTTCAGCATAGCGGTTTGCTGCGCATAGAAAATCGGATTTGCAATGCTGCTGCTGGAAAGCACACCGCTGGGAGTCCATTTATAAATATATTTACTATAAACCGGAACCACGTCTGCATTCAGCCGCGCCGTATCACCCGCACAGAAGGAACGGGGCGCACCGAGGTTGAACACCGGCACCGGCTGCGCATCAATAACAAAACTCTTTATACTATCGGGGCAGCCTGGATACACGGCCTTGATGGTATAGGAAACAGCGCCGACCGTTGCAGGCTTAATGGCCGTAGCAATAATATTGGAGCTGGAGATAGCACCGGAAAGCGGTGTCCAGCTATAGGTATAGCGTGGGTCGCCCAAGCCTCTCACCTGCACCATGCTACCCAGGCAAACAGCCGTGTCCGGATTGACCATGTCGAAGCCCTGCAGGGTGTACACGATAATGGTGTCCTTCATGGCACAACGGGCCAGGCCGCCGGGGGAAACGGTAACAACGTAATTGGTCTGCGGCGCTCGTGGAGAAGCTACCGGTGCCCACGAAGTATCACTCGACAAACCAGTGGCCGGCGAACCGTCTTCCAGCGTCCACTTCACACCATAGTAGGTGCCGGTGCGGGGTACAAGGCCAATATCAAGCGTTACAGAGCTGTTCACACAAGTCGTCTGGTCGGGCAGCCGGTTGAAGGTTGGTGCTTCCGGCACGGTAACTGTTACGGTATCGCTGTTTTTACCACAGACAGAGCGAAGATTACTCACAACCACATAGCGGGTCGTTTTACTCGGTTTGGCAATAACCGAGGCGCAGGAGTCGCAGTTGAGTGTCCCCAGAGAGTCGCCGCCAGGCAGCACAGACCACTTAAATTTGGTACCGCCTACTGCCAGTAGCGTAGCCGAATCGCCGGAGCAAATTGTTGTATCGCTCAGAATCTCCGTAGTTGGGAAGATATAGATAGGCATACTAAAGGTTTGCTGGTTGGGCAGACCCGGCGGGCGGCATACGGTGTCTCTTACGGTAATGATGATGTTGTGCAGCCCCGTGTCGCGGCCCGTTGGCACCCAGCTAAAGCAAACATTGATAGAATCGGTGTACTGATTATTATACACCAGCGTGCAGCCAGGCGCAACCGGTGTCGTACCCGGAGGCGGGTTGTTATGGTTGTCTTTGCCTTGCAGTTTTGCATTTGTATCCACGGCAACTACTTTAAAGCAGAATTGCAGCAACTGGCCTGCGCAACCCTCATAGCGGCCATTATTTATCTGCCCTCCTACAATGGTAGCCGGCTGTCCGGGCTGCGGCTGCCGGTTGGTGCCCGGCAGCGAGATAATCTGAATATCCCGCATAGAAGTGCCGCGAAGCACCCCGTTTTGATATTCCTTTACCAGAATGGCGATGTTCACCACCTGAGACTGGATAGAGATAAAATTAATCTGCCCGGTGCTGGGATTCAGAGAGAAGGAATTGCCGGTAGCAAAGGGGTTATTCAGCAGGTTGAAGAGAGGCGAGCTAAAATTCAGGTTGACACCGTTGCAGCCGGTACCCCGGTCGCGCGGCATAATCAACTGATACACCAGCGAGTCGCCGTCCGGGTCTTGCGCACCCATATTGGAGCTAAAGGGGTAGCTATTATTTACATAAGGCACCGGCTTCACGGTAAAGCAAGGGCTGGAGTTTCCGGGGGCTTCCTTGGTGCCGGCGGCGTTGTAGAGCGTCGCTTCTACATACAGATCGGCGCTGCTCGCGTTTGTAAGGTTGCTCACAGCATTGTTTCGGCTCGACTCCGATGTTGCAAAGCGCCAGAAATTACACTGCATCGGCAGCGTTACACGGGCCGTGTACCAAAACTCCTGATAGCCAGGCAGCGTGGAAGCCGGATCTTCGCAGGTGGTGGGATACTGCGGGCAGCCGTTCACCACATTTGACCCCTGATTACCAATTCCGCAGGCGGCGGCAGGCAGCGGGCCGGCAGGCACTTTGTTCAGCGTAACGGTACCCTGAAAATTGTTGCAGATATTGGTATAGCATACCGTAAAGGTGGACGGCTCATTAATGCCCTTGCAATCCCGGTAAAACTTCATATACAGGTCATAGGTGCTGCCGCTCACCCATTTGTACATCAGTTCGCCGCCCGCTGCGTGGGAGGCCAGTGCTTTCTCGGGGCGCAGCATTCCCAGCGTGGCTACCAGCGCCAGAATCCAGGTAAATAAGGACTTTCTCATCGTTTGAAATACAGAAAAAAAGAGTTTACAAAAAGCTTTACGAAGCGCTCTGTAGTTCCGCAAAATACGTTACGCGAACGTTAAACCGAAATAAGGGCTTCTACTCCTGATAAGACGCGTCTTTTACACAAAGGGTTGGGCCGGGTTTCCGGAATTTATCCCAAAAAGGGCCTCGCCGGCAAATTAGCTCCATTTCCCGGCCGCTTCTGCTGCAATAAGGGCCGTATCGAGCGTGTTCATACACTTAAAATGCCCCCTCGGACAGCGGCTGTAGCCCAGCTTGCTACACGGATGGCAGCCCAGATCTTTGCGCTCGATAATCACCGATTGCGGTGCCACACGGTCTTTCAGATTGTTGAAGCCATAATAAGGAAACATTCCAAACTCCGGCGCGGTATTGCCCCAAAGGCTGATGACGGGTTTCCGGAAAGCCGCCGCCACGTGCATCAGTCCGGTGTCGTTGCTGATGACAACCCGGCTGCGCCGCACCAGGTCTGCCGATTCGTTGAAGGAGAATTTTCCACAGGCGTTATAAATTTTGCCGGGCGCGGCGGCGGCAATCAGCTCGCCCGCCGCCCGGTCTTCCCTGCCGCCCAGCAACACCACCGGATAGGGCAGTTGCCGGCATACTTCTATCCATTTATCAACCGGAAATTTCTTGGTCTCGTAGGATCCGCCAATCACGCAACCTACAAATCCCGCCAGATGCCCGAAGGGAATATCATCCTGCCGCGTCGTGTCTTTTTCCGGAATAAAATAATCCAGCCCCTGACCGTCGTTGCGGATGCCCAGCGGCTTTATCGTTTCAAAATAGCGTTCCACAATGCTCTCATCGGGCAGCGTGTTGATGCGCAGGTTGGCCAGAATCCATTTCCCGATGTTGCGCTTGGGAAAGGAATAGGTTCGTTTCACCTTCAGGCTTTGTTTCACCTTCAGGGTGCGCAGGTTGTGATGCAGATCGGCTACATAATCAAATTTTTCCGCCTGCAATTCCGGAATCACTTCCGAAATATCGGCCTCGAAAGTGTGAATTTTATCAATATAAGGATTGGCTGCGAGTACCTCCCGGAAGGCCGTTTTGGTCAGCACATGAATCTCGGCATCGGGCATTTGTTGCCGCGTGCATCGATAGAGCGGCGTGGTCAGCACGATATCGCCGATAGAAGAAAGCCGGATGAACAGGATTTTCACAATCGGCAAATTTCCGGCTTTCGGCGGGAACAGGATGAAAGAAAAAAGCGGCGGGGACAGATTCCGGATTTTTGCCGCCCTAAATAGATCCGGGAAAATATTTTAGGATGCGAAAGCGCCGACATACGAGGTGGGTGGGTGTTCCTGCTTATGTTATCTGCGTACGTTTCCCTGCGTACGTGATCGGTCCTTGCGGCACTGAATCAAGTTCAGCACAAGCTCCGCCTGTGCCGCTGAAAAGCGGTAAGCCGCCATCTCCACAACACAGATAATTGAGATTGCGGCTCAGGGCCGCAATGACGTGTGCTGTGTTGGCGCTGCGAAATGCAGGGCGTACGTTTCCCCACCTACGTAATCCGTCATTCCGGGCTTGACCCGGAATCTCCAAAATGCGGGTTGTCGGGATTAAGGGTCAAGCTCGCCATTTCCACAACACAGAATAATTGAGATTGGGGCGTACTACACAGCAATGAAAATGCTGCATGAAACATGAAACGACTTTCGCAAGAAGCCTAATATTTTCCTTACAATTCCAGGCTTTTCCATAAATACCGACAGGCGAGGGTGCGATAAGGCCGCCAGTTTCCGGAAATTTCGGTGATGCGCCGGATGAAATCCCTGCCCGTTTCGGTGAGGCCATAAGCGTTGCGCATCGCGTTTTGGATGCCCAGGTCGCCGGCGCTGAACACATCGGGGCGGTCGAGGGCAAACATCTGAAGCATCTCTGCCGTCCACGGGCCAACGCCTTTGATTTGCGTGAGGTGGGCCGTCAGGGTTTCCGCATCCATGGGCTGGATTTCCGGAAATTGCAAGCCTCCCGCCTGCGCAAATTGGGAGATGGCTTTTACATAGGTCGTTTTTTGCCGGGAAAGGCCAATCGCGCGGAAGTCTTCGTCGGGGGCATCCAGGACGGCCTGTGGGAGAATCTCACCGGCACTTTCAAATCGTTCCCGGAAACGCTGCCAGATGCTTGCCGCCGCCTTCACCGAAATCTGCTGTCCCAGCACCGCCCGCAACAGTGCCTGGTAAATATCCGGTTCGCCCAACGGCGGCTGCGGCAGGGGAATTTTGGGAATCAGCGTGGCCAGAACGGGGTCCAGCGCCCGCAGAAAATCCCTCCCTGCCAACGACCAATGTGCTTCTGTTTCGCTGTTATTTTCCGGAAATAGATGCATAAAAAAGCGGTTTTTCAAGGGTTTTAAAAGCACCGAAAATCCATTCCGGCAGCAACCGCTGTTTTGACTTTTATCGCCATACGTGCGCCAGATACATAATAGCATAACAGCCAACGAAGGCGAGCCGCTGCGCATCCGGCCGTTCAAGAAGATTTTGGGCAGGTCGTGTTTTTTTTCGAAAAAAAACAACCACTGTGGCCCAGGCAAGCACCGATCCGATGAGGTCGGCCCAGTCGAAACGGCCCGGGAAACGGGGCAGCAGTTGCAGCAGTTCCAGCCCGACAGACACGAGCAGCGGTATCCAGAAACAGAAGTATTTTTTCCGGAAAATGCGGACGTACAGGTTTCCGGAAAGCAGCGTGAAGGCCGCCGTCCAGAGCATCTCCGGCAGGCTATAAACAACAAAAGAAGGAAGCGGCAGCCGGAATCTAAAGAGCGCCCGCACGTCCTTAAAGCGGTTGCGGCCCAGCAGCCAGGCGGCCATCGTATTGACCACGGTCTCTTCGGTGCGGTAGAACAGATAGATAACCAGACTGGCGAAGAGGAGTGCAAGCGCGAAAAGCCAGGTCTTTTTCACAGGCCAAAGCTAAGCCCCCGCGTCGGCAAGTGCTGCCCTAAGCCAAACACGCCTCGCGCCTGCTGGCATATTTTTTCACGCTCTTTCCGGAAAAAAGAAATCTCCCCCGACTGTGCCTGTTTCTTCCAAAAAACTCCTGACCGCCCTTCGCAAAAACGACGGGCAGAACTGGCAACAACTGACTGCCGACTATCTGAAAACCAGAAAGCTAACTCGGCGACAGCAACAGGCGCTCGGCCTCGAAGTCTATCACATCACCTTTAAACAGGCCGTGGCCAACCTCCGGATTGATGAGCACGAGGCCCGCGAACTGGCCGCCATAAAGGATTATTTCAACATATCCGATACCGACATCCGCGAACTTCGCCGCAGCTACGCCCCCGGGGCGCTGAAAATGATGCTCGACTGGTTTCTGATTGACGACATCCTGACACCGAGCGAGCAGGCGCAGCTCTTTGCCTTTGGTGAAGAAATGGCCCTGACAAATGAAGAAGTGCAGGCGCTGCTCGATGCCTCGGTAGCCGGCAAAGATAAAAAGCGCCCCAAGCCGCCGCAACCAACCGACGAGCCGGGGCCAGCATTGTGAGCACTGCTTTGAAAAAGCCCGGTATTTTCCGGAAATGGCGGCCCGTTTCTGCTCTGCTATGCTTCCAGCGCAGCCTGATATTGGGCTACATAATCATCCATAAAACGGCGGCGGTATTGCGCCACAAAACGCGGGTGCGGAACGTCCAAAATCTCCCCGAAAAAAGCGTGCGTTTCGTTTAATTCCCGGACATAATCGGCGTTTTTCTTCCCCATAACCACCACCCGGCGGGTGTCGCAGCCCAGGGCTATCTGCTGCCGGAGCGTTTCGATGATAAAGGGTGTGGCCGCTTCCTGCAGGGCCGCCGAGTCGTAGTAATTATAATTCACCCAGCGGTTGCCGCCCTTGTGGCGCACGAAGCCGAGCGGGCAGATGGAACTGATATAAAACCGATCATAGAAAGCCGCCGCGCCGCCGAGTGCCGCTACCACCCGATAGACAAATTCGGAGGAGATTTCGTGGGAGGAAAGCCCATCCGGAACGGCAATATCCAGCCCGCGCAGGCGTTTAAAATCGGTAAACGGAACGCCGGTAACGCCGCTGCCATGCCGCCCCGGATTGATGCCGAGGATCATGCGCCGGCGGTTGTTGGAAGCATAAAATTTTTCGCAGAAAGCATCGGCGCAGGCCAGGGCAACGGCGCTTTCGCGGAAGGGATTCATCACGGCGAGATGTTCCGGCAATTTTTCCCGGAAATCGAGGCTGCGGCTGAAGGCCATCAGGCGACGGGCAAAAGTGGACATTCCGCTGCCTTCGCTAAAACCATTCCCGGACAAAAAAACCGGCTTCCTCCACACAGAGAAGGAAGCCGGCTGGAAGGATGTTTTCCGGAAATCTCTATTTCTTGGAAGCCCCGGAGACGGTGGGGAAGTAGAGCGCGTTCTTTGCGTCGCGCAGGATGGGCGAAGAGATGATTTGTCCGCCCAGATAATAGCGCCATTTTACGGTTCCTTTTTCTGCGTCGAAGGCATAGAAATAGCCGTCGCCACCGCCGATATAAACGATGTTATTAACAGCCAGCGGCGAGCTTTGGATGGCGGCGGTTGTCTGCGCCGACCATTTCTGACTGCCGTTGATGAAGCTATAGGCGTAGAAAGAATTGTCGATGCCGCCCACAAAAATTTTGTCGTTTGCAAACACCGGCGAGGAGACCACGCGCTCGGCGGTGGTGTTTTTCCAGCGCACGGCCTTGGTGGTGGTGTCCACGCAATAGAAAGTATAGTCGTTGGCACCAAACATCACCGAACCGCTCAGGGCCAGCGGCGAGCTTAGGATAGCCTGCGAAGTCTGGAAGCGCCAGTTAATACGGCCCGTTGCCATGTCGAAGGCATAGAGATAGCCGTCGGTGTTGGTCGCAAAAACGGTGTTGCCCATGCGCGTCGGGCTGGACACGAATCCGCCGGTAATAATATTGCTATCGTTCTTCCACACCTGGCTGCCGTTGGTCTTGTTGAGCGCGAAGAACTTACCGTTGGTCGTTCCGAAGTAGAGTTTACCCTGATAGAGCATCGGCGAACCGGGGACCGGCGCGGTGGTTTCAAAAGACCAGCGCATCAGGCCGTTGCCCAGGTTCAGCGCGTAGAAGCTGTCCACCTTACCGCCGAAATACAGCAGCGTGCTATCGCCTACCGGCGAACAGATGCCGGCCTGCGGATGATAGAATTGCCGTTGCAGTATGCCCGTGTTGGGGTCGAGCAGGTGAATAACGCCATTGGTAGTGATGGCATAAAGGGCTTTGTTGTCGAGGAAGGGCGTGGTAGAGAGGTCGCTGTTGAGGCGATATTCCCACTGCTGCCGGCCCGTCTCCGGGTTGAGCGCACGCAGAACCTGATTATTGCTGCTTACATAAACCATCGCGCCGTAGGTGCTGTCGAGCGGTTCGTCGTTGCTATAGGTTCCTTTGGTGCAGGATTGGCCTGCCAGAGCGATGAGCGCCATCATTCCGGACACGACCCCGTTTAAAAGTCTGCGCATTGTGGAGGAGAAAGAAGTAGAGGTTGCTAAGGAGTGCTTANNAAGGGGCAGGGCCGCAAAAACAGGGCAAAAAATGCGCTTTTTTATCAGGCGGTAGCGAGGCGTTCTTTCTGGCGCTTGAGCTGCTCGGTCATGCTTTCGAGGGCAAGGCCGAAGCTCTCTTCAAAGGTTTTGGACTGGTGTTTTACAAAGTAATTGTGCTTGGGGACGGCCACCCGGATTTCGGCTACTTTGTCCTTGATGGCATGAGCTACATTATCCAGCTTCAGGAACACATCTACGTCCACAATCTTGTCGTGGAACGTCTGGAGCTTGGATACTTTTTCTTTTACAAAATCAAGCAATTTCTGATCGGCATCGAAATGCACGGCCTGGACACGAACGTTCATACGGTAATTCGTTTGAGGGGTGAAAAAAAGAGGGTGAAAAAAAAGAGTCGAAGAATCACTTCATAGAGCAGCCCTGTTTTGTAAAATTCCACTGAAAAGGTAGGGCTTTTCTTTTTACCAAAAAAATCTCCGCTTTTTTCCGGAAATAATTGCTACCCGCGTGGGTGCAGTCGGCGGTGCATATCCTTGAGTGCCTCAATATCGGCGTGGGTATAAACCTGTGTGGCTGAAAGGCTTGCGTGGCCCAGCAGGTCGCGGATGGCCTGGATGTTGGCCCCGCCGGCCAGCAGGTGGGTCGCAAAGCTATGGCGCAGCACGTGGGGGCTTTTGCGCTTCAGCGTACACACCAGACTGAGGTATTTCTTCACCGTCCGATAGACCCATCCGGCATACAGCGGCTCGCCTTTTTCGGTTACCAGCAGTGCTTTTTTAGCCGCGCCGTCTTCGCTGCCAAACTGTTCGCGTTTTAGCGCGATGTATTCCCGAATCATCGTTTGCAGCGCCTCGCTCAGCGGCAGGATGCGTTCTTTGCCGCCCTTGCCGTGTACCAGCAGCGTTGGGCCGGTGGCATCGGTTTCCTCGATGGCAATCAGCTCCGAGCGGCGCAGGCCGCAGCCATAGAGCAGTTCCAGCGCCAGCCTTTCGGTGTGGCCGGCAAAGCCTTCTTCGTATTGCACCTCGTCGAGCAGCCGCTCCGATTCGGTTTCTTTCAGGAAGACGGGCAGGCGCTCCGGCACTTTCATAGAATGGCCCTTGCGCACGGGGTTGGTGCGAATCTGTCCTTCGCGCAGCAGGTATTGGAAAAAGGAAGACAGCGCGGCGCGCTTGCGATTGACACTACGGGGTTCCATCTGGTCTTTGAGGCGCAGCTGGGCCAGCCAGCCGCGCACGTGGTGATAGCTCACCGCGTCCCATTTTTCGAGGTCGGGATGGAAGAGCGCGAGCCATTCGCGGAAGCTGTCGAGGTCTCCGCTATAGGCGGCAAGGGTGTTTTCGGAATATCGTTTTTCGAAGCGCAGGAGATTGAGGAAGGCATCGGTAGCGTCTTGCATCATGGCTTAAAAATACGGGTTCCGGAAAAAAGAAAAATCCCTGCCGCACAGGAAGTGCAGCAGGGATTTTTTTGAGTGGTTGCGGTTAAGCGATTCGCGGGGGGCGAGACCTCATTAATCGTCGAGACGGCCGGAAAGCAGCTCCTGACGGTACACGGCTTTCTGAATTTCGGTGCGGCGCTGGATAGACGGTTTGGTAAACGACTGGCGGCGGCGCAACTGTTGCAGGGTGCGGCTCTTCTCAAACTTGCGCTTGTATTTTTTCAGCGCCTTGTCGAGGTTTTCGCAATCTTTGGAATCGATAATAAGCATAGGATAATACCCCCTTTTTTGGAGAATCGGGAGGCAAAGGTAGGGAAAGGAATGGGGATTTCAAAAAAGAGAAAGAGAAATTGAAGTGCATCGGGAAATAAAAGGGAGCGCACTTCGCTCATCTATACCGCTGTTTCAATCCTGCGAATTCCCAAACCAGTCCACCCTTTTATAAAACATCGCTTTGCGTCTGGTTTTATCCTTGCTAAGGTAGGTTTTTAGCCAATCCTGCTGCTGCTGGACCTGTGTCGAGGCGTCGTTGATGGACGACTGCAACTGCGCAATCAGGGCCACGAGATTTGCGCTCGGGGTGGCGATGCGACCAAGTTTTTCCCGACCGGCTTTCAGCCCTGCATCTGCATCGGCCAGTATTTTCTGAATTTCATGGTCTGCTCTGGCTGGCGTAAACTGTTTGTTTTTGTAGCTCACAAACGTGTTGAATACCCGGACGGCCTCGTTGAAGTCTGCCACTGCTGCGTTGTAAAGGTCGGTGGATTGCGTTTGTTTGGCGTTCTCCATTTGGGCGCGCAGGTGGCGGAGACGGTCAAAAACTAAGGCATTTTTAACGCCGTTCTGCTCAATCCGCCGCGCCGCTGCTGCCATCCGCTCCATTGTGTCCAGTTTTTCATAAGCCTGGAGCGTATCCTTAAAACCGAAGAAGGGTTTAGCTGCACCTGGACTGATTTTTCCGGAGATGAATTCCTGATTGGTAATCGGATAAGCAAGAAACTGCCACAGGTAGTCAAACGGCATGTGCGTTTTGATAAACGCTGATGGGCTTACTTTGAAGTAGCCGTTGTTTATCTTCCGGTAGAATTTTCCATCCTTTATGAAGCCGGAGCCCCAGGTGGGGTCAAACAAATACCAGGCGGTGTCTATGAGGGCGGCATTCCAGGCGTGTGGAATATAGTCGGCAAAGCCATTCTGCTTGGTATAGCCCTCGACTACATAGGATTTGACGCCTGTCTTGGTGCAGATATCGGTAAAAAGCGCTGCATAGTTGCCGCAGATGCCTTTTCTGGTTCGCAACGGTTTTTCAACCTTTTCCGCTTGCTTCTCGTAGAAGTCAATCGCGAACATATTTTCTGCATCGTACTGGATATTGGTTGCTACCCAGACAAAAGCGGCCCGCGCCTTCTCCACGTCGGTCTTAAAGTGGGTATTGATGTAACCGGCAAGCTGGTCGGTGGTCTTGGTGAGCGAGTCGGGCAGTTCAAGCGCCTTCCGGTCGAGGGCAGCATAGTTTTCCAGAGCCGGTTTTTGGGCTTGCGAAGCATAAGCAAACAGAAGCAAAAAGGCAGTGGATAAAAGAAGTCTCATTCCAATTCTCGGTTGGGGGGGGTGAAGCGCTTCGTTTTGAACAATATCAAAACGCGACAACCCCAAAAATAGCCAAGAGGTGTTGATTGGCTTGGCGAGTGCTAAGGACCGTGCTCGATGAGACGCAGCCCAGGGGCGGGGAGCGTAGGCGCTACGCACGAGTGTGAAGGGCGGCATGGGCAAATTAAGAGCCTATCCAGAGAATCAGCAATGAGGCATCTCGGACAGCAACTTTTGTCATCCCCGAAGGGGGAACTTGTCGGCTCGCAACTGCAAAGACCCTCCCGCTTTTGCAGCGGGACAGGCTGTTCCGGGGTGACAAAAGTACCGTACGAAAAGCCCTGTCCTTTCACATTCCTCTAAATTTAGGATAGGCTCTTATTTCAGTCAAAAGCTGCTCGGTAATGATAATTTTAATACGCCCGTCTGCGAGAGAATGTTTAAGCCCGGCTAACCGCTTGCCGATGAGAAAGCTTATCCAAACGTTGGTGTCAAAGATGACCTTTATTTGCCTGGTCTTCATACAGTTGCTGCCTTACGATTCTCGCTTCTTCGTCTATCACTTCTTCGTCAAGTTCATCTGTCCGGAAAGTGGTCAAAAAGCTTTCTAATTTGGATTGAATTCCTTCCTTTTCCAACGCTCTGCTAAGCCTGATTTTATCGTTCGGCGGTAGTTGCCTGACCAGGGCCAGAATCTGGTCAAAGGAAAAGGACATTTGGGGTGCAGCGCCCACAATGATACGTTTTTCAACGAATTTACGGCAAATCCTCTGCGGGTTGGTTCATGAAAGCGCCCAAACCTATAAGGTTTCAAAAACCTTATAGGTTTCCCGAATGTAATCTGCCTTCAAAAGGCAATCCGGAATTCCTGATGCGGGCATATTTTTCCGGAAAACAGCAGGCAGGGGAAACGCTTCAGGCCGCAACCTGCTATCGGTTCATAACCGCAGACGCATCCTTAAAATACGGAGTAGTGTTCGTACCAGCGATTCCGTTCAGCTTCCAGCTTTTATATTCGGTGGAGCATCTGTCATAAGTCATCTTTTTGAATATGCCTTTGTCTTTTAGTACTTCCAATTCCGTGAATAGCGCCACCTTCCCGGTAGCGGAGTCCGTGTATTTCCAATCGTAGGCCTCGGGAGTTTTGCGAAAAGACGCATTAAAGTCTCCTGCCGGCTGGTAATTAAAAGTGTCCCTGCTGTTCATCCCGTACAGGCGGTGAGCGGAATCAAGCGTGCAGGTGTCGCTGTACAGCAAAAGGGAGAAGCCGGAGCCTTTGGCATACGCCTGTACATAAAGCCTTTCCGGGTTGTTTTGTTGTTGAATATAAACCGCTTCGGGCAGGTGCCGGATGCAGGGTTTTTCTTCCCAGTCCTCCCTGCCGAATGAGCACCCTGCAAGCATGAACACCAGCACCAAAATGGTTGCGCCGGAAAGGCGGCAAACACGCAGATGCGCTGTGCGCATTTTCAAATACCGTTTCATATCGTGGAGGTGCTTTTGGAAAACCCGCTGAAATCAAAACGCATTCCCATCTCTTTACACCTATCACTATGCTTTGCCCCGCCCACACGGAAATTTCCCCACGCCCCTCCGCGCCTTCGTACCTTTGCAGCCGTTTTATTTATGACCATCGAGCAACTAAAAGACCTGCGCGACCGCATGGCGCATCTGCATAAATTCCTGCGCATCGAAGACCGGAAAGCCAAGGTTGCCAATGACAAGCAACTCACCCTTTCGCCTGGCTTCTGGGACGATAATGCCCGCGCTACGGCCATCCTTAAAGACATTAAAATGGATGAATACTGGATTGGGTTGTGGAGTGCCGCCAACGACGCGGTAGAGGATTTTGCCGTCCTGTTTGATTTCTGGAAGGAAGGCGAGGCGAGCGAAGAAGAAGTGAAAGCCGCCCACGAAACGGCCCTCACCACGCTCGACGAACTGGAATTTAAGAGCACCCTCAACGAGCCGGAAGACGAGCTGCCGGCAGTGTTGCAGATCAACTCCGGCGCGGGCGGCACCGAAAGCCAGGACTGGGCNNTGTATGGCGAAAAGCAAGGCTGGAAGGTGTCGGAAATCGACGTGCAATATGGCGACGGGGCGGGCATCAAGCAGGCCACACTGGAGTTTGAAGGGCCGTTTGCATATGGCCTTTTGAAGGCAGAAAGCGGTGTCCATCGCCTGGTGCGCATCTCCCCGTTCGACTCCAATGCGCGGCGGCACACCTCGTTTTCTTCCGTCCACGTGTATCCGATGATCGACGATACGATTGAAATTGAGGTAAACCCGGCAGATGTGAAGATGGAGACTTCGCGCAGCGGCGGCGCGGGCGGCCAGAACGTAAACAAAGTGGAGACCAAAGTGCAACTCACCCACCTGCCTACCGGCATTGTGGTGGTGTGCCAGCAAGACCGTTCGCAGTTGGGCAACCGCGAGCTTGCCATGCAAATCCTCAAAAGCCGGCTCTACGAGATGGAGTTGCAAAAACGCAATGCCCTCAAAGACGCAGCCAACGCCAGCAAGAAAAAGATTGAATGGGGCAGCCAGATTCGCTCCTATGTGTTTCATCCCTACAAGATGATTAAAGACCACCGCACGGATTATGAGGTAGGCAACGTTGGCCCGGTGATGGACGGCGAAATAGACGGTTTCATCAAGGCATATTTGATGAGCTTCCGGGAAGAAGCGGTGTAACGCGGCCCACGACCTGACAGGTCAAGTCCGCCCCC
>DDEO01000018.1 GCA_002336725.1 Bacteroidetes bacterium UBA1952 | reverse complement strand
CGCCGCAGGGCGGGCGCAAGCACCCCGACCAGAAGATGATTGCCGTGGACACGCGCAACATCCTCTTTATCTGCGGCGGCGCTTTTGAAGGCATTGATAAGATGATTGCCCGCCGGATGCAGACCTCTTCCATCGGCTACCGCGCCATCCAAAGCACACAAGACCTCGACCGCGCCAACCTGCTGCAATATGTCAACGCTCAGGACCTTCGTTCTTTCGGCCTGATTCCGGAATTGCTCGGTCGCCTGCCCATCGTTACCTACCTCAACCCGCTCGACCGCGACGCGCTGCGCCGCATCCTGACGGAGCCTAAAAACGCGCTCATCAAGCAATACAAAAAGCTGTTTCAGTACGAAGGCATCCGGCTGGAAGTAGAAGAAGCGGCGCTCGATTATCTGGTGGACAAGGCCATTGAGTATAAGCTCGGGGGCCGCGGCCTGCGCGCTATCTGCGAAATGGTGCTCACCGATGCCATGTTTGATATGCCTTCTCAAACCGACCACGGCGGCATCTTCAAACTTACCGAAAGCTATGCCCGTCAGCAGCTGGAGCATTCCAAGCTGGATTATATGAAAGCGGCGTAAGCGGCGGGGCCGCTTACGCCGTCTGTTGGATACGCCGATGGCGGCGTTGGACGACCTACAGGCAGGCCGTTGGACGCCGCCGAAGGCAGCAGTTGGAGCGCTCCGCGCTTCTTTTCCAATACCTTATCTTGCATTTATCCAGACATGACTAAAGCGAAGCTCCAACATCGTCCAACAGCGAAGCAGTCCAACAGCGCAGCCATCCAACGCCTTTAGGCACTAACCATACCATGAACGAACTCATCGCCCAACTCACCGAAAAAGCCGGTCTTACCGAAGCGCAGGCTCACAAAGCCATCGACGTTATCAAGGAATACATCCAAAGCCAGTTGCCGCCCATGATGCAGGGCATGGTAGATAATTTCCTAAAAACGGGAAATCAGCCCGGCCAGGCCGACGATTTTCTGGGATAGATGCGGCGCGTGGCAGCGCTGGCAGTTTTGTCTTCCTTCGAAATTCCGGAAAACCGCGCTTCAAAGCCGCCTCTGCTTCCGAGTGCGCTGCCCTATGCTTTCAGGCTGGTCCACGGCCTGATTATCAAACTCAAGGCGGATGCATATTACTGCACAGTTATCATTTTTCGTTCTACTGCACCATCTGCTGTTTGCAACAATAGCAGGTAATTCCCGGCGGGAAGATGCAGTGGCAGCGTTATCTCGGTTTTTGATTCGCTCAGCGTGTAAGTGGCGACTTTATTTCCCTGCAAACTATAGAAATTCGCCCTAGTTGGCTTGCTTCCGCTGGCATCCGTTTCTATCGTTAGCCTATGATTGATAACCGGATTGGGATAGACACTAATAGAGTGGGTTTCTTTATTTTGGGCAGTGGCGGACTGAGTTCCAGGAAAAGTTCCACATAAGATTCCTATTGAGTCAGCTAATACATAAGACGGGCGCAAGACACAGGTTGTATCCCATGTGTTTACATCTAAAAGTAAACGCATTTGCACGAAAGCAGGTGGATATATCCAAAGGCTTAAAGTGGTGTCATAATACGTAGAACCTACTGTACCCGTACATTCTTTGAACACAAAATTAATCGCTGTTATAGGTGGATAACAATTAAAATCTCTCTGCACATAGTGTGTAAGCCGGAAGCCATCATGCGGGAATTTAATTCGCACATAGGTAGGCCCAGGATGATTACTCGTGTCCACCCTTACAGAATCAAACTGCTGCGCCTGGCAGTAGTTACTACAGAAAAGCGCAAGAAGCAGGAAGAGGTATTTTAGAAGTCTCATGGTTAAGGAGTTTTCAAGAAGCTAAGGATTTACATCGCAAATAATATATAAACCGTTCTGTTTAAATCATAGTACGGTAATCAGTTTTCGTTCTGTTGTACCTGCTGCTGTTTGCAACAGCAGCAAATAATTCCCGGCGGGAAGATGCAGTGGCAGCGTTATCTCGGTTTTTGATTCGCTCAGCGTATAAGTGGCGACTTTATTTCCCTGCAAACTATAGAAATTCGCCCTAGTTGGCTTGCTTCCGCTAGCAGCCGCTTCAATCGTTAGTCTGTGGTTGATAACCGGATTGGGATAGATACTAATAGTCCCCATTTCTTTATTTGAGACAGCATTAGGAACGGAGCCATAAAGATGCTCAAATGAGTCAGCTACAACACGAGAGGAGCGCAAGACACACGTGGTATCCCATGTATTAGTATCCAGAATCAAGTAAATTGATAGATAAGTAGGTGGATATATCAAAAGGCTTAATGTTGTATCATAGTAAGTAATGCCCGGTGTGCCCGCACATTCTTTGAAGTAAAAAGCTGTCAACGCCCAGGATGGGTAAGAGTTAAAATATCCATTCATATAATTCGTAAGCCTAAAACCATCGTGCGGGAATTTAATCCGCACGTAAGTCGGGCCGGGGAAGGAGGTTGAATCCACATGAACAGAGTCTATTTTCTGCGCGCTGCAATAGCTGCTACAAAAGAGCGCAGCCAGAAGGAAGAGGTGTTTCAGAAATCTCATAATCGCGTTTTTAATAAGGCAGCGTTATTGCTACGCCGGTTATAAAATTATGAAGGGAATTCAAAAAAATATTTGATAGCGCACCCCATCGGCTGAACCGAATGAAACCGCAAATCAAGACACGCCAAAACTTTGCAGACCGGCAACCGGTATTTCACAAACCGATACGAGCCGCCTTTCGCCCTTTCTCCCCAAATTTGCAATCCCCCGGAAAAAGCTTCTACCCCGATCTACAAGTACAGCATCCAAGCCAACGGCTCCAACGCTCCAACGCGCAGCGTCCAAGCCGAAGGCTCCAACCCCACTCCCCTTGCTCCCTCAATACGCCGACATCATCCTGCCGCTGCCGCTGCCCCAAACGCTCACCTATGGCATTCCCCTGGAATTGCAGGCGCGTATCGACATCGGTATGCGCGTAGAAGTGGCGCTGCGGGGCAATAAAACCTATACCGGATTGGTTGTCGCGCTGCACAACCGCCGCCCCGAAGGCTACGAGGTGAAGCCCATCCGCAGCATCCTCGACGAAGCGCCGATTGTGAACCGTACTCAAATCCGCTTCTGGTCGTGGCTGGCCAAATACTACCTCGCTACGCCCGGCGAAGTGATGCAGGCTGCCCTGCCCGCACACCTCAAAGTGCAGGGCGAAACGCGCCTGCTCTGGACCGGCCTGGCCGAATCCGCCGACCTGTGGACTGAAGAAGGCTTCCTTGCTTTTGAGGCTTTGCAGGTGAAGAAAGAACTGAGCATCACCGAGCTGCGCACCCTCGTATCGCCGCGCCATCTGGTGGCCGTGCTCCACGAACTGCTCGAACGCGGTGCGGCGCTGGTAGACGAAGCGGTGAAAAACAACTACAAGCCGCGCACCGAAAAAGTGGTGCTGCTCGGCTTGGAATATGAAGCCGAAGAAGCGAGAAAAGCCCTTTTCGACCAACTGGGCAAAGCGCCCAAACAGTTGCAGATTCTGCTGGCTTATATGCAGCTCAAAGCGCAAATCGGACTGGTGCGGCAGGCGGCCCTGCTGGAAAAAAGCGGTGCTTCGGCGGCTTCCCTCAAGGCGCTGGCCGAGAAAGGCATCTTCACGATAGAAGAAATCACCGTGGACCGGCTGGCCCGCCGCAACAGCGACGGCAGCAAGGAAATCACGCTGTCTGCCGCACAGCAAACGGCCTACGACGCGCTGCAAAAGGGCCTCTCGGAAAAGAAAATTGTCCTGCTCCACGGCGTTACCGGCTCCGGAAAAACGCTGCTCTATCTCCAAAAAATTCGCGAAGCACTGGCCGAAGGTAAACAGGCCATCCTGCTGCTTCCGGAAATCGGCCTCACTACGCAACTCGTTACCCGCCTCTATGCCTATTTTGGCGAAGAACTGGGTGTGTATCACAGCCGCTTTTCCGACAACGAGCGTGTCGAAATCTGGGATAAAGTGCTAAACGGAACCTACCGCGTCATCGTTGGGCCGCGCTCGGCGCTGTGGCTGCCTTATGACAATCTGGGCCTCATCATTGCCGATGAAGAGCACGACCCAAGCTATAAGCAGCGCGACCCCGCCCCGCGCTTTCATGCCCGCGACGCGGCCATCTATCTGGCTACGCTTCACGGCGCAGAAGTTATCCTTGGTTCGGCCACGCCTTCGGTAGAAAGCCTTTATCACGCCGAAACCGGAAAATATGCCTACGCCGGCCTTACAGAACGCTATCAGGGGGTGAAACTGCCTGCCATCGAGGTAGTGGATGCCCGCAGTATCGAGCAACTGCGCCCGCAGGGCATCCACCTGCTCACCCCCGAACTGGTAGCCGCCATTAAGGATGCGCTCAACCGCCGCAAACAGGTGATTTTGTTTCAAAACCGACGCGGCTATGCGCCCTTTCTCATCTGTACGGCCTGCGGCTTTGTGCCGCATTGCCGCAATTGCTCGGTGAGCCTCACCTATCACAAGAGTACCGACAAGATGCACTGCCACTACTGCGCGTCCAAGTCGCCGATATTACAGGCCTGCCCGCAGTGTGGCAGCGATAAAATGCGCAGCAAGAGCTTTGGCACCGAGCGGATAGAGGAAGAAGTGCAGCGCGTGTTTCCGGAAGCTAAAGTGGGCCGTATGGATGTCGATAGCACACGCAACAAAAACAGCTTTGCCGATTTGCTGGAGAAGATGCAGCAGCAGCAGATAGACATTCTGGTAGGCACACAGATGGTGGTGAAAGGGCTGGATTTTGCCCCCGTGGCGCTTGTGGGCATCCTGCAGGCCGACGGGCTGTTGTCGTTTCCGGATTTTCGGGTCAATGAAAGGGCTTTTCAGTTGATGGAGCAGGTGAGCGGACGGGCGGGGCGCAGCGACGGGGCCGGGCGCGTCATCATCCAGGCCTATAATAAGGAACACCCCACGATTGGCTGGGTGCAAAACCACGATGTGGGAAGTTTCTATCGCCACGAAATCAAATTCCGCGAGTTGTTTAGCTATCCGCCCTTTGTGCGGATGATTCGTATTGTATTTAAGCACCGCGACCAGCCCAAAGCCGCCGCAGCAGCACTGGCGCTGGCCGAATCCATGCAAAAGATAGAAGGCATAGAAATTCAGGGACCGGTGCCGGGGCTGGTCTCCAAAGTGCGCAATATGTATGTGCAGGAAGTGGGTATTAAATGCCCGCGCAGCAAGGAGAAGATAGAAGAAGTGAAAGCGCGCCTCCTCCACGAGCGCAGCCTGTTACAAGCCCAGCGCGGCAACAGCGGTTTACAGATTCAGTTTGACGTGGACCCGGTGTAGGGGCGGCCCTATGTGGCCGCCCGACTATGTGGCCGCCCGGTAAATTCGGCGTGGCCGCCCGGTAAATTTATCCCCCCATAAACGCATAGCGCACCAGATTGGCACCCATTTGCAGTGCTTTGGTGCGGGCATCGGGCTTGTCGTTGTGTACTTCCGGGTCTTCCCAGCCGTCGCCGAGGTCGGTCTCGAAGCTATAGAACACCACCAGTCGGCCTTTGTAGAAAAGTCCATAACCACGTGGCGGCTTCTTGTCGTGTTCGTGGATTTTGGGCAGGCCGCCGGGAAATGGAAACGGCGCACGGTAAATCGGGTGCGAGAAGGGCACTTCTACCAGCGATAATTCCGGAAAAATCTTCTTCAGCGCCGGGCGTACATACGGGTCGAGGCCATAGTTATCGTCAATATGCAGGAAGCCGCCGCCCTCCAGATAGGTGCGCAGGTTTTGGGCCTCTGCCGGCGTTACGTCCCAGCGCCCGTGGCCGGTGAGGTGAACGAAGGGATAATTAAAAAGTTCCGGCGAGGCGGGGGCTACCTGTCCTTNNGTCGGGTTGGCATACCAGTCGCCGCCGCCACTGTATTGCAGCAGTCCGAGTTTGAGTTTTTGGGCGAAAAGGGTTTGGGAAGCCAGCAGCAGGCAGGCGAAAAAGAGAATCTTGCGCATCAATCGTCGTTCAGCAATCGAAAATAAGCCATTCCCGCCATTGCCGCCGTCTCGGTGCGCAGCCGCGTTGCCCCAAGCGTTACGGGCTGAAAACCGTGTGCCAGTGCCGCCTGCACTTCTTCGGGTGTAAAATCGCCTTCCGGCCCAATGAGCAGCAGCGCGTCTTCGCCACGGCGCAGTGCCCGGCTAAGAGGTTGCCGCGTTCCTTCGGAGATGCAATGCGCGATAAAACGGCTGCCCTTTCCGGAAATTTCTCCCCAAAAATCCTTCATCCGCACGGGGCTTTGGAGCTCCGGCAGCCAATATTGCTGACTTTGCTGCATCGCCGAGACGAGGATGCTGTTCCAGCGTTCGGGCCGGAATTTCTCCGTTTCGCTTCTTTGCGTCAGCAGCGGAATGATGTGCGCCACGCCCATCTCGGCGGCTTTCTCCAGCAGCCATTCGTTGCGGGCCGTGGCCTTGGTGAAGGCTACTGCGAGCGTAAAACGGGGTGAAATTTCCGGAAAAAGAATAACGGAAAGCACCTCAACAGTCGCCGTTTTCTTGCCGGCTTCTACGATGCACACCTGGGCGCGGGTTCCTTTGCCGTCGGTGAGCAAAAATTCATAGCCCACCGTTTTGCGCAAGACCTGCACCAGGTGGCGGGCCGTTTCTTCGGGCAAAGAAATGCGGTCGTTTTCCTTCAGATTTCCGGAAAAATAAAACAAAGGCTGCATGGCCGGCAAAAATAAGCGGCGCTCCTGTCTCGCTAACGGACGGCAGGCTTTCGGGATTTAGAACTGCAATGACACATAACTTGTTCGCGCCAGGTATTATTTGAATTGTGTGGTATTGTAGAAAATTATCTCTCGCAGAGACGCAGAGGCGCAGAGACGCAGAAGAAAATCATCTCTCGCAGAGGCGCAGAGACGCAGAAGAAAACCATCTCTCGCAGAGACGCAGAGATGTAGAGGGGACACCACATCATTACCGGAATATCATCCCGCCGGGTTGAGCCTCACCCCGGGCCCTCTCCCCCTACCTGCGATTGGAGTACAGCGAGCGAGAGGGGGGCCAAAAGGCCCGACGACAAGCAATAGCCGAAGGCTGTCTAATTCTCCAATAGCCAAAGGCTGTCCAATTCTCCAATTTCCGCCGAAGGCGGATGTCCAATTCTCCAATAGCGAAGCCGTCCAATCCTCCAATAGCGAAGCTGTCCAATTTCCGCCGAAGGCGGATGTCCAATTTCACTACCCTTTCTTCCGCGCAAAAACATACTCGGCAAAGCCCATCAAATCCCAGAAGACATTGCCCTGCACATAGCCGCGCTGCACCAGCGCCTGCACCAGCCGCACGGGTGTGAGCAGGAGCAGCGGAAGGCTGCGCCGCGTACCTGCCGACTTCACTTCCATACCCGCTTCGCGCAGCCAGTTGCTCACCTCTTTGTGGTTATAGACCCGAACGTGCGTTTTGTCGTCATAGAAGTTGAGCGTTTCGCGCATCGAGGGCAGCCGCGTACTCCGCTCGCCGGGATATTCGATATAGATATAGCCGCCGGGGCGCAGCTTCTGCACCAGCTTTTCGAGTACTTGCTCGCCGTTGGCCAAATGCTCGATTACGTGTGCCATCATGATAAAATCAAAATAATTATCGGGCACTTCGTCGTATTCCAGCTTCGTCAGGTCGAGGGAATAGAAACGGTGCATGGCGGCGTGGTCGGCCTCGTCATACACGAATGCGTCGCCCATATCGAGGCCATGATATTCGCAGTTGGGATAGAGCTTTTTGGTGTTGGCCGGCGAGTGATTTCCGGAACCGATGTCCAGAATCCGGAATGCATCTTTCTCTTTAAACGCCTTGCCCAGAAAGGTAAACTTGGGTGCAAGGGCGAAGGGCAGAAAGATTTTGGGCGGCATAATTTCCGGAAAACAGAAGTAAAAAAGGAGAATATCGGGGGCGCAAGTTAGCCCAAAAGCACTGTTCCCGACCGGGCTTTATCCCTGCGTGCCGTCCATGCCGCGATTGAGGAATGCCACAAAGGGCGCAGCCGTCGAGGCCATAGCGGCGAGTTTCCGGACGGCATCTTTGCGCATAAAAAAATCGTTGGGCAAGGGGTGAGAAACCAGAAAGCTTTTGTATTTGAGTATTTCGGCAGCCGGGTTGTCGGCGCTGTAGCCCTGCGGCAATGTGCGTCGTTTCTCGCCCTGCAATTCGCCGAAATTTTTCCGGAAACCGGGCGCTTCCAGAATGCCTTGCAACTCTTCCAAAGAGTAATCAATCTCCTGCCGCACCGCTTTCAGCACGGCCCCCTGCGGCTCCCACATACCAACGGAAAGATGTGCATTTCCGGGAGCGACGTGTAGATAGTAGCCGGCATCTACGGCCTTTTTGCCGGCACGGCTGAAGTAGGCCGAGAAGTGGGTTTTATACGGCGTTTTGTCTTTGGAAAACCGAATGTCGCGGTAGATGCGAAACAGCAGGCTTTTGGCCGGTTGGGTTTCCAGTTCCGGAACGAGGGGCGCGAGTGCGCGTTTGAGATGGGAGATAAAGCCTTCAAAATCGGTGCGGGCCGTGTCGTAGGCGGCGCGGTGTGCGTCAAACCATTCGCGGTTGTTGTTGGCGGCCAGCTGCGTCAGGAAGGAAAGGGTTTCGGGTTGGAGCATGGCGCAGAAACAGGCAAAAAGCGTTCCGGAAAATCGCTGCAAAAAAGCCCGCTCCTGTTTTAGGGCGGGCTTTTTATTAAAGAAAGGGAGGGCACTATTGGGTTCGAACCAACGACCTCTACCATGTCAAGGTAGCGCTCTAAACCAACTGAGCTAAGCGCCCCTTTTTTTAAAAGGAAGTGCAAAGGTATTGCAAGGGATTTTTTCGCCAAAAAGAAAAAAGGTTCTGACGGAAACAAGAACTTTGCACCTATCTTAAACCCGTTCCCTGCTTTGAATACTGACGCAACCGCCCTTGCCCCCACGGTTTTTGAAAGTTTTTTCAACCAATATGTGCATCCCGCCGTTTTGCTCGACACCGACGCGCCCCGCCATACGGTGCTGGCCGTCTCGGATGCTTTTCTGGAGGCCACCCAACAAACGCGGGAAGAACTGGTGGGGAAGGGTTTTTTTGAGTTTTTTGAAAACGAAAGCCGGGGACGCGAGCTGGGCCGCCTGCGCACGGCCACCGAAGCACTGTTGGCCACCGGAAGACCCTTTACCACATCTGCCTATCAGTTTAATTTTGAACGGCCCGACGGCAGCCGCGCCATCCGCTACTGGAACCTGGATACGCGGCTGATGACCCTTGACGGCGGCGGTGGGCTGCCAAAGCAGATTATTGCCCACACCGCCTGCGACGTTACCGATCAGGTGCTGGTGCAGCAAATGCAAACGCATCTGCTGGAGCATTCCGAAATGGATAAAATGCGCATGGCCGAAGAACGATCGACCCTGCAACGGCTGGTGGACAGCAAGCGCGTCGGTGCTTTTACCATCTCGCCGGTGATGGATGCAAACGGGGAGATCGTTGATTTCCGGTTTCGCACCATGACCACCATGATGCGTACCCAAATGGAAAAAATGATAGGGCGCGAAGACATCGAGTATATCAGTGAAGCCGTTTTCTGGTATCCCCGGGGCGACGCGCCGGAGCGGTATCGCGACGTTATGCTCACCGGAAAAACAAGTCAGTTTGACTATAACTGCATGACCGAAAAAGGCGAACGCTGGTTTCAGATAACCATCACCCGCCTTAGCCCCGAAGAACTGCTCATTACCATCATTGACCAAACGGAGATAAAACAAATTCAGGTGCGGCTGGAGCAAACCATCGAAGCACTGCGGCGCACCAATGCCAATCTGGAAGATTTTGCATACGCCGCCTCCCACGACCTGCAGGAGCCTTTGCGCAAAATACAGACCTTCTCGGCCATGCTCCACGCCCGCTGCGAAAACACCCTGGATGCGCAGGCCATCGCCCTGCTGGCAAGGATGCAAAGTGCTACGGCGCGGATGCGCACGCTTATCGAAGACCTCTTGCAATACAGTCGCCTTTCGCTCGGCGAGGAAGTCTTTGACGAGGTGTGCCTGAAAAGCATGGTGCAGGAATTGCTCTGGGAATATGCCGACGAGCTGAACGCGTGCCGGGCTACCGTAGAGGTTCAGGGGCTGGAGAATGTATGTGGCCTGCCGGCGCAGCTTCAGTCTTTATTTAAACAACTGCTTGATAACGCCCTGAAATTCTCGCACAAAGAGCGGCCACTGGTCTTGAAAATAACCGGTTGCCGAACGGCTACCACAGAGGCGGCGCAACCGGCAGACCACGGCCTGCCCCTGCGCTTCTTACGGATTGATTTTGAAGATAACGGCATTGGCTTTGATCCGGAATATGAAGTGCGCGTTTTTCAACTCTTTCAGCGCCTGCATGGCCGCTCCGAGACCAGCGGCACCGGCGTAGGGCTGGCCATGGTGCAGAAAATTGCCGCCAATCACAAAGGCGTTGTCGGCGCTGCCGGCAGGCCCGGGGAAGGCGCTACCTTCACCGTCTGGCTGCCTTTGCCCGACGCAGCCAATGCCGATTGTCTATGAATTTGCAGTTTGTAACCGACACGATTGCCGCCCTTGCGACACCGCCGGGTGTAGGTGCGCTGGGCATTATCCGCCTGAGCGGCCCGGATGCGCTTGCCATTGCCGACCTGGTCTTTCGGGGGCGAAAAAAACTCGCTGACGCGAAGGGCTATACGGTGCATTTCGGGGAGATTATTTCCGGAAATGAAGGCGGGATTTCCGGAAATCCAGACTCCGTTCGGGTGGTGGATGAAGTGTTGGCAACGATATTTCGCGCACCGCGATCTTTCACCGGTGAGGATGCGGTGGAGTTTTCGGCGCATGGTTCGCCCTTCGTGCTGGGCCAAATTCTGGAATTGTTGTTGCAGAAAGGTGCGCGGCTGGCCGAGGCGGGCGAATTTTCGCAACGCGCCTTCCTGAATGGCAAAATGGACCTGGCACAAACCGAAGCCGTGGCCGACCTCATCCACGCCGAAACGGCGGCTCAGCAGAAAGCAGCCCTCCACCAGATGCGCGGCGGCTTTTCAGAAGAACTCAATACCCTTCGCGAAGAACTGATAAAGCTGACGGCGCTGCTGGAACTGGAACTCGACTTCTCGGAGGAAGACGTAGAGTTTGCCGACCGCGCCGCGCTCTATCGCCTCATCGACGCACTGCTCCGCAAAGGCGAAAGCCTGACCGAATCGTTCCGGCTCGGCAATGTGATCAAAAACGGCGTTCGGGTGGCCATTATTGGCCCGCCCAATGCCGGAAAATCCACCTTGCTCAACGCCCTGCTGCGCGAAGAAAGGGCCATCGTAAGCGATATTGCCGGCACCACCCGCGACGTGATTGAAGAAACGCTGATGATAGACGGTGTTTTATTCCGCCTCATTGATACCGCTGGCATCCGCGAACACACCGCCGACCAGATTGAGCAAATGGGAATCGCCCGCAGTCGTGAAAATGCCGGAAAAGCCGATATCATCCTGGTCCTGTGCAGCGCCGGAGAAGACGCAGGCGCGATTGACTGGCTGGATGAATTTTCCGGAAAAACCATCGCGGTTGTCAGCAAGGCGGATGTGCTGGGCAAAAGCGGGCTGCACGAAGGGCGGCTTTATCTTTCCGCAAAGACCGGCGAAGGGCTGGAAGCCTTGCAAAAAGCGTTGGTAGAAAAAGCCACCGGCGGGCGATTGCAGGAGGGAACTATCGTAACCAACGTGCGGCACCAGCAGGCTTTGCTAAAAATGCTGGAGAACCTGCGCGTCGTAAAAGAAGGATTACAAAGCGGCCTCTCGGGCGATTTGCTGACCATCGACATCCGGCAGGCGCTGTATTGGCTGGGCACCATCACCGGAAAGGTGGAGATAGACCGCGATATCCTGGGTGCTATTTTCAGCCAGTTTTGTATAGGCAAATAAATTTTTATACAAAATAGTATTTTGCCAGGCATCTGCTTAAATTTTGCCTGTAATATTTCCCCAAAATCCTTGCCGCGTAAGGGCTGAAGCCGGAATTTCTATGCAAGATTCAGGCCGTAAAATCATATTACATCATGCCAAATGGCCGCCTGAATCCTGCATATTGGAATCCCCGGAATCCCTCGCCGCGTAAGGGCCAGGGGCGTAATTTCTATGCGAAATTTAGCCGACGAACTGGCTGTATACCAAATGGACAGCTCAAATGAACGCCGCAATTCGGGGGTGAGGCCAGGGCAGACGCATGATTTAGCTGTCTAAACAGTATAACCACTCGGGGTCTTATTTGCCGGTTAACCAATTAAAAAGGCTTTCAAATCTCGTACGTCTCGCCCTCTACGGTCGCCGCTACTTCCGCAAAAACGCCGACCGCTTCTTCCACAAACGGGTTTACATCGTCGTAGCGGGAAGAGTAGTGGCCCAGCAAGAGTTTCCGGACACCGGCTCTTTGCGCCAGCGTAGCCGCCTGCCGCGCCGTGCTGTGATAGCGCAGGGCGGCTTTTTCGGCATCGCTTTCCAGATAAGTGCTTTCATGATACAGCGCATCTACGCCGCGAACACTTTCCAGATACGACTCGGTGTAGCGCGTGTCGGCGCAATAGGCATAACGCCTGGGCGGCGGGCCGTCTTCGGTGAGCAATTTTCCGGAAATTACGGTTCCGTCTTCGGCCACATAATCTTCGCCGGCCTTCAACCGATTGTAGAACGACACCGGCACGCCGGCCGCTTCGGCTTTTTCCACCAATAATTTCCGGCCTTTCGACTTCTCGGTTACGGCAAATCCATAGGCTTCAATGCGGTGCTCTACCGGAAAAGCCGAGACCGAAAATTCCGGCGTATTCACCAACACTTCGCCTGCCGGGGCAATGGCATGAAAACGCACTTCATAACCATAGGGATGGCCGCCGGAAAGGGTTTTTAATAATTCCAGCAATTGCCCCAAAGCCGCCGGACCGGCTACCGTCAAGGGTGCTGTGCGGCCCAGCAGGCTCATCGAGTTGAGCAGGCCGGGCAGGCCAAGGTAGTGATCGCCATGCAGATGCGAGATGAAAATATGCGATAGCCGCCGCCATTTCAGCCCGTAGCGCGCCATCTGCATCTGCGTGCCTTCCCCGCAGTCTATCAGCAGGTCGGTGGCGCTCAGGCTAAGGAACTGCGCCGTGGGGTGGCGGCCATGTGCCGGGAGCGCCGAGTTGTTGCCGAGTATCGTTAGTTTCAAAGCTCTTCGTTGAAAAGGTCGCGTTCCAGGATTTCCATATTCACCATATCAATGGCTTCGGGGAGGGTGGGCGTGATGTTGAGGACGTGGTGCAGGTCGTCGCGCTTCATTTGCGCCAGCAACTGCGGGCCAATACCGGTAAAAATAAGCGAACTTCCGGCTTCATACTGCCTTTCGTGAAGCCGCAGGAATGCCTCAAATACCGGTGCGGAATCGCCTGTCTCCGCATCCGTAATTCCGAAAAAATCCAGAATAAAATTGTGCATTTCCGCTCCTTGCAATTCCTGGCACTTCCGAATGATTTCATCCGCCATTGTGGCACTCAAAACCGCATCTTCTGGCAAAATGCGGGTATAGTTGGGGTTGGTATCAATTTTGAACTTCATAATCAGCAAAGGGGCTTTGGACATAAACGGGTATTGCGGCAAAAACCCTACCGCTTTCCTAAAAGCGTCTGGCTCTTGTGGAAAACTTAAATGTCAGCGTTTTGTTTTAAAGAAACGCATTTTTACCTAAAAAACAAGGAACTTCCCAAAATGGATTCTAATTTCTCATCGAAAGTAAAAGAAGTCATCACCTACAGCCGCGAAGAAGCCCTGCGGCTCGGGAACGACTTCATCGGCACCGAGCACCTGATGCTGGGGCTGCTGCACGAGGGCGAGGGGCTGGTAATCCGCATTCTACAGGGCATGGATATTGACCTGCTGGAACTGCGCCACGAGCTGGAAACCGCTATCAAAGACCGCGCTGCCCGCGCACCGGTCAACCCCAACACCCTGCCGCTCACCCGTCAGGCAGAGCGCGTATTGCGCATTACCGTGCTCGAAGCCAAAACGCTGCGCAGCGCCGTTATCGAAACCGAACACCTGATGCTTTCTATCCTGAAAAACAAGGAAAACGTGGCTACGCAAATTCTGGCACAGTATCAGGTGGACTATGACCGCTTCCGCAACGACCTGGCCATTCTGCAGGGCGAACAACCGTCTGCCGACTATGGCAGCGACCCCGGCGAAGAATATGACGACGACGACGAACGCCGCTCGGCGCAGGCCCGTAAGCAGCAGGCAGGCGCTACCAAGAGCAAGACACCAGTACTCGATAATTTTGGCCGCGACATCACCAAGATGGCCGAACAGGGAACGCTCGACCCCATCGTGGGACGCGAAGAAGAAATTGAGCGCGTAAGCCAGATTCTCTCCCGCCGCAAAAAGAACAACCCGATTCTGATCGGCGAGCCGGGCGTAGGCAAAACGGCCATCGTGGAAGGCCTGGCCCTGCGCATCGTGCAACGCAAAGTGAGCCGCGTGCTGTTCGATAAACGCGTGATTTCTCTGGACCTGGCCGCACTCGTGGCCGGTACCAAATACCGTGGTCAGTTTGAAGAGCGTATGAAAGCTGT
>DDEO01000057.1 GCA_002336725.1 Bacteroidetes bacterium UBA1952 | reverse complement strand
AGCCCGCAATGACGTGTGCTGAGAAAGGGCGCGGCGAGATGCAGGGCGTACGTAATCCCGCGTACGTAAACCCGTGTACGTAATCCGTCATGGCGGCACTGAATCAAGTTCAGCACAAGCCTTGAGCCGCCATCTCCACAACACAGATAATTGAGATTGCGGGTTACCGCTTTTCAGCGGCACCGGCTCCGCCGAAATGACGTGTGCTATATAGGGCGCAATGGTTAGCAAGCAAGGCTGCTCATAAGATTTAAGGTTCTTTCAGAAGACAGATACAGCCCATAGGGAACACGGAATGTATCTGTTACCTCAAACCCTTAGCGCAGAAAGCGGACTCTCCCAGGATACAAAGCCCGGCTCAGACCCCGAAATAATCGGCGATTGCGCCCTTGAGCAGCACTTCCTGCCCCAGAAAACCGGCCACTTCCACCGGCTTCAACGCTTGCCAGTGGGGCCAGCCATCGGCATCGCGCCCCTCAAACAGAAAGTAGCCTTTAGGCTCCAGCAGCGTACACACCGCCACATGGATAAGGTCCTGCTTTTCTTCCTTGCTAAAAGTGTTTTTGCGGGGCAGATGCCCGTATTCGTTCATGCCAATCAGGAATAAAACGGCATCCAGATCAGGTGTTTTGCCAAAACGTTCAACGAGCAATTGCTCTACTTTCTGCCAGCGTTCAGGAAGAGAAGACATAGGAAATGGGGAGAGACAGACTTCGTGTTGTGGGATAATAGAGGCGTACGCCGCCGTTGAGGAAGGTCGGATTTTCGGAAAAAGGCGGTCAGGGCAGCTTATACCACGATGATTTCATAAAATGCCTCGCGGTCAAAATATTTTTGGGCCAGCGCCTGAAGCGCGGGCGCTTCAACGGTTTTATAAATCTCAATATTGCGGTTGAAGCGTTCGTGGCCAAAGCCGTTTAGAATCAACGACTTCCAGCGGTTTATCAGTTGAAACGGGCCATCCAGTTCGCCGAGCAGGCCGCCGAGCAGATAGTTTTTCACCAGGCGCAGCTCTTCTTCGGGAATCAGTTCTGTTTGCAGGCGGTTCATTTCCTTCCATACCTCTGCTACTGCCGCCTCGCTCACATCGCGTCCGGCTTCGGTATGAATAACCAGCGAGCCACCGTGCAGCAGCGGTTGCAGGGAGGAATAGATGCCATAGGTATAGCCCTTTTCTTCCCGGATATTGCTCATCAGCCGCGAGCCAAAATAGCCACCCAGCACCGTGTTGAGTACTACCATCGGCGTAAAATCGGGGTCGTGGCGATTGGGGAACAGGCGACCTATGCGGATGGCACCCTGCACACCGGCTTCGTCGTTTAGGATGCGCTGCACGCGGGCTGCCGGCGCAGGAGCCGAATATTGCGGAACGGCTTCCGGGCCTTCCGGAACAGATACCGGCACGGTTCCGAAGATGGAGTCAATCAGCGAAACTTCTTTCTCGCCAATCGCGCCGGCCAGAAATAGCTGCGCCTTCGACAGGTCGTATTGGCTGCGGTGGAAGCCCAGCAAGTCTTCGCGGGTGAGGGCGGCAATGGTCTGTTCCTTCGAATAGCGGCCATAAGGGTGCGCCTCGCCGAAGAGCAGGGCATCGATGCGCTGATTGGCCACAAAATCGCCCTGCATCAGGCTGATGAGCAGGCGTTGAATCGTGTTTTGCTTATAAAGGCGCAGTTCTTCTTCCGGAAACGAAGCCTCCAGAATCATCTCGCGCAGCACGGGCAGCAACACGGGCAGGTGTTTGCGCAGCGTAAAGACGGAAACACTCGCCCAGTCGTCGCCGGCGCTCAGGCGCAGGGTGGCACCGTATTGCTCAAAAGCCTCGGTGATTTCGTGGGCCGTTTTGCCGGGCGTGCCGCTCTTGAGGAGCGTGGCCGTTGCCAATGCCACTGCCGGGCGCGGCTCCTGCCACATACCCGCCGGAAACACCAGCTCCAGTTGCGCTACTTCCTGTGTGCCGGCCTTTAGCCAGTAGATCGGCAGCCCGTTGGAGAGTTTGTCTTTATGAATGGGCGGGAGGGAAAAATCAAATTCTACCGGATCATGGATGGGAGGAGCGATGTTGCGTTGGAGCATAGGGGCGTTTCACGTTGGAGCCTTGCAGGTGTTGGACGCTGCGCTGTTGGACGCTTCGCGTTGGAGCCGTTCCGGCGTTGGAGAATGTTGGAGCCTTTCGGGTGTTGGAGAATGTTGGCGTTGCGGGCGTTGGATAAGGCGGCGCTTTGCCGGAGCCGTTTTAAAAGGCCGGAAGGCTTCAAAACGGGCATCTCCGCAGCGGCGTTTTCGGTTTTGCCTTTGGCGTTCCCGCAAAGATACAGCCCTACCTTTGCGGCGCGTTTTCTGTGTTTTATGGCTGATATCAATTTTAAGGAAAAGGGCGCAGCGAAGGTGCGTCCGGTGGCCCACTGGCTGCTGCTCGGCGTGGCGATGCTGGTGATCCAGATTTTGCTCGGCGGTGTTACCCGCCTGACAGGTTCGGGCTTGTCTATCACCGAATGGAAGCCTTTGCTCGGCGCGGTTCCGCCGCTCAACGAGGCCGACTGGGCTACTGCTTTTGAGAAATACAAAGAAATCGCCCAGTATAAATACCTCAACAGTCATTTCACGCTTTCCGATTTCAAGGCTATCTATTTCTGGGAATGGCTCCACCGCGAGTGGGCGCGCCTGATGGGCGTGGTTTTCCTGGTAGGTTTTGGCTGGTTTCTGTATAAAAAGCAACTAACGCGCGAGATGGTGCGCCCTTTTGTGGTCTTGTTTCTGCTCGGTGCGTTGCAGGGTGCGCTTGGCTGGATCATGGTCGCCTCCGGGCTTAACGACACCAATCTTTATGTAAGCCACTACCGCCTTGCCATCCACTTTATGGCGGCGCTGCTGCTCGTGGGCTATACTTTTTGGTTTATGCTGCGGCTGCGCGTTCCGGAAACCGACCGCATTTTTCATCCGGCGCTCCGGCGCAATACCGTGTTATTGCTTTCGCTGCTTACGCTGCAACTCATCTATGGCGCATTTATGGCCGGGCTAAAAGCCGCGCCTGCCGCGCCCACCTGGCCGGGCATCAACGGGCATCTCTTTCCGGAAAATATCCATCAATATGGCGACCGCGTCTTCGGCGGAATGCAATACCTGGCCGATCATCCGCTGGTCGTGCATTTCATTCACCGCAGTTTTGCCTTTTTGCTTTGTGTGGGCGTTTTGGTATTTACCGTTCAGGCGGCGGGCATCAAGAACATCCGGAAAGCGCCGGCGCTGGGCCGCTGGTATAAATGGCCGCTCTTCTTCGTCTTGATTCAGGCCGCGCTGGGCATCTTCACCGTGTTGAACGCGCCCAAAGCCACCAACAGCCACATGGGCATTTATGAATGGCTGGCCGAAGCCCACCAACTGGTAGCCATGAGCCTGATGTTGTCGCTGCTGGCGGTGCTGTTTGCCGTTTCCCGAAAACGGTAGGGGCCGCCCTATGTGGCGGCCCTACGACACGCGCGCTCCGCCGTTTTCCGGAAATAAGCGCCTGAATGCTCCTATTTACCCTGATCCAACAGCTTTAGCGCCCAACTGCCCGAAGGGCATTCCTTATGAAAACCCTTCTTTTTCACGTCAGCAACTTCGGCACCGGTGGCATCGAAAAGGTGTTGCTGGGGCTGTTGCATGGATTGGATGCACGTAAATACCGGATTATACTGGTCATCGCCCATGATTTGCGCGACTGTGAAAAATGGCGGTCAGAGATTCCGCCGCACGTAGAAGTGCGGCGCGTGCTGGACAAACGCTGGCAAAACCGGGTGCGCTATAAAAAGGCAACGGGCCGTATTCATCCGTTGGAAAAGGCTTTCTGGGAACTCTTCCTGCCCCGCGTCATCCGGCAGCAACACCTCCGCAAATACCGGAAATGGGCCGCCGAAGCAGACGTTATCATTGATTTCGACACCACGCTCGCACCCTATGTGCATCTTTTTCCGGAAACACGCACCGCCGCGTATTGCCATTTCGCCTTCCATACGATGTGGGACGGCCAGAAATCCAAACTCGACCGACTGGCTGCCCGCCTGATGCAATATGATGTAGTAGTGATGCTCTGCGACGAGATGAAAGACAAAACGGCAATGCTATATCCGCAGCTTTCTTCGCGGCTCTTCCGGCTCTACAACGCGCTGGATTTTGAGCGCATAGCCGCGCAAAGCAAGCAGTGGCCGCCGGCGTGGATGCAGCTGCAATCGGAACCCTACTTCGTAGCCGTCGGGCGGCTCAACGAACAGCAGAAAGACTTCTCCACCGTCATCCGGGCCTATGCAGCGGCCTTGCGGGAAAGCAGTTTTCCGGAAAAATTGGTGATTGTAGGAGACGGCGGCGATCGCCTCCTGCTGGAGGCCGTGGCCGCTGCCGAAGGCATTACAGAACGGGTAATTTTTACCGGTTTTCAGGCCAATCCCTATCCGTTTATAGCGGGGGCGCGGGCCTTTTTGTTTGGCTCAAAATTTGAAGGGCTGCCCACCGTTCTCATTGAAGCACACGCGCTGCGCATCCCGGTCATTGCCACCGAATGCCCCACAGGCGTGCGCGAATTGCTGGCCGGCGGCAAGGCGGGCATCCTTACGCCGGTGGGCGATGTGGCGGCAATGAAAGACGGTATTCTGGCGCTTCTTTCGGAAAGGGATTTGCCGGGATGGCTACTCGCAGGCACCGAAAAGATACTGCCGCTTTTTAGCCTGGAATATGCGCTGGCCGAATTGGAGCGGGGCGTTATCGGGGAGGTTTCCGGAAAAGAGCAGACACCGCGCGGGGGTGTGGAGTAATTTGTTTTTTTTAGTGCGCCGGTATGCGCTATCCACCTGTTGCAAAGGCATGATACGCCTTGAATTTTTGCTCCTTTTAGCGGCAACTTCGGGGTGCTTCAAGGCAAAAGAAGAATGCTTTATCCGCGATTTGCGTTAAAAACAAACCCTGCGGGCGGGCGGAAATCTGCAAAATTGAAGCGACCAATCGATATAGCGGGATAAACACAAAGAATTAATATCCGATTTGTAGGTTTATTAAACAGCCCTAACCGAATTTTGCACTGCTCTCATTCCTTTCTGCCTTGAAGAAATTCGCCTTTGCCCTGCTGGCCTGCACCCTTTTTCTGCAGAGCGCCTTTGCCCAAAAGAAAAACTATCAGGTGATGGCCGTTGCCTTCTACAACTTCGAAAACCTCTTCGATACGGTGGACAATCCCCGGAAATTCGACGAGGAATTCACGCCCACCGGCCCCTATCAATATACCTCGGCCATCTACAACCAGAAGCTGCACAATATCGCCACCGTGCTGGCCCAGCTGGGTACCGACATGACACCCGACGGCCCGGCCCTCATCGGCACGGCTGAAATCGAAAACGAGACGGTGCTCAACGACCTCGTGCGCCAACCCGAAATCGCTGCGCGGGGCTATAAGAGTGTTCTTTTTGAAGGCCCCGACCCGCGCGGCATCAACACCGCGCTGATGTATAATCCGCGATACTTTAAAGTATTGGCGGCGCAGGGCCTGAAAGTGGATTTACGCGGCGTGTCCGGCTCTGATAGCAAGAGCGGCGCTACGCGCGATGTGCTCTGGGTAACGGGCGTACTGGCCGGCGACACCACCGAGGTGTTTGTAAACCACTGGCCCTCGCGGCGCGGCGGCGAAGCCGCAAGCGCACCGCTCCGCGCCTTTGCCGCCAACGTAGCCAAACGCGTGATCGACTCGGCAATGGCCCGCAACCCGCACCACCGCGTCATCCTGATGGGCGACCTCAACGACGACCCTACTTCGCCCTCGGTTGCAAAGGTGCTCGGCGCTGTTGGCAAGCAGGAAAAAGTAGCGCCCGGCGGCCTCTACAATCCCTTTGTTTCGTTTTACAACAACGGCATCGGCACGCTCGGCTACAACGATAGCTGGAACCTCTTCGACCAGATTATGGTCTCCTATGGCTGGCTCAAGGCCAACCCGGCGCAGCACTGGAAATACTACAAAGCCGAAGTCTTTAACCGGGAATTTCTGATAACGAAATTCGGACAATATAAGGGCTATCCCCATCGCTCTTTTTCCGGAACGACGTGGATCAACGGCTACTCCGACCACTTCCCGACGCTGGTTTATTTTGTGCGGGAAGCCCGCTGACCGGCGCTCTCAATCCCATTCGTGCCATTTTTACTTTGGAGGTCCTAAATAGCACGGCTCTGCATAGTAGAGATGGTGTGCCAAAGAATGTGCTGAACTTGATTCCGTATCCGCAATGACGTGTGCTGCGAGTGCGCGATGAGATGCGAGGCGTACGTTATCCCGCGTACGTCTTCCTGCGTACGTTATCCGTCATGGCGGGCTTGACCCGCCATCTCTATAGTACAGAAAGCCGAGATTGCGGGTTGCCCCTTTTCAGCGGCACAAGCTATGCTTGTGCTGAATTTGATTCAGCCCAGAATTTTCATATCGTTTTATCCTCCGAAAGGGAATAATTTAGCACTGTTTTTGATGCTTGTGTAACGCGAATCCTGGGCAGAATCACGTGCTGAACACATCCCGTTTCTTCTTTTCATTCCTTTTTTAATGCTTTCCTGTTCTTAAAATAAGTCTGCCTTTTAGAAAATATAAATTTCTGATAATCAATAAGATGAAAGCAGGAATCCCATTTCTGTGCAGGTTGCTGTCGGCAGTCTGGCTCCTGTGGATGGGGGTGTTCATCGCTCCTTGCCGGGCACAGCAGGCGCGGCCACCAGTTCCACGCTTCGAGGTGTTGGGTGTCAATGAGGGCTTGTCTCAAAGCACCGTTACCGCCCTCTTTCAGGATAGGCAGGGTTTCATCTGGATTGGCACGGGAGACGGCCTGAATCGCTATGACGGACAGAAGATTCAGCGGTTTTGGGTTTCTGCTGACAAAGGAGCGCCACCCGCCACTTTTGTACGCAGCACAATATGGGAAGATGAACAGGGGGGCATTTGGTTTGCCAACAACAAGGGGCTGCATTGCTATACGTCCGACAGTGAAAAGATTCAGACGGTATTTACAGCCAATCAATGGGCTGGCTATATCGTCGCCCGGATAGCGGGGCGCTTCCTCTGGGCCTGGCACTTCCGGGAAGGCATCCTGCGCTATGATCTGATCCATCATACCAGCAGGCGCTATCCGCTTCCCAACTGGCTTCAGAACACCGATAGCGGCTATTTCTATGCCTTGCAGGAAAGTGCCGGAGGCACTTTCTGGACCAAACGCAGCCAGCCTGGAAATTTCTGCTTTTTCAACCCCCGGCAGGGAAGCTGGATGCAAGGGCCTGGCCCAACCGCAGCCGCTGCCATTTGCTTTGGCAAGGGGCGTTCTTTTTTTTCGGATGCCGACGGCTTTACCCAATATGACAGCAGTACCGGAAGCACGCGCCGCGTAGCGATTCCTTTCGGGGAGTCATCACCCCAGCCGCAACGCATGATTGCCGACCGCTGGGGGCGCGTCTGGATTGGCACGGCTGCTCATGGACTCTACTGCTATGACCCGAACACCGGCACGCTGACAACTTATCGACACAGCAGCCTCAACCCGGCTTCTCTACCCACGGATCTTACCACGGTCCTTTTTATAGATCGCGCAGACAACCTCTGGGTAGGCACCGATGGCGGCGGTGCCGCCCGGCTGGATTTGAAGCCGCCGCGCTTTGGCCTGTTCCCGCTGCACGAGAGCGATTTTCCGGAAATAAAAACTTTTTTTACCCGATGCTTCTATGAAGATACGGTCGGCAAATTGTGGTTTGGCACCCATAGCAACGGCATCGGCATCCTCAACCGACAAACCGGTCAGCCGGAGCGATACATCCAGAAAGGCACGAACGGCAGTCCTTTGCAGGTAGTAAATGCCATCGTGAGAGATCCGGACGGCAACCTTTGGATAGGACACTCGCGCGGTTTCTCCCGCCTGAACCCTACAACCGGGCAATTTACCGACCTCTATGTGTGTCCTGAACCAGCAAACAATGCACCGCAGAGCTATGGCACGCACATCCTTGCGCTTCGTGACGGCACAATGCTCACCGCTTCGCGCCAGGGCCTGATGCTGTTTCAACGGCAGGGCAGCCATTGGCGCGGACGAAACTTTGAAAACCACCCGATACTGGGCGGCTTTGGGAGCAGCCTCTGCCAGATGGCGAATGGCACCATCTGGGCGGCTATCACGGGGAAAGGGCTTATTTGCCTGCGGCGTTCCGGCGATAGCCTGCTCGAAGAAAAACAATACTTTCCCAATGTTCAGGTGCGTGGCCTGCACTGCGATGAGCAGAACCCCGACCTCTTATGGATAGCCACAACCAGCGGCTTTGCCCGCCTCAACACACGCTCGGGAGAAGCGGTCTTTAAGGGAATAGATGACGGGATGAGCAACGCCTATATCTATGGCCTGCTCGAAGACGAACGACACCGCCTCTGGATGTCCACCAACGGCGGGCTGGTCTGCTACAATCCGAAAGGCGGACAGTTTGCTTCTTATACCTACGCCGATGGTCTGCAAAGCAATGAGTTCAACAGCGGTGCCTTCTATAAAGGCCCGTCCGGCACGCTCTACTTCGGGGGCATCCATGGCTTCAACTGGATAGAAAAAGGCAGCGGGGCTATGGCCGGAGTGCCGCCGCCGATAGCCATGAGCGCCTTTACCGTCAATGGTCGGCAGATGACACCACAGCAGGATCAGACGCTGGTATTGCCCTACAATCAAAACGACCTTGCCTTCCGGATGGCCGTACTCGACTACACGCGGCCCGCTGCCAACAAGATGAGCTGCTACCTGAAGGGCTGGGATGCCGACTGGGTATCTTACAACAGCCCGGAAGGCCATTATGTCAACCTGCCGCCCGGGAAGTACACCCTGTATATCCGGGGTAGCAATGCAGCCGGTATCTGGAGCAAAACCCTGACCTACCCGATTTGCATTCGTGCCCCCTTTTGGAAGATGCCGCTCTTCTATGTCGTAGCAGGCCTGCTGCTGCTGGCGGCGGCGGCGGCCCTCATCTATGCCGCTTTCCGGGAAAAACTGCTTCGGCAGCGCCGAATCATCGCACAGCAAAAAGCCCTGATGGACGAAAGGACGCGTATCTCTCAGGATATGCACGATGAGATTGGCTCCGGGCTGACCCGTATTGCCATGATGACCGAGATGCTGACCCGCAGGGAAGGGGAAATTCCGGAAATCGGAAGCATCGCCCGCGCCGCGCGGGGATTGGTGCAGAACATGGGTGAAATCGTATGGGCACTCCACCCCGAAAACGACCGGCTCGACAACCTGCTGTCTTATTTGCGCGAGCAGCTACACGCCTTCATTGAGCCTTTTGGGCTGGATTATGAGATTGATTTTCCGGAAAATATCCCCGATTGGCGGCTCTCCAATGCACAGCGGCGCAACCTCTACCTCACCGTTCGGGAATCGGTAAACAACGCGCTGAAGCACGCCGGAGCCACCCGTTTGCGCATCGAGGCGCGTATAGAAGGCCCGTCGCTGTGCTTCCGGATATGCGATAACGGACGGGGCTTTGAGTTGGCGCAGGTGCGGGCCGGGGCCAACGGATTGCGCAATATGCGCCGACGCATGAGCGACATCGGCGGCTCCTTTGACCTGGCCTCAACGAGCGGCAACACCTGTATTTCCTTTCGCATTACGCTCCAGAATGCCCGGCAGAAGCCGAAACGATTTCGGTGGATTACTACTTTTTTCACACGCACAAAAAAGAAATAAGGGAAGTATTTTTGATGCATGACAGGCGTAGCTGTATTAGAAGATGACGAAACCATCCGCAACTACCTGGCGGCCCTCATTGCCGGCTCGGGCGAATTTGATCTGTGTTCCACCTTCGCCAGCGCCGAAGAGGCCGAAAAGGCTTTTGAGTGCGGTGCCTGCGCAGCCGTAGAGTTGATGCTCTGCGATATTGAGTTGCCCGGCAAAAACGGAATCGACTTCATCACGGGTATAAAGGCGCTGCACCCCGGCGTTCAGTTTATGATGCTTAGCTCTTTTGACGATTCCGAGCGGGTATTTGGAGCCTTGCAGGCGGGTGCTTCCGGCTATGTACTCAAAAACACAACTGCCCCCCGCCTCATCGAGGCGCTGCAAGACCTGCGGCGCGGCGGCTCGCCCATGAGCAGCCAGATAGCCCGCAAAGTGGTCGAAAGTTTTCAGGGAAGCAGCGCCTATCGAAGTCCGCAAGAGGAACTTTCGCTGCGAGAGCGCGAGGTGTTGCAGAGCCTCGCCAAAGGGCATACCTACAAAGACATCGCCGCTGCCTTGTTTCTATCGGTAGAGACGGTGCGCACCCACGTCCGGAATATTTACGAAAAACTGCACGTTCATAGCCGCAGCGAAGCACTCCGGAAGGCGGGCCTGCGCTGATACCGGGAAAGGAGCGAAATACTACTTCTTTCACATTTTTGGGGTGCAAAAGAGATGCTACGTTTGGGAAACGAAATTCATCCCTCCCAATGAAAAAACTTTTTATCCTCCTTATCTGCCTGCCGGGCCTTCCGTCTGCCAAAGCACAAACCGTTCTGACTGCCGCCATGAACCAATGGCCTGTCGGCACAACCGACTCTGTATCATCCGCAACCGGCATCGCTCCGGGGAATGCCGGCAACGGCGTTACCTGGGACTTCAGTAATGTTTCGCTGACATCGCAGGCCACGGTTCGGGCTGTAGATCCGGCAACAACACCTTATGCCGGTACTTTTCCCTCAGCCACTCATGCTCTGGAGCTAAAAGCACTGGGCAGCACCGCTGCGATTTATGAGTTTACGCTCAAGAATAACACCGGTGTCTATATCGTGGCCAGTAATTACAGCGCCGCCACGCCAACTGATAACTATACGCCCAACACCAAGTTGCGGATTCCCTTCCCTTTCTCTTTCGGAAACAGCATTACAGATACTTTCCAGAAAGTAGGAAGACCGCTGGATGCTTACACCATAACCTATGACGGATTTGGAACCCTTAAAACGCCCCGTGGAACCTACTCGAATGTGATTCGCCTTAAATATGTCTGGATTGGCGGAGAAGTGGCCTACAACTGGTATTCTACTGCCCCGCTGGGCTATCTGGCAACCTGGGGAAGAGATAATGGCGGAACGCTCACCGTCTTAGGCGGCAGCGCAGCCACGGGCGTTCAAAATGAAGCTCAGCGCCAGTTTGAAGTATTCCCGAATCCGGCCACAGAAACGGTACACCTGCGTATGCCGGTTGGTTATACGGCGCAAAACACGCTTTCCTGCACCCTCTACGACGTAACCGGGCGGGCCGTCCGTACTATCAATTTTGAAAATGGCGAAGCAATGCTCCGGCGGCAGCAACTGCCTGCCGGAGGATATTACTACGAAGTGCGCGAAGCAACTCGCTGTGTGGGGCGTGGGCGGCTGGTGTTTGAATAAAGCAGCAGCAGTCAAAAGCGCCGCAGGCCCCGACGCG
>DDEO01000010.1 GCA_002336725.1 Bacteroidetes bacterium UBA1952 | reverse complement strand
CCTGAACAATACGCTGGGCGAGGTATTGCAAAACGCAGGCAAAAAGCAAATCCGCATTGCAGAAACGGAGAAATACCCGCACGTAACTTTCTTTTTTTCGGGCGGAAGGGAAATGCCTTTCGACGAAGAAAACCGCATCCTCATTCCTTCGCCCAAAGACGTGCCGACCTATGACCTGAAGCCGGAGATGAGCGCATTGGAAATCACCGATGCTATCCTGCCGGAAATTGAAAAGGAAAGCGCCGATTTCATCTGCCTCAACTTTGCCAACGCCGATATGGTGGGCCATACCGGCGTATGGGGCGCGGCCATTCGCGCCGCCGAGACGGTGGATGCCTGCGTGGCGCGCATCGTGCCGCTGGCGCTGGCGCATGGCTACGAGGTGTTCCTCACCGCCGACCACGGCAACTCGGATTTTATGGTCAATCCCGACGGCTCGCCCAACACGGCGCACAGCCTTAATCCCGTGCCGTTCTTCTTGATTTCCAACGAAGAAATTCCGGAAATCAAAGACGGAAAGCTCGGCGATATGGCACCGACCATTTTGGCGCGTATGGGCGTGGCCATTCCGGCTGAGATGACGGGGAAGGTGTTGGTGTAAGTTTTTTTGGAACGCGGAGATGCCGGCATCCGTTCGGTATCCCACCCTACACGATGTCGTGCTATGGTGCAGGCTGTTCGGCATAGGCTTCGCCTATGTCGTGCTATGGTGCAGGCTGTGCCTGCTTTATATGCAGGCACAGCCTGCACTATAATCCGAAGAAAGCACAGCTTTCGCCGAACACAGCCTGCACCCTACTCCGACGAAAGCGCAGCTTTCGCCGAACGAAGACCGCAATCCGACGAACCCACGCATTTTGCGGGTTCGCCAAACGAAGACCGTAACCCGACGAAAATCGCACGTTGCAGCTTTCGCCGAACGGGTTGATACAGATCTTCACGGATTTATTCATCAGCGAAAATCCGTCGGCATCCGTTTTATCCGCGTTCCATTTGACACATTCTGCACCACAGCCTTGTGCCTCTCCCTTATCACCAACGACTTACAGCATGGAAACAACCGAAATAGCCCTGCGGCTGGCACTGGCCACCCTTTTTGGCGCGGCCATTGGCCTGGAGCGCGAGCGCAAAAACTGGACGGCAGGGATGCGCACCCACATGATGGTGTGCATGGGTTCGGCGCTCATTATGATGGTCTCGGCACACGGCTTCAACGAAGTGCTGGGCAAAGAAGGCGTAGGCTTAGACCCGTCGCGCGTGGCGGCACAAGTGGTGAGCGGCATCGGCTTTATCGGCGCGGGGACGATTCTGTTTTTGAAGCAGGGCGTGGTGCGCGGCCTCACCACAGCGGCAGGCCTCTGGACGGTAGCGGGCATTGGGCTGGCAACGGGCGGCGGGATGTATTTCGCCGCCGTAGCCGCTACCATACTCGCGCTTTTCATCCTGTGGATTATTCAGCCGTTAGAAGCCCGATTTGCGCAACGTTTTAAAAAGAAAACCCTGCGCATCACTACGCTGACCGAAGAGAAATCTCTGAACATCCTCAACGAAATCTTTGAGCAGGAAGAAGTGAGTGTTGCGTCCTGCACGCTGGAGCGAATGGGCAAAGATTATCTCATCACCTTTGCTTTCAAATGGCTGCCGAACACGCACCGCAGTCGGATTATGTCGCAATTACACAGCGATGAAGCCGTGAAAGAAGTGGTGTGGGTGGGGTAGAGACCTGACAGGTCCGAAGCGAAGCGTAGGATGCCTGTCAGGTCAGGCCTGGAAGCTGGGAAGTAAGAGTGTCGGAATAACTTCCCCATTCATTCCGGACGCATTCTCTTTACCCTGCCCTCTCGTACGGGGCTTTTGTCACCCCGGAACAGGGTCTTTGTGGATGCAAACCGACAAGTTCCCCCGACCTGCGGTTGGGGCACGGCGGGATGACAAAAGATGAGGAAGTTTTTTCGAAAGCGCTACGAAGAAGTTTTCAGAAAAATACCTTCGACCTGACAGGCATCTGCTCCGCCGAAGGCGGATTGACCTGTCAGGTCGTAAAAAAAAGCGCCCCGAAATCATTCAGGGCGCTTTTTAAGGAAATCGGGAACGTCTTATTTCACCGAAGCAACGAGATTCTTGAAGCTCTGCGGCTCGTTCATGGCGAGGTCGGCGAGCACTTTGCGGTTCAGGGTGATGCCGCTCTTGTTCAGCTTGTTCATAAACACCGAGTAGCTCATGCCTTCTTCACGCACGGCGGCGTTGATACGGGCAATCCACAGGCTGCGGTATTCGCGCTTCTTGAGTTTGCGGCCAACGTATTTGTACTGAAGACCTTTTTCGAGAACGTTTTTCGCAACGGTATAAACGTTCTTGCGCTTGCCATAAAAGCCTTTGGCCTGGGCAAGGATTTTTTTGCGCCGTGCGCGGGAGGCAACGGCGTTTACGGAACGGGGCATTTCTTAAATGGTTTTAGAAATAAACAAAAAGACGCAGTGGGCAGCCCTTAACGAAGGCCCATCATGCGTTTAACCAATGGTTCGTTGGAAGGATGCACGTAGGCAGCCTGGCGCAGGTGACGCTTGCGCTTGGTGGCTTTTTTGGTGTTCAGGTGTTTCTTACCTGCGCTCCAACGCTTAATCTTACCGGTAGCGGTTACTTTAAAAGTCTTTTTTGCGCGACTATGGGGCTTCACCTTAGGCATGATGCTCTCTCTTTATAAAATTTTTGGGTCGGCAAAAGTAGGCCCTATTCTTTACAGTAAAAAATTTTTTCACCAGCAATACAACCTTTTTGACACCTGAAAAGCCTTCTTTTTAGGAAAGAGGCGCGCTTTGCACTTATTTTTGCCTTATGCCTATTTTCCGTTTTCGGGTGTACTGGGAAGACGACGACCAGATTTACCGCGATATTGAAATCCAGTCTGCACAAACCTTTGCCGACCTGCACGAAGCCATCGTAAAAGCTTTTGAATTTGACGGAAAACATCCGGCATCTTTCTTCGAAAGCAACGACAAATGGAGCCGCGCAGGCCGCGAGTTTTCCAGCGAGGTGCTGGCTAATAAAAAAGACGCACCCGCGCTCTCGATGGTCAAAACGCCGGTGGGCGCACTCATCAGCATTCCGGATCAGAAATTTCTGTATGAATACCGCTCGGCCAAACGTACCTGGAATTTCTGGGTAGAATTGATTGGCATCGAAAAGACGGAAGACCCCAAGAGAACCTATCCCCGACTGGCGCACAAAGAAGGCGTGGCCCCCGCGCAATATGGCATCAAAGGCCTCTCGCCCGAACGCATGGCCGAGACAGAACTGGTAAACGACCTGGGCGCCGAGGAAATTGCCGAAGGTTATGGCAATCTGGATTCGGAAGGCAGCGAAGAAAGCGGCGGGGCGGAAGAGAGCTATGGGGGAGTGGAGAGCGATTACTAAATAATGGCCCGATAGTCCAAGGGTCGTAGAATAGACCACGGATTGTCAGGAACGGATAGGATTTTCACGGATGAAAAAATCCATTTGAATCGGGATAATCCTGAAAAATCTGTGGTCTATTCTTATGAAACATGAAATATGACTCATAAAACATGTCTCATTCTTGCTGGTCCTACGGCGGTGGGGAAAACGGCGCTGGCGGTGGCGGTAGCGCAGGCGTTGGGAACCGAAGTTCTCTCTGCCGATTCGCGACAGTGTTATCAGGGAATGGCCATTGGCACGGCGCAGCCTACCGAAGCGGAAAGGGCCGCCGTGCCGCATCATTTTATAGACTGCTTTCCGGTAACCGAGGGGTTGAATGCCGCCTTTTACGAAGCCTACGGCTTGCGCGTTTTAGAAGAAATTTTCCGGAAAAAAGACGTGGCAGTGGTTGTAGGGGGAACGGGGCTTTATATCAAAGCACTGTTAGAAGGATTAGATGAAATGCCCAAAGTGATTCCGGAAATCGCTGCTGCGGTGGAAGCGGGCTACAAGGAAAATGGCCCGGAATGGCTGCGGGAAAAACTGCTGGCCGAAGACCCCAAAACCTTTGCCGCTATCGACAACCGCAATCCGGCGCGACTGCTGCGCGCACTTGCCTTCCACCGCAGCACCGGAAAAAGCCTCGTGGATTTCCGGAAAAATGCGCCGGTGGAGCGTCCTTTCCGGGTCGTAAAAATGGCACTTGACCTGCCGCGTCCCGCACTCTACGACCGTATCAACCGCCGCGTAGATGCCATGATGGAAGCAGGACTTTTAGAAGAGGTAAAAAGCCTGTTGCCTTTCCGGAATCTGCGCCCGCTGCAAACGGTGGGCTACAGCGAACTTTTCCGCCATCTCGACGGCGAATGGACGCTGGAAGAAGCCGTGGAAAAAATAAAGCAACACACCCGCAACTATGCCAAGCGCCAGCTTACCTGGTTCCGGAATGCAGGCGGCTATGAGTGGGTGCAGGCGGATGCCCCGGACGCAGTGGCGCAAATCTTGATGCGCCTGGAGAAGGCCGAAAATTTCCGGAAATAAGTCTTCTTTTTCGGGGCGAAAGGCACCTTTTAAGATTTCTAAAGGGGTGAGGTGGCCCGGTTTTTTCAGCTAAAAGACCGTTATTAAAAACCCTTTAAACCCCCTTTTTTCATCATGGTAAACGCATCTCAGATTCAGGAACACGCAGAAGTTATCGGCTCCGACGGCAACCACGTAGGCACCGTGGACCACATGGACGGCACAGACCGTATCAAGCTCACCCGCACCGATAAAGACGCAAACGGCGAACACCACTATATCCCGCTCTCCTGGGTCTCTACGGCGGAAGGTAGCGAGGTGAAACTCTCCAAAACGGCCAACGAAGCGCAAGCCGAGTGGAAAACAAGCTAAGGCACACCCTTCCCATAAACCCACAAAAAAAGTTCCGGAAATTTCCGGAACTTTTTTCTTTTGACGGAGGCCGTAATGCCTTATTTTTTAGTGGCAGGAGCAGCTTCTGCCCGGGCGGCTTCTGTGGACGCTGTCTCAGCCTTAGCGGTTTCGCCGCCTTTCTTGCTACAGCAGCCTTTGCCTTTCGCACAAGCCTCTTTCTTCTCTTTAGCGCAGGCTTCTTTTTTGCCTTTGCAGCAAGCCTTGCCGTCGCCGGCGAAAGAACCAAAAGCAATCATCAGGCCAGACAGCAGGAGGGTGATTTTTTTCATGAGGTGAAAATGGATTAGAATGGGGATGAAATAACGCTACGAATGTACTCCGATTTTTCCTAAAACCGTAATGCCGCCTTTCACGGTTTCGCCAATTTTAACATCTATCTCGGTGCCTATCGGGAAGAAAATATCTACCCGCGATCCGAAACGAATGAAACCAAACTCCTGATTTTGCGACACCTGCTGTCCTTCCTTCACATAAAACTTAATGCGGCGGGCCAGCGCACCGGCAATCTGACGCAGGAGCAGCGTGGCGTGCGGGTTTTCAATCACCATTGTGGTGCGCTCGTTTTCCGTAGAGCTTTTGGGATGCCAGGCCACCAGATACTTTCCGGCGTGGTATTTCATGTACTTCACCACCCCATCAATCGGTACGCGGTTTACGTGTACGTTCAGCGGACTCATAAAGATGCTCACCTGCAGGCGCTTGTCTTTAAAATATTCCGGCTCAAAGGTCTCTTCAATCACCACCACCTTGCCGTCGGCAGGGGCAATGACCACGTTTTCGCCCACCGAAAAATCGCGCTTCGGCAGCCGGAAAAACCATACAATCCAAAACCAGAGCAAAAAGCACACAAAATTGATGGCCCAGAACAGCAGCGGCACATCGCGCACATACAGCCAGGTGATAGCGCCAATGGCAGCCCAGAAAAGCGTGGCCAGCGCAATGTATTTGGTTCCTTCGCGGTGAAGCGTCATGAGGGGAGGTTTTTTAAAGCGGCCAAAGATAGTTGATGAGGGTTGATGGGGTTGATTGTTGTTGATTGTTGTTGATGGGGGTTGATGGGAGTTGATTGTTGTTGATGGGGGTTGATGGTTGTTAATTGTTGTTGATGGGAGTTGATTGTTGGTGGTGGTGCTGGGGCGTTTAGCGTTCCGGCGGGTCCTGTTTAGGCGGCTTTTTGTTTTTCTTTTTGGGTGGGTTGGCGGCGTTCCGCAGGTTATTGAGCTTGAGCGTAATCAATTCTATCCGGAAACGATGCTGCAGGAGTTGTTCCTGGGTTATAAATCCCAGATCGTTGGCAAGAACAAGATCGTTTAAGACCTCTATCGCGCTCCCAAAAGCGATGTTGTAAAAATGTCCTTGTTCTTTGCCAGTCGCGCGGGTGCTTCCCTCGGCAATGTTGGCAGCGATAGAGCGCACAGATCTCCGCATCTGGCTTACCATACCATAGCGCTCCTCCTCTGGAAAGCTTCGGGTAAGCCGGTATATTTCTACTGTAAATCGCCGGGATAATTGCCAAACATCGAGCTTCTCGAAGGAATAGACATACATTCTTCAAAACTATTCAACACCTTTCAACAATCAACCCCCCATCAACCCTCAT
>DDEO01000224.1:5389-11244 GCA_002336725.1 Bacteroidetes bacterium UBA1952 | reverse complement strand
GCCCGTTGAGCGAAAACATCACCGACATATTGTTCTTGAAATACCGCCGCTGAATGGCCTCTTTGGTGGCCTTCACATCGTGCTTCTCCACTTTCGGCTTGAAGACGTAACAGGTAACGTTCATCTCGCCGAAAAGCTCGTCTTTATAGCGCTCCGAAAAGGTTTCTTCCAGATAATCGCTCTTGTCTTCTTCCAAACGGCGTTTCAGCCCAAACAAGTCCAGTTCCAGGACTTTGTTATTGGGGTATCGCTCCTTGTTATCAATCGTGTAGATGGGCAAAACCGGCTCAAACAAAAACTCGTTGAAGCTTTGGTTGAGGTCTTGCGCAAAACCGGAGTAACCCGAAGGAAACTGGTAGGAATACAGCTTGATGATACTACCGGTCTCAAAATGCCGGTTGTAAAGTTTTAGGTCAAGCGGCCCGGTGAGCTCAAAAGAGGGTATTTCGTCGTTGATAACGAGGTATTCGTACCAGGTATTTTTCCGGTTTTTGGGACCGTCTTCCGGGACGGGCCGCTCGCGGGTAAGCGTGAACCCAAAGCGTCCGCTTTTGTCCGCTTTCCGGGAAGCGATGAGCTGATAACCGTTCTTACCACAAAAAATAATAGCGCCCGCCCCGCCCATATTGTATTTCCCCTGCACAAACAGAATCTCGTTTTTGTTGCCTCGCACAAGCGACAAAAATGTGTTCTCAAAATCCTCTGGGTGTTGCCCTTCGCCGTTATCGTATATAATTACAGAGGTATCCCGCGGCCTGCCGTCGGCAAGCACCTGAATTTCTTCCGACTGCTTTCGGCGAAAACCCGGTATGTCCCAATTCTTATGTTCCGGAAAAAACCGCGCGATGGCTGCTTCCATAGATTGCGGCGCCTCGGGCGACTTTGGGTCTATGCAGGCCTCCAGGCACTTTTTCATCAGCACGGCATCCATAGAATTGGTTACCTTCTCTACAAGTGCTGCAATAGGACTCGCCTGCTGATTCTCAATGATGCCGTAGTTGCTTTCGTTGCCGCCGATAGGCTTCCAGCTTGCTGTGGGCATCTTATCAATCACCGTTTGCACAATAGCTTCTACCTCTGCTTCATTTTTTGCGGTGTATAGCTTTTCAAAAAGAGCCTTCATCGTACGTGTATTTTTACCGGGTACAATATAGGCAAGCAAGTTCAAATTTCGAGCGCCGGGTCGCTCTGGAAGGACTCCCGCACCCCGGATAGCTTATCTGTTTTTTTAAAGGTAGTCATAAGGCGCCCACGCACCCGGCCCGTAAGCGCCGCTTTCCCGCTGCTTTCCAACCGCCCATCGTGCTGCGGAATGGGCATACGTCGGGCGGAAAGCGCAGGTAAAATCAGCAACTCCGGTTGCTTAGTGCTTGATTTTCAGGCCTAAAATGTATAGATCCAAAAAAGTTATCCACATTAACCAGCCAGTGTGGATAACCATTTTTCTACCCAATGCAGAAGAAAGATACCTTCGTTACAGCAGCCGGGCCGTGCCTGTTTGTGGGTCGTTTCAGTGCTGTTTCGGTTTGCTGGTTTCTTCTTTTTCCTTCAAAAAACCCTCTCTTTTACACTATGAAAAACGCCCAAAAGGCTACAAAGGGCCTTGCCTTTCCCCGCCATTTTACGCAGGAAGGCACAAGCGCCTACGACCTGTTTAACTACGAACTGCGCACGTCCGTCATTCGCAACCCGAACGGCGAAAAAGTCTTTGAGATGAACGATGTGGAAGTGCCGGCCCACTGGTCGCAGATTGCCACCGACATCCTGGCGCAGAAATATTTCCGGAAAGCCGGCGTACCGCAACCCGATGGCAGCCTGGGCCGCGAAACAAGCGTGAAACAAGTGGCGCACCGCCTGGCAGATTGCTGGCGGCAGTGGGGCGAGCAATACGGCTATTTCGCCTCCGAAAAAGACGCACAGGTATTCTACGACGAACTGGTGTTCAGCATCCTGTCGCAAAGCTGCGCACCCAACTCGCCGCAGTGGTTCAATACGGGGCTGTACTCTTCTTACGGTATTACCGGTAGTCCACAAGGCCATTACTATGTAGATCCGACTACCGGAAAGCTGGAAAAATCAACCAGTGCATACGAGCGACCCGCCCCGCACGCGTGTTTCATCCTCTCGGTAGACGACGACCTCGTCAATCCCGGCGGCCTGATGGACCTGTGGGTGCGCGAAGCCCGCATCTTTAAATACGGCTCCGGCGTGGGCACCAACTACTCCAATATCCGCGCCGAAGGCGAAAAACTGGCCGGCGGCGGCACCTCAAGCGGGCTGATGTCTTTTCTGCGCATCGGCGACCGCGCCGCAGGGGCCATTAAGAGCGGCGGCACCACGCGCCGTGCCGCCAAAATGGTGGTGCTCGACCTGGACCACCCCGAAATTGAGCAGTTTATAGACTGGAAGGTAGAGGAAGAAAAGAAAGTGGCCGCCCTCATTGCTGCCGGCTACGCAAGCGACTACGAAGGCGAAGCCTACCGCACCGTTTCGGGGCAGAACTCCAACAACTCGGTGCGGATTCCGAACTCGTTTTTCCGGAAATTAGAAGAAGGCGGCGACTGGGAAATGACCGCCCGCACCGATGGCCGTGTGATGAAAAAAGTGCCGGCCCGCGCCCTGTGGGATAAAATCGCCTACGCCGCCTGGCGCTGCGCCGACCCGGGCACGCAATACGACACCACGATTAACGAATGGCATACCTGCCCAACAGGTGGTAAAATTCGCGCAAGTAATCCTTGCTCCGAATATCTATTTATTGATAATACGGCCTGCAACCTCGCCTCGCTCAACCTCCGGAAATTCTTTGACGAAGAGACGAGCATTTTTGATGTAGAAGGCTTTGAATACGCCACCCGTCTGTGGACCGTGGTGCTGGAAATCTCGGTGCTGATGGCGCAGTTCCCGTCTCCCGAAGTGGCGCAGCTCTCCTACGACTACCGCACCCTGGGCCTCGGCTTTGCCAACCTCGGCTCGATGCTGATGGTGAGCGGCATTCCCTACGATTCCGAAGAAGGTCGGGCTATTGCCGGTGGCATCACCGCCATTATGAACGGCATTGCCTATAAAACCTCGGCAGAGATGGCCGCCGTGCTGGGAACTTTCCCGCGCTACGAAGAAAACAAAGAGCATATGCTGCGCGTGATGCGCAACCACCGCGCCGCCGCCTACGATGCCGCCGATGCCTACGACAATCTGGAGATAAAGCCTATCGGCATCAGCGCCAAATACTGCCCCGATTACCTGCTCGCTGCCGCTACCCGCGCCTGGGACGACTGTGTGCAGATGGGCGAAAAACACGGCTACCGCAACGCGCAGGCCACGGTGATTGCGCCGACTGGTACTATCGGGTTAGTAATGGATTGCGACACTACCGGCGTGGAGCCTGATTTTGCGCTCGTGAAGTTTAAGAAGCTTTCCGGCGGCGGGTACATGAAAATCGTGAACCAAAGCGTGCCGGCGGCCCTCCGGAAGCTGGGCTACAACGACAGCGAGATAGACGCGATGGTGAAATACGCCAAGGGCCACGGAACCTTTGCCGGCGCACCCTTCATCAACCACCAAACTCTTTCTGAAAAAGGGCTGATGGCCGAAGAACTGCAAAAGCTCGACAAGGCGGTGGAAAGCGCCTTTGAAATCGGCTTTGTGTTCAACGTTTATACGCTGGGAGAAGAGTGTCTCAAGCGCCTGGGCTTCTCGCCGGAAGAATACTATAGCCCCGAATTTTCGCTATTGGAAGAACTGGGTTTCTCCGACGAAGAAATTGAAGCTGCCAACGACTATGTGTGCGGTACGATGATGATGGAAGGCGCGCCGGGCCTGAAGCCGGAACATCAGGCGGTTTTTGACACCGCCAACAAATGCGGCAAGCGGGGCGAGCGGTACATCCACGCCCACGGCCACATCCGCATGATGGCCGCCGTGCAGCCGTTTATTTCCGGGGCCATTTCCAAAACCATCAACCTGCCCAACGAAGCCACCGAAGCCGAGGTGAAAGACTGCTATCAGCTTTCGTGGGAACTGGGCATCAAGGCCTGCGCCCTCTACCGCGACGGCTCCAAACTGAGCCAGCCGCTGAGCAATAAGAGCGATAAGAAGAAGAAAGACAAGGATTCAAAAACCCAAACTCAGGACGCAGCCACAGCAGAAGCCGAAGGCTCCAACGCGAAACATCCAACACTGTCCAACAGCGAAGCGTCCAACATCAGCGTAGCTGACCTCAGCAACGAGGAACTGCTCGAAGAAGTAAACCGCCGTGTGCAGGCTGCGCCCGATACCAAGCTGCGCAGCAAGCTGGCCACGATTGTGGAGCGCAAGCAACTTCCCGCTCGCCGCCGCGGCTATACCATCAAGGGCAAGGTAGGCGGACAGGCGCTCTTCCTGCGCACCGGCGAATACGGCGACGGCACGCTGGGCGAAATCTTTATTGATATGGCCAAGGAAGGCGCCACGATGCGTTCGCTGCTCAACTCGTTTGCCATTGCGGTGAGCGTGGGCCTGCAATACGGTGTGCCGCTGGAAGAGTATGTGGACAAGTTCATCTTCACGCGCTTTGAGCCGGCGGGCATCGTGGACCACCCGAACATCAAATCGGCCACCTCGGTGCTGGATTATATCTTCCGGGTGCTGGCTTATGAATATCTGGACCGCGAAGACTTGGTGCACGTGCCAAGCCCCTCCCCAACCCTCCCCGAAGGGGAGGGATTTTCCCTAAGCGCGGACGGCAGGCAGTCTCCCCCTCTTTCGGAGGGGGGCGGGGGGAGGCCCGGAAATCTGCGGGATTTAGAAGATGCCGGTGAGGCGATGCCGAAGGCAAACCGCCCCGATGCCGTGCATCCCGGCAAGCCTACTGAGCCGGTGCTGGAAACCGTAGCTGTTCGCGGCGGCCATCACAACGCCGGTTCGCTCGCCGAGGCCAAAGCCGACCAGAAGAAACTCCTCGGCACGAGCGCCGACGCGCCCGCCTGCCGGCAGTGTGGTAACATCACCCTGCGGAACGGAACGTGTTATATGTGCCCGAATTGTGGAACGACGACGGGGTGTAGCTAGGAATGAAACTATCATAAGTCAAGCTAAATACCACGAACTGCGTACACCCGTTACCAGCATCAAGGCTTATGTATAAATCCTGGCCGAGATGCTGGCCGAAAGCGACAACGAACGGCAGACGGCGCTGGTGCAAAAACCCGACACACAGGTATCGCGGCTGACAGCTCTCATCCACACCCTGCTCGACACCACCCGCATTGCCGAAGGCGGGCTGCAACTCGCCAAAACCCGCTTCGGGATAGACGAACTGATAACCGAGACCGCCGAAAGCCTGCAACCCGTTGCCGGAGCGCAAAAAATCGAATTCAAACTCCAGGCAGGCGTACAGATACTGGCCGACCCGGAGCGCATCCGGCAGGTGCTGGTCAATTTGCTGAGCAATGCCCTGCGGTATGCGCCAACACCGATCGCGTCATCGTTTCTTCGAGTGTATCGGACAGGCAGGTTACCGTTTGTGTGCAGGATTTTGGCATCGGCATTCCGGAACAGGCGCAGCAGTTGATTTTCGAGCGTTTTTTCCGGGAAAAGAGCAGTGGTTTTCCCTACGGCTTGGGCCTTTACATAAGTGCTGGTATCCTAAAGCAACACAGCGGCCAGATTCGGGTGGAGAGAGCAGTCCCGGAAAGGGTGCCTTGTTTTGCTTTACGCTGCCGGTGGGAAAAGCAGCGGAGGAGGAAACACAACAGACCTCTTGCGAAAGTCTATTTATTCTCTTTCGGATGATACTTTCCCCCGTTACTATGGCTGCTATATACGCAAAATGCAATTATAAACTGCCCCTTCATCTCCAAAACACAGAATAATTG
>DDEO01000224.1:0-5310 GCA_002336725.1 Bacteroidetes bacterium UBA1952 | reverse complement strand
CCACAACACAGAATAATGGAGATTGCGGGTTATCGCTTTTCAGCGGCCCTATACCTGTGCTAAACTTGATTCAGCCCATAATGGGCGTGTCGTTTTATCACCCGAAAGGGAATAGCGCCCTGGCAACGGGCAGGAAGCGTTTTTTAGGACACAAAGGCCAGAGTACCCGCAACGGTGAAAGTATCGCCACAAAGAGAATAATAAGCTCCATTTTTGCTGATTATACTTCCCAGGGAGTAAAGGAGCCGTGTGTGAATTTTCCGGAACTGAAGCGCAGTAAACCCGTGCAGGTATCGGTTGCAGGGAGATAAAAGCCCGCCTGTTGGGACGCAGGAAGGGTAGCATTTTTCCGGAAATCAGGCGTAGAAAAAGGCCGCATGGGACGGGCTGTCCTAAAAAAACGGGGCGAACGTGTCCGGTACGCTTATGGATGCCTTGCACACCATATCTAAACCTTATTTGTTTTCTGCGCTGACGAACTGCCGGTCTCGAAGCGCCTTCGTCATCTTTCTGTCAAGTCTTCCGACAAAGCCGCTTTCCGCTAAAAGGCACGGGTAACTTTGCCCCGCAATCCCCCAAAAAACACACTTTTATGCGGTCAATCTTGACTTCTTTGATGATTCTTACGGCCTGCGGCGCGGCTTCTGCCCAAACGCCCGGCCCCTGGAAAACCGATTCTGCCACTATGGGCGCGAGCTACGCCAAAGACGTTTATCGGAAACTTGACAACAACTACTCCGATACCGCTGCCGGCAGCAACTGGACGCTCGCTTTCCAGATGATTCCGCAGGGCGGCCCTTCTTCCAACGTGGCCATCTTCGCCAATCAGGTGCGCCAAAATGTAATGGTTTATTCGCTGCATTACAGCGCCTCTGCCAAATTTGCCACCCTCACCGCTGCCGACACCGTAGGCCGCACCACCCAACCGCTTTACAACAGCATTGAAACCTGGGCCACCGGCGCACTCAACCAGATGGCCGACCCAACCAACGGCTTCGACTACGGCTGGGGCAGTTATAACATGACCTCCCACAATGTGGTAGGCGACTCGCTGTATTTGCTCAAAACCGGTAGCGGCGATTACAAGCTGTGGGTGCAGAAATACATTGCCAGCCCTGTGGATTCTATCCGCTATGAATTTCGCATTGCTAAATTCGACGGGACGGGCGATCAGACGGTAAAAATCTACCGCAAAAACGGCTTCGCTAATGCCATGTTTGGCTATTACAACGCGGCAGACGGAACGATGATCAACCGCGAACCGGCCCGCAACAACTGGGAACTGCTCTTTACCCGCTATTATGAACTGGCTACCCGTGGACCGGTTACGGCCATGTATCCGGTGATGGGCGTGCTGCAAAACGTAGGCGTTAGTGTGGCCAAGGTCATCAATGCCGATGCCAACGCGGCGGCGGTCGGCTATGCTGCCAAAACCTATTCCAATAAAATCAGCGAGATTGGCTCCGACTGGAAATCGCAGCCCACAGACCCGGTAACTGGTGCGCCCGCCGGCCCGTGGATGGCGGATACCACCAAAAATTACCTCGTAAAATCCACGATTTCCGGAAAATATTACCAACTGGTATTCACCGGCTTCGGCGGAACCACCACTGGGAAATCCTCTTATAAATTCCGCGAACTGGGAACCATCCCGCAATCGGTTTCCAACGTAGCAGAAGCCGTTACGGCCTTCCTGCTCGCGCCCAACCCAAGCGCCGGCGAAACGCAAATGATGCTCGACGTGAAGCAGGGCGGAATGGCTCGCATGATTGTTACCGATGCGATGGGCCGCACCATCCAAAACAACCCGCTGAACCTGAATGCCGGCCTCAACGGTTATCAGATTTCGTTGGGCAATGCCGCCCCCGGAACCTATTTCGTAACCGTAACCAACGGCAGCTGGAGCAAAACTGCTCAACTGCTGATTCAGAAATAAAAACCTTTTCGGTGAGATGTCCCTGATGCGTTTGCCTTTGCTGATTTCTGTTTTATCACTGGCTGCTGTGCCTGCACGGGCGCAGCAGCCCTTTTCTGTGCCTGCCGATTCCAGCGGGCGGAGCCAGGAAATCGGCGAGGTAGTGGTTACAGGTGTTTCGGCACCGGTAAAGCTTCAAAACGCCCTGAGTCTCTATCGTATTATCGACGAAAAACAGTTTAAAGCACAAGGCGCTGTTACCCTCGCCGACGCGCTCACCACGCAACTGGGCCTCCAGCTGACTACCGACCCGATGCTTGGCACTTCGGTGCAATCGCAAGGCCTGCGCGCCGATAAAGTGAAAATCCTTATCGACGGCCTGCCGGTCAATGGCCGCGAGAATGGCGCGGTGGACCTCGGACAAATAAATCTTGCCCGCATTGCCCGCGTAGAAGTGGTGCAAGGCCCCATGAGCGTGATGTATGGCTCCGACGCGCTGGGCGGCGTGATTAACCTGATTACCAAAAAAACGCTGCGCCGGCAGTTTACGGCCCGCAGCTTTGTAGAGTCGGTAGGGCGCTACAATGTGGACGGCAGCATCGGCTGGCAGTTTGGCCCACGCCACACCGCCGACCTCACCGTGGGTCGCAATTTCTTTGAAGGCTGGGGCGATATGGACACCGTTGCGCCCTTCCGGCGGCTGCTCTACAAGCCCAAAACGCAGTATTTCGCTACCGGCGCTTATACCTACGCCGCGCCTTCCGGCTTCCGCCTTTCGGCCACAAGCGATTATTTCCGGGAAAAAGTAACCAATCGCGGCACGGCGTATATCGACCCCTACAACGCCTATGGCCTCGACCAGCGTTTCTGGGTAACACGCTCCATGAACCGCCTGCAACTGGAAGGCAAAGCGGGCGAAAAAGGCCGCTGGAGCCTGGCCAACAGCTATAGCTATTATCACCGCATTCGCGAGTCGGTGCATAAAGACCTGGAAACGCTCGCCGAAACGCCCACACTCGGCACCGGCGATCAGGACACGAGCCGCTTCGACGACCTCACGCTGCGAAGCAACTACAGCCGGCCGGTGGGCGATTTCAAAATAGACGGCGGCTACGACATTACTCTGCAAAGCGGCGGCGGCAGCAAGCTCGACCCCTCAGCGCCCGCCAATGCTTTCCGGCAGGAAGATTATGCGCTTTATGCCAACGTAGCGTATAGCTTCTGGCAAGAAAAAGCAACGCTGCAAGGGGGACTTCGCGCGGCCTACAACTCGCTCTACGCCGCGCCGCTCGTTCCGGCACTCAACCTGCTGCTTCGCCCCGCCGATAATATTCAGGTGCGGGCCTCGTATGCCGAAGGATTCCGCGCACCCACGCTCAAGGAACTGCACCTGCGCTTTGTGGATCAAAACCACGAAATCATCGGCAACCCGGCATTGCGGGCCGAGCGTAGCAAAAATTATCAGCTTTCGCTTTCCGCGCAATACACCATTGCCGATGCCGTGCGGATGAACACCGTGCTGAGCGGTTATTATAACGATGTGCGCGACGGCATTACGCTGGTCAATCCCACGGGCGACTCGGCCAGTATGCGTCGCCTTTACAGCAATATGGCCGAGCAAAAAAGTGCTACGGTAAATGTACAAGCCGAGGCTTCGTGGCGCAATCTGCGGCTTTCGGGCGGCTATGGGGTCATTCATATTCCGGGCCAGACGGGCGCGTATGAAGGCTTCAGCGTTCCGGAAATTACCGGAAATTTCTTCTGGAACTGGCGGCCCGCGAAGGTGAGTTTTAATGCTTTCTATAAATATACCGGCGAAAGCCGGATGCTCGCTGCCGATGCCGAAGGCAATGCTATTTATGGCGGAAATATTGCCGCTTTTCACCAGCTCGACGCGTCCGTGCAGCGTAATTTCTGGAAGAATCGCGTAGCACTGACGGCGGGCGTGAAAAACGTGCTGCATGGCGAGGTGCAAAACCTGGCAAGCGCCGTAGTGGTGGGCGGCGCACATGGCAGCGCCGGTATGGCGGGCGCTTTGCCGAGGCGCTTTTTTGTGCAGGCTATTTTTCAGCTAAGCGGGAATCGAGAGTAAGGCGTTCGGGAGTTACATTTTAAAAAAAGAAAAAACCGCCGGGAAGGGCGGTTTTCTTGTGTATTGAAGCCTATTCGGAAAATGCGGCGTTTTCCTTGTCTCCGCCATTGGCGGACCCTTTATCATTTCATTTAAAAGGAGTTTTTGTAGAGATCCTTTCAAGGATAGCCTGCCATGCCAACGGCGTGGACAAAGATTTCGTACGAATAAGAAGCGATACTTTTCACAAACCTTTATTTTTAGGGATCCGCTTTTAATGCCGTCGTAGGAACGCGCCAAGCGGCGCGTTCTCACTTCGAAAGACTCAATCCGTGCAAATCCGTCCGAATCTGTGTCATCCGTGTTCCATCTCGCGCGGCGGCTGGCCCTGAAATGAAGAACGCGCCTCGTGGCGCGTTCCTACAATGGAGGTATTTCACGTGTTTTCCCCGGAGACTTGTCAAGTCAATCAGTATAGCGCACGCGGACTTGAAAAGTCGTGGTTACCGGCTCAGGTGCATACTGCGTTCTTTGTAGAGGTTGCGGAACCACGGGTCGCGCAGGCTTTTGATAAACTGGATGGCCTCGCCGGTGCTCTTCATCTCGGGGCCGAGTTCGGTGCGCACATTCGGGAATTTATTAAAAGAAAATACCGGCACTTTTACGGCGTAGCCTTCGAGGTTTTTCTCAATTTTGAAATCGCTCAGCTTTTTGTCGCCCAGCATCACTTTGGTAGCGATGTTGAGATACGGAATGCCATAGGCTTTGGCAATAAACGGTGTCGTGCGCGAGGCGCGCGGGTTGGCTTCAATTACATACACCTTATTGTCTTTGATGGCGTATTGGATATTGATAAGCCCTTTGATGTTGAGCCGCAAAGCAATCTTTTTGGCATAGTCAATCATCTCGTCCACAATCAGCTGGCCGAGGTTGAAGACCGGCAGCACCGAGTGGCTGTCGCCGGAGTGGATGCCCGCCGGCTCGATGTGTTCCATCACGCCCATGATATGCACCTGCTCGCCGTCGCAGATAGCGTCGATTTCGGCTTCCTGGCAGCGATCGAGGAAATGGTCAATCAGGATTTTGTTTCCCGGCAGGTGCTTGAGCAGGCTCAGCACGCTTTTCTCCAGTTCGTCGTCGTTGATAACAATGCGCATCCGCTGTCCGCCCAGCACATACGACGGGCGCACGAGCACCGGGTAGCCCACTTCGTTGGCCACTTTAATAGCTTCGTCGGTATTCCAGGCCGTGCCGTATTCCGGGTAAGGAATGCCCAGTTCCTTGAGCAGGTCAGAGAAGCGGCCGCGGTCTTCGGCGATGTCCA
>DDEO01000162.1 GCA_002336725.1 Bacteroidetes bacterium UBA1952 | reverse complement strand
ACACCGGCTTGGTGATGATGTGCTGGCTCAGCATCTCGATGGCTTCGGGCTGGGTAATGGCGGGGTTGATGTTCTGGTGCAATCCTTTCAGGAAGGCATCAAATTCCTGTTGGTGCCTTGCGTCTTCGGCAATCAGCTTTGTGATGCGGGCGTTGTGGCGCTGGGCTATCTCGGCCACATTTTTGGCCCACTGCTCCCAGTAGCGGCGGTCGCCCACCTTCTGCACCATACGGGCAAATACCACGCCTTGCAGTTGCTCAAATTGCATAGCAAGTTGCCGGGCCACCGCTGTGGCTGCGGTGTTGCCGTCGCTTCCGTCGGTATTGTTGTCTTTCTTTACCGGGTTGCCATCGCCGTCGAAGCCATATTCCGCACCGCCCACCAAAATATTGTTGGGTTTCTTTTTGTTCAGTTCAATCTTATTGACGGTGGCGTTGAAGCGGTCGTCGTGCGCGCGCAGGGCATTCAGCACCGTCCAAACCACCTTGTAGCGTTCGTTATCGTCCAGCGCCCGCTCCGCCTCTACATTGGAAGGCACCAGTACCGGGATGATGATGTAGCCATATTTTTTGCCCGGTGCAGTGCGCATCACGCGGCCCACGCTCTGCACCACATCCACCTGACTGTTGCGTGCCGAGAGGAACAGCACAGCATCGAGACTGGGCACGTCCACGCCTTCGCTGAGGCAGCGCACATTGGTGAGAATGCGGCACTGGCCGGGGTCGTTTTCTTCTTTGAGCCAGCTCATCAGTTCGCCGCGCTTGGTGGCATCCATTGTGCCATCCACATGGCGGGATGCTACTGTTTGCAATCGCTCGCGTGCTTTCTCCGGCAGGCTGTCCAGATAGACATCCGCAGCGGTGTTGAAAGTATCTGTAATTTTTTTAGAAACGGCAATGCTCTGGCAGAATGCCACAGCGCGGCGCATAGGGTCGGGGTCGGCTGCTTTTAGCAGTCCTTCATCGCCCAATACCTGCTTAGAAAGCGCGTTGATACAGCCAATTAGTTTAGAGGCATCGTCGGTATTGATTTCCTGCTCTGCATCGGCAATCATGGCCTGCACAGCGGGCGGCACATCGTTTTCATTCAGCGTCAGAATGAGCACTTTGTAATCCGTCAGCAGTCGTTTTTCTACCGCTTCGCCAAACCCGATGCGGTATATCTCTTCACCGAACATCTCCACATCATCCATAGAGCACAACACGGCATCGGCCTGCGCTGCCTTCCCTTTGCTGCCGTCATCATAGAGGCGCGGCGTGGCGGTCATATACAGCCGCTTTTTAGCCTTGATGAAGGCGTTGTTGTGTACTTTGGTAAAGGCGCTTTCATCCTCGCCCGCCAGCGTTACGCCGGTAGTGCGGTGTGCTTCATCGCAGATAATGAGGTCAAACTCGCCAAACTCCGGCTGTGATTTCTGCAATTCTTTTTGCGCTCTGGCTATTACCTCAATGCTTTGGTAGGTGCTGAAAACTACCGTCAGGCCGTCGTTGCGTTTGCGGTCTAATGCTGCGAACTGGTGTAGAATATCCTGCACGTTGGTAGAAGCCGGATAAGCCAAATCCACTACCGAAGTGGTATCAATGTCTTCCAGTTGCTTGCGCTTCTTTGTTATTTCCGGGTCGCTGCAAATGCAGATAGCATTAAGCGGCTCCAGGGCATCGGCGCTCCACTCATTGAGGGTTTGTCCCAGCAGGGCAATGGAAGGAACCAAAAACAGGATAAAGCCTTTGCCGTTCGTCTCATGCTCGGCTATGCGCAGGCTATTGAAAGTTTTGCCGGTACCGCAGGCCATAATCAGCTTGCCCCGGTCGTGGGTTTTGAAGTGTTCGTGGGTGTTTTGAAGCGCCGTGGTCTGGTGAGCGCGCAGCTCTTTACGGGGCGTTCGTGCCCGTTCGCCGCTGATATTTTTCTCCAGCGCCACCCAGTCCACCGGGGCAGCCATCAGGTCGGCCAGTCCCAGGCGGGAAACCGGCAGGTGCTGGCTTTTGATGGCTTCGGTCGCATTGGGTCCAAAGCCGCCTTTGGTGGTATCAATCCAGAGCCGGTGTGCAAAACCCGTTGTTTTCAGGTCTTCCCCTTTGAACTGCCGGCCACTGGTGGTGATAAAGCTATCTACGGCCTTTTTATTGATAGGCGCGTCTTCTGCATAGCATTTGCACTGCACGGCCCAGTAGTCGCCCTCGATGGTGAGTGCTACCAGGTCTATGCCTACATCCCAGCCGCCCAGGTCATCTTTTCCGGGAAACTCGCTCCAGAGCCAGACTTTCTCCAGCTTCGCTGCATACTTCGGGTCTGTCAGCAGGTAGGCTTTCATCAGGCGCTCGAAGCGTTCCCCTTTATCTTTTTCACTAAAGGAATAGGCGCGGTATTTCTCTAAGACGGCTTTGAAATTCATGTAATAGCAGCGTTCGGGTCTGCAACTTTACGAAAGCCGAAGGGCGGGACAAAGTAAATAGCGGAAACAAAAAAAGCGCAGGTCAGTCGGCTGCCTGCGCTGTTCTAACGTCGGGGTCGTAATCCCCCCTTGTCCGACCCGGTAAAGATTACGCTTCAGCGTTAGAATCGCATTCAAATATAAAACGAAAAAGCTATCGTCAGACGGGCAGCTTTCCGTTGCCACGGGATTGCACCGCATTCAAAAGCGGCCAACAACCCAAAAAGAAAAAGCCCGCAAATCGTTGATTATCAACGCTTTGCGGGCTTTAAGCAGTAGTCCGACCTGGATTCGAACCAAGACAGACAGAACCAAAATCTGTAGTGCTACCGTTACACCATCGGACTGCCTTTCCCGTTTGGGAATGCAAAAGTAAACGAAGAATGGAACTTTCCAAAAAAATTTTAGGCTAAATCTTTTCTGCCTTTCCGGAAAGCCCCCACGCTTTTCGGTAGGTTTGCATTTTAGAACTTTTTTTACCCAGGATTTTTAGAGAAAATGCGATTTGAGGGGAACTCCCGATCCTATGTATTGCGGGGCATTTTTGTGGTGGTGGCGCTGGCAATCATCGGGAAACTGATGGCCCTCCAGCTCTTCCAGCCGGAGTGGAAAATCATGGCCAGCGATATTGCCATCTACCGGAAAGTAGTGTATCCGCCGCGCGGTGTTATCGCCGACCGCAAGGGCAAATTCCTGTGCCAGAATGTGGTTATCTACGACCTGATGGTAACGCCCAACGAAGTGCCCCGACGCAATTTCGACACCGCTGGGCTGTGCCGCGTACTCGGCATCGACACCCAGACCTATGTGAAACAATTCGACCGGGTGAAGTTTATTAACGGCCCCATGCGGCAAGGACTTTTTCAGGCGCAGCTCGACCCCGGACAGACGGCGCGATTTAATGAAAATCCGTACGCATTTCCGGGATATCAGCTCGTGGAGCGCACCATCCGCAGCTACCCCAAGCCTATCGGCGGCACTTTTATGGGCTATATCGGCGAAGTCAGTCCGGCGATGCTGAAGAAAGACCGATTCTCCAGCTATACCCAGGGCGATTATGTAGGCATCGACGGCCTGGAACTGTATTATGAAGAAGTGCTGCGCGGACAGCGGGGCGTTCACTTCTTTGAGCGCGACAATTTTAACCGGCCCAAAGATCGCTACAAACGCGGCGACCTCGACACCAACGAGATTGCCGGAAAGCGCCTCGACCTTTACCTCGATGCCGGCCTGCAGGAATATGCCGAGAAGTTGATGCAAAACAAAATCGGCTCGGCAGTGGCTATCGAACCCAGCACCGGCGGCATTCTCGCCATGGTTTCTGCACCCACCTACGACCCGAATCTGCTGCGCGGCTCAGAGCGTTCCAAAAACTTCTCGAAGCTGTATTCCCAAGCCACCAAGCCACTCTTCAACCGCGCCATGAAGGGCTTTTATCCGCCCGGCTCCACACAAAAACCGCTCACGGCACTTATTGCTCTTGACGCAGGTGTGATTACGCCGTCTTATGGCTATCCCTGCGGCGGCGGCTATACGCAGTGTGGCCGCTTTATTGCCTGCACCCACGCCGGCGGCGGCCACGCGGCCAACCTGCGTCTGGCGCTGGCCAACTCCTGCAACGCCTACTTCTGCCATCTCTACCGCCTTTCGGTGGACGCGCCCAAATTCGGCGGCGTGCGCAAAGGCCACCACAACTGGTATGAGCATATGCGTAATTTTGGCTTTGGGCATCCGGTAGGCATTGATTTGCCTTTCGAAACCGGCGGGATGCTCTTCGACACGAGTGACTACGACAAACAGTATCGCGGGCCCAACTGGAACTCCTGTACGGATGTTTATATCGGCATGGGGCAGGGAACGCTCGCCGTTACGCCGCTGCAGATGGCCAACGGAATGTGTATCATAGCCAACCACGGCTATTATTATACACCCCATTTTGTGCGGGCCATCGGCGGCAATGCCAACGACCCGGTGCTGGCACCTTTCCGGAAAAAACACGAAATCGCCCGCAATATTTCCGATTCTTCCTATGCTATTGTGGGCCTCGGCATGAGCGATGTGGTAACGCGCGGAACCGGCAAAGTGGCGCAACTCGAAGACATTGAGGTGTGCGCCAAAACCGGAACGGTGGAAAACTACGCGATGATTAACGGCAAGCGCACCAAACTGCAAAACCACTCGATGTTTGTGGCTTTTGCCCCGCGCGTGAACCCCAAAATTGCCGTGGCGGTAACGGTGGAAAATTCCGGCTACGGTGCCACCTGGGCCGGCCCTATCGCCGCGCTGATGATTCAGAAATACCTGAAGGACAGCATTACCTCGCCCCGCCACAAGGCCATGGAACAGCGTATGTTTTCCGGAAATGTCATCAGCAAATACACCTATATCATTGACTCTCAGGACCGCCTCAAGGCGCGGATGCGCGACTCGGCAAAGCGGGCCAACAAAGAGCTGGAAGCACAACTGAACCGCCAGGAAGCCATGGATCAGCTGCAACGCTATATTGATCGTTATTACGGCACAAAGAACCGATAAACCCGGCGCACCCTGTTTCTCCATTTCCCATGTCAGCCAACGTTACCAAAAATATCTTCCAGCGCGTAGATGGCCTCACCGTCTTTCTGTATCTGCTGCTCGTAGCCATCGGCATTATGGCGGTGTTCTCGGTAGAATACCGCAGCACCGATGTCTCGCTTTTCCTGTCTCACAAAAGCCACATGAAGCAACTGACGTGGCTGGGCATCTCGCTCTTCGTGGGGCTTATCATCCTGCTCACCGATAGTAAGTTTTTCTCCAATATCGCCTTTCTGTCTTATACCATCGGCATCCTGCTGCTGGTGGTTACCATCTTTGCCGGCAAGGCCTCCAAAGGCTCGCACTCGTGGCTGGAGATAGGGCCGATTGCCTTTCAGCCGGGCGAAGTGTGCAAGATTTTTACGTCGCTGGCGCTGGCCAAGTTTTTCTCGTTACCGGAAGTCAATTTCAAGACGCTGCCCCACCGGCTCATTGGTGCCGGCTTTGCGTTGCTGCCCTGCTTGCTCATCATTTTGCAAAACGAAACCGGGCTGGCGCTGGTCTATTTCTCGTTCTTTCTGGTCTTGTTTCGGGAAGGGCTGCCGGCGGGCATCCTCATTGCCGCCTTTGCCATGGTGTCGCTCACGATTGCCACGCTGGTGTTCTCGCACACGGCCATCCTCATTATCGTTCTGGCTGCTGCGGTGCTGCTGGGCTATTTCTATCGCAACGATCTCATTCGCCACGGCATGACGCGGTTGCTATTCATCGGTTCGCTGGTGGTGGCCATCGGCTTCTCGCAGTTTGCCGTGCCGTTTGTATTTAAAAACGTGTTGAAAGGCTATCAAAAAGAGCGTATTTATTCGATGCTGGGCATGGATGTTCCGGAAGAATATATGGACACCACTGCCGACCCCGACGCGCCCAAAAAAGATACCGATTACAACGTGCGCCAGTCTAAAATCGCCATTGGCTCGGGCGGCCTGCTGGGCAAGGGCTATCTGAACGGCACTTCTACCAAGAACGATTTTGTGCCGGAGCAGAATACCGATTTTATCTTCTGTTCCATCGGCGAGCAGTTTGGCTTTGTGGGCAGTGTGGCATTGGTGGCGCTGTATCTGCTTTTGATGCTTCGCATCGTGCATCTGGCCGAGCGACAGCGGTCGGATTTCAGTCGGGTGTATGCCTATTGCGTAGCTTCTATCCTGTTTTTCCACTTCGCCATCAATATCTCGATGACCATTGGGCTGGCCCCGGTCATCGGCATCACCCTGCCTTTCCTGAGCTATGGCGGCTCGTCGCTCCTCTCTTTCTCTATCCTCATCTTCATCCTGCTGCGCCTCGATGCCGACCGGGGAATGGCGATACGGTGATGTTTCATGTTTCATGTTTCATGTTTTATGTTTCATGTTTTATGGGGCGTAGCTTGTAATAGGACGCGGATGACGCGGATTGGTGCGGATAAACACGCCGTGTCCCAATGAATTTGGCGGGGATTTTTCCGGAAATCATCAACCCTCATCAACAACTATCAACCCTCATCAACAAACATCAACCCTCATCAACAATCATCAACCCTCATCAACAACTATCAACCCTCATCAACAATCATCAACCCTCATCAACAATCATCAACCCTCATCAACAAACATCAACCCTCATCAACAATCATCAACCCTCATCAACAAACATCAACCCTCATCAACAACTATCAACCCTCCGCTCATGATCATCCATCCGCTCTCCGAAGGCGAATTTACCATCGGTGCCGATAAGATTTTTGTTCCTTTCGATTCCGGAAAAGACGTACTCGAATCGCGCCCGCGCGGCTCGCTGCTGGTCGAAATTCAGCCCTTTCTGATTGAGATAGGCCCGAAGTTGATCCTGTGCGACACCGGACTGGGCTTCGCAGATGACAGCTCTGGCACGATGCAAATCCACCAAAACCTGGCACGCCTCGGATACACCCCGCAGGATGTTACCCATGTGTTGCTCAGCCACCTCCATAAAGACCACGCGGGCGGCCTGCTCCACCGCAGGGCAGACGGCACACCCGAAGCGGCTTTTCCGGAAGCGGTTTACTATATCTATCGCCCGGAGTGGGATTTTGCCCATGCCACCGGTGCACCTTCCTACACGCTATCGGATTTCGCAGGGCTGGATGCTTCTACACACATCCACTGGCTCGAAGGCGGCGAAGGTGTTGTGGACGAAAATATCTCCTGGCAACACAGCGGTGCGCACTGCCCGCAGCATATCGTCTGGAAGATTCAGGACGGGGGCGAAACCGCATTTTTTGGCGGCGACGAAGCGCCCCAACTGCGGCAGATGAAGATGCGCTACATCGCCCGCTACGACTCTAATGGCCAAGCGGCTATGAAACTGCGCGAACAATACGGCGAACAGGGCCGCCGGGAAGGCTGGACTTTTTTATTTTACCACGACATTGCCGCGCCGGTAGTGTTGCTAAGATGAGCAGGCACCCCAACCTCTTTTTTTTGGAAATTTCTGAAGCGGGGGCGTGCTTCTCTGCTTTAAGAAATAACCTGCTGCCTGTTGAAATCTTGTGTACGGATGCCTTTCAAATTTTCGCTTTAGGAGGACAGCATAATACCATTTTTAATTTGGTAAGTAGCCTCCTAAAATTAGTTTGCATAATTTTGCTTCATGGGGCGCATAAGGGAAATTATTCTATCAGACAAAAACCGCTTGTTGTTAGATGCTGGTTATGTCAGAGGCAAAAGTCATGCTTTCCGCAAGCGTTGTCAACTTGTTCTGCTCAAAAGTGAAGGCCGCAGTTCTGTGGAAGTAGCCACTATTTTAAAGATGCATCAGGCAAGTGTCAATGCCTGGTTGAACCGCTATGAGGCTGAAGGCATTGAGGGCTTACACACTAAACCCGGCAGAGGTCGCAAGCCTGTCTTATGTAAGGAGCAACACGGTCTGGCTCTAATGGAGGCTGTAAAAAAAAACCGCCAGTCTCTGCGGGCGACCAAGGTAGCTTTTGAGCAAAGTCGCAGCAGCGACGACCCTGCTGTGAGCGAGGGAATGCTGCGTCGTTTTTTAAAAGCCTTGACTGTACATATAAAAGAATAAGAAGGAATCCGGCTCAAAGCCCGCCCCAACTGCTCTACGACTTCAAGGTGCAGTGTTTGAGGGAGTTAGAGCAACTGTCTTCTCAGTGGGAGGTTGATTTGTTCTATGGCGACGAGAGTGGTTTTTGCACCGAAGGGTATGTGCCTTATGGATGGCAGTTTAGCCAGGAGCGGGTGAGGATAGCGGCGCAAAAGACACCCCGTCGGAGCAGATGGCGCACCGGCAGGTGCTTAGCGAAAAAGCAAAGGCACTGTATCGTACGGCCAACGAAGAGGGCAAGGGCCGCGTTATTGTGCCACCTACCCTTACCGAGCATTCTACCAAAGTTCAGGTGCTTACGGTTGGACAGGTGTTGCAGCGTGGCGCACCGGTCCTCTACAAAGGACGGGAGGGCAAGCTGCACGTAGGAAGCGACGGGCTGATGTCGGTAGCATTCAAGGACGGAGGCGGTATCACTATCGGCCACGCGGCAAGACTGATGGCACTTCCGGCAGAGGAAATTGGCTTGGATTTCGCGCCGTCATATGGCTACTTCGGAGCCGAGGAGACGGCCACAAACCCGGCCACCGGAACTTCACCCAACACAGAGAGCGGTTACTACCAGGCACCGGAGCAGCAGAACGAAGTAAGTATTGATGGCGATGGGACGATAACCGTTCGCGGCGAACGCCTTGTCAATCGGTACAGCGACCCGCTGGCGGCGATTGACCGCGACAGCGAAGGCAATGTCGTTGGTGTAGATTTGGAGACAGAAGGCGGACACAAGCGTCTTTTTACAGGGGCCATGGCCGAGGACGTGGCCTATCAGATAACCCTCAAACAATTAGAACAGAATGGACACATTCCGGCATTTGAACAACACGTCAGCAACGACCCCGCAGCAGGCAGCGCCATCGAAGAAGAAATACACAATGGCGGAAATAAGCCTGCTTCCCAAGAAGGAGCAACTAAGACTGATGCACGAGTTTCTGGAAAGCAGACAACCAAAAGAAACGGACGCACAAGAGGCAAGACAAGCTCCGCCTTCCGAAATGTAATTTCCGGAAAAGAAACAAAGCAGCAGCCCGCAGCGCCGGGCACCGCACTGCCGGAGTTTATTGTTCCACAGCCTGCATCAGAGACAGAGCAGCCGGTAGTTGTATCTTTGGAGAACACGACACAAAACCAACAACGCCATGAGCAACATCAAGACCCTGACAGTGGGCGGAAAGGAGATAGTAATAGACTACGACAAACTACCGACGGAACCCATTTACAACAACGATTTTCACCGGCAGAACAGCGAGGCTGCGCAGCGGGAGGTAGCATCCATGTTGAAGCATCCCTTATCGCGGGAAGAGAAGTTGAAGCAGATGAAGACCAAGACGAGCGAGCCGACCGACAGGAAGACGAAGTAGAAGCCTGGGCGAAAGAGCAGGGCATCTGGCACGAAGACGCCGAAGGGCATCTGGCCGGCACGCATGGAGACATGCTTGACTCCGGCGGAGAGAGCAAGGTGTATGACAACGGGGACACCGTTGTCAAGACTTCCAATATCAATCAGTACCGGGACTTGCAGGGGGCGCTGGATGGCATCACGCTGCACAATGCCTGGTTCCCGGAAAGTGCTATTCGCATTATTGGCTTTGGACGTGGGAGCGATGGGAATTTTAATATACTCACCGAGCAGCCATTTATAAAAGGCACACATAACATTTCGCAGGAAGAGATTGATGCCTTTGTATCAGCACTCGGCTTTGAGAAAGACGACAGCCTCGACACAGAGGGGCGTTACAAATCAAAAGATGCGCTGCTCCGGGACCTCAAACCCAAGAATGTTGTCCTCACCGCAGAGGGGCGTATTGTGCCTATTGACACCATTTTTCACCTCAACACGCCGGTATGGAATGTTGGCGGCACACGCGGTGAGATTTACAACGCCGCTGAAAACACACAGGATGGAACAAACAACAGCCCCACAACTGCCCCTGCCACAACTGACAGCGGAGCAACAACGGACGTGGGAAGCGATAACGACGGTGTGCGAGTGGCTCCGCAGCCGGACGCAGGGCCGGCAGAAGATGGAACTGACGCTGGGACAGGACTGGGAACAGATGCACCACAGCGGTCCGGGGATAGGCAAGGAGATGAGCATCGTGGAAATGATAGCACATCGTCGGAGCCGGTTGTAGAGGGCGCAAAAACAGAGCAGGAGCTATCCGCACAGGTTGAAGAAAACAGTCCGGAAGCCATAGGGGAAGTCGTTCGGAAAATTGACGAAGACCTTGAAGAAGAAAAGCGCCGTCTTGAAGAAGAGAAGCAACGCTCCCTTGAAAGCATTGACCTGTTAGAAGAACAGACGAAGGCAGAACTCGAAGAGCTAAAGAAGTTAGCCCAGGAGATTGAAGAAGGGAGCAAAAGCAACGATGATACTTCCGGCACAAAAGCCATTGAAGATGCTGTTGATGCCACTGTTTCGGATGATGATGTAGATGCGATAGACAAGGAGCTATCGGAACAACAACCGTCTAATGAACCAGATGCGCAGGACACAAATGGTCAGCCTCAGCCAACAGACAAACAAAGCAGAGTACGCGAAGCAGTTATTGCTGCTGTACGTGGTGTGCTGAAAGGCGCAGACTATGTCAGGCAACTTACGGGTCGCCTTCGTGAGGTCGTGCGCAAGGTAATTCGTGCCCTTGCCTTTTCTGCCGTGATAACCGCCGGTGGTTATGGAGCTTACGTTGGCTCCACAAACGCACAGACGGTTGGTCCCGATGGCGTTCCCATTGATAACCCAACGCTTGTAGAGCGTGTTAGCGGCATCGTGGATGGAATTTCACAGCGCCTGCTGCCGTCGTTACAGGAAGAGGATGCGGACAATATTCAAACACAAAAAGTAACCGTAGGCGAAGACAGTACAAAGCCGGGCATTCCTTTCGGGTTCCGCCCTCTGGTGGTCGGCTTAACTGCTTTGCGATGATAAGCAGAGATAACCGCTGTTACTGGGCTGCTACAACCAACTCCATAGACGGAAAGTGGTTCTTCGAGCAGCTGGAACACATCTCCCTGACCTTAACCAAGAAGACAGTTCTGGTATTAGACTGTGCGGCGCTGCACCGCTGCAAGGCCATAAAAGAGCGTCTGGCACTGTGGAGAAAGCGGGGACTGTGGTTGTTTTATCTACCGCCCTACAGTCCACATCTCAATATCTGTGAGATACTGTGGCGTAGAATAAAAGGGCTATGGCTCCGACCAGAGGACTATAGCAGTGCCGATACCCTGCACTACGCTACCGTCAGCATACTAGCGGCGGTGGGCAAGAACGCCACCATTAAGTTTCAGCCTTTTAGTGCAAACTAATTACGGTAGGGTACTTAGCCCGAAATGACGCTGACCCACATAATGGAGATGGCGGGTCAAGCCCGCCATGACGGATACGTACCAAGGATTAAAGGAGCATATATCGCCATCTGTTTTAAAATAGTATAATGCCATTTTGCTGCCTAAACTTTTCATAGAAATTCAGCTCCGGCCCTTAGGCAGCAAGGGTTGCCGATGTTTCCAATACGCAAGATTTAGGTGGCCCCATTTGGTATAACACAGATACAGGACAGATACAGGACACAGAGCAGGCACAAAGTTCCACGGGTGTATGACAAATTGCACAGACGGAGCAGCCGCCGCTTACCGGGCTGAGATAGCAGCGGCTTTTTCTCTGCGTCTCTGCGAGATTTTGCCGGAGATGCAATCTGTCATGCACCCAGTTCTACAGAGAAGGAGCAGACGTTAAAATAACCTCCTCCAAAACGATAGGGGCAAAAATCTGGAATGTACCCAAGCCAAAGGCCCCGACATTCTCCAACGGCGAAGCCACCCAACGCCCGCAGGGCATCCGGCAGCGACGATTAAAACGGATACCCAATCGCAAACGAGAGCACCAGATTATTGGCGCGCCATGTGGGGTCAGCGAGGCGAATGTCTTTAAATACCCAGCCGCCATTGGGCAGATAGGGTTTTTTGACCGGCACGGCACCATCTACCCGCAGGATGATGAAATCGCCAAAATTGAGCCGCAAGCCTGCGCCCACGCTCGCCGCAATATCCTGATAGAGCTGCGAAAACCGGAATTCGCCGCCCGGATAAGAGGCATTCGGGCGGGCCAGCCACACATTTCCGGCATCGGCAAAAGTGGCTCCGGCAAACTTTACGCCGCCGCTAAAAAGCCGGAACAGATCGAAGCGCAATTCGGCACTCGTCTCTATCCGGATGTCGCCCGTGCGGTCAATCAGATAGCTGGAAGCCTGGCCCGTGTCGGGGGCATAATACGCGCCCGGCCCCAGCGTGCGCACCCGCCACCCGCGAATGCTATACGCGCCGCCGCCAAAATACTGCTTGGCATAGGGCAGGGAGTTATTATTGCCATAGGGCAGCCCTACGCCCGCCGCCAGACGCATCGCCAGCACCTTGCGCCCCCAGGACAGGAAATGGCGCAGGTCGGCATCGAGGCGCACATAGCTCGCCGCATTATCCAGCATACGGGTGCGCAACTCGCCGGAGGTGACAGCAGCAGCGCCATAAAGCAGCCCGCCGGATTCCTCCACCGAAAAGCGGGCATAGGTGTAGTCCCGGCCTTTCTTCTGCTCGTTGTTGCTAAAAGTAAAAGCCAGATTTTCGCCTACGATTGTTACATTTCGATAGCTATTGGCCAGAAAAGTATTGGTGTCGAGTCTTTGCTGGAAATCCCCGGAAATAGACGGCAAACGGAAGATATTTACAAAGAGCGGTGTCAGCTCCCAGATTTGGGTAGGCGTTTGCCGCCAGCGATACGTGAGGCTGGCCGCCGTATTGTTGAGCGTGAAATAATTGGCGCGGTCGAGCAGGTTGCTTCCCAGGCTAAAGACCGTGCGGGGCAAAAAGTTTTTGGAGAGCCGATTGAGCCGGAAGGGAACCAGAAAACGCGGCACCGTGAGGCTGGTATTGATGCCCAGATTGCGGCTCTGGGTAAAGAATTTCCGGAAAAAATCGTTGCTCCGCCGCTCATCATAGATCAATTCGATGCCCGTTGTCGCCGTTATGGAAAGCTGGTTGGCACTCCTGAAAACATTGCGGTTGCGGATGCCAAAGCTCACGGCCGTTCCGGCGGTATAGGTGCTCGCGCTCGACACCTCGAAATTGGTGTTGAAGTCGTAGCGCAGGGTAGGGTTCATAAAAATACCGCAGTTGAGCACGTTGCGGTCGGGGATGCTCGTGTCTTCCTGCAGGCCGATGCGCACATACTGAAAAACGCCCAAATCATTGAGCTGCGTAATCGTCTGGTCGTAAGCACGCTGCGAGAACAGACTGCCGGAATCCAGAAAAATATTGCGGTAGATAACCTCTTCCTTCAGCCAGTAGTCGTGGTAGCGGAATACAATATCGTTCAGCCTTTTGCCGAGCAGCGCCGGATTGGTGTAATCGCTGCGATCCCGGAAATCCGGAAACACAAGGATGCGTCCTATCTGATAGCGTTTGTAGGCCGCCGCATCGTCGCCTCTTTGAACCACCACGCGCACGGCCAGCCGGCCATCGCGCACCGCCCGCACAGAGTCGGCCACAAAACCGGGTGTAGGAGCCGTGTCTTTGAGCAGCGCCGCCCGTCGGAAGAAGGTATCTATCTCAAAAGAAATATTCTCGTTGGTAAAGCGATAGTAGCCCAGATTGCGCATATTGGCCGTCAGCCGGTCGCGCTCGCTTTCCAGCAGCTGCATATTAAAAAGAGCGCCCTCGCGCAGCAGCGAAGCGGCGCTGTCATAGCGAACGAAACTGCGCACCAGGCTGTCATCCACATCAAAAGAAACACTGTCGATGTGGTAAACCGGCCCCGTCTCTATCCGATAGGCAACGCGGGCCTTGCGGCTTTTGAGCGTTACCGTATCGCGCACCTGTGCATAAAAAAAACCGGCGTTAAACAGATAGGCGCGCATATTCTGCACCGAGCGGCGCACCAGGCTGCTATCAAAAATAACCGGCTTTTCCGCCGTTCCCGACTGGAGTTGATAATTGGCCGTGTCTTCCTGATATTTTTGGTGGCGCAGGTTGTAGAGATAGAGTTGGATGGGAATGCCGAGGAAGCGTTTGTTGGGTTTCTGGGCAATCAGGGAGGAGAGGTTGTCGGTGAGCGTGGCTTTCTCTTTCACTTCCGGCGGCGCATAGAGTTTCACCTGATTGGAGCGCAGCAGATAAGCACCTTCCGGCAAATAGCGCGTCGAGCTGCAACTTTGCAGCAGGCCCACGGCAGCCAGTAGCAGCAGCAGAAGCCGCCACCCGTTGGAAGGAATTGTTTTTAAAAAAGTCAAAACCCGGTCAGAATTTATATCAGGATGCTAACGAAGGCGCAAGGTAAATATATACGGTCGCTCTCCACCACCGAAGGTCGCCGCGAGGCGGGCGCTTTTGTAATCGAAGGCCCTAAGCTGATGGCCGAATGGCTGGAAAATGCACCCGACAGCGTGCTGGCAATCTATGCCACAAACCGTTGGGAGATGCCCCGATATGCGGGCCGGAAATTTCCGGAAATACAGCAGCTTCGCGAGTCGGAGCTGGCAGGATTGAGCCAGCTTCGGACCCCACCGGCGGTGTTGGCCGTTTGCCGGTTGCCGGTGCCGGAGCCGCTTTTAAAAACCGGCTGGACGCTTGCCTGTGAAGCCTTGCAGGATCCCGGCAATCTGGGAACCATCCTGCGCATTGCCGACTGGTATGGCGTGGGCCAGGTGGTTTGTGGCGAAGGCTCGGCGGATTTCTACAACCCCAAAGTGGTGCAGGCGGGTATGGGTGCGCATCTGCGGATTCGAACGGGCTGCCTGCCCCTCGCTGATTTTTTGAAAGAAAGTCCGCTGCCGGTTTTTGCGGCCACGCTTTCCGGAAAAAATATCTATCAAACAGCGCCGCAACACGCGGGCATCCTGCTCATCGGCAATGAAAGCAAAGGGCTTTCCGAAGCAATCCTGCAACACGCCACACATCAGGTAATGATTCCGAGGCGCGGCGGTGCCGAGTCTTTGAACGCAGCCGTTGCCACCGGCATTCTGTGTGATCGGCTTCTGGCATTTTAAAATACAGAAAAGAGGCTCTCGTTTCCGGAAAACTATCCACCAATGCTTGATTTTATGCCCGGCGGCAGGTGCTTTTTGAGGTTCATACCGTAGGTGTAATTCGTTGCAACGACCACATCGTTGGCATCAAAGTGCTTGACAATGCCGTTGTCGGAGAGGGCAACAACCCAGCAGGTGTTCTGGTGTTGGCCATAGTCAATCAGGAAGATGGCGTGTCCACGGCCCAGCGGCGTATCCACCAGAATCGTGGGGTTGAGTTGAAGCATCATAGCTAAAAAAGAAAGGGTTAAACTTTTAAAGAACGAAATCATGCCCGCCAGTACTTTTGTGTCGTTTTCTTCCCTGCGGACATCCATTTTCTTACACAAAAACTACCTGTTCCCTCGCAAGCAACACCGCCGCCGCCCAATCCTTTTTTGGAATTCTTTTTTAAACCTGCCGGAATGCTTCCGGTCTTGATGGCTCGCCGGGCGGCAAAAAGACCGCCAAAATCCGATTGGCATCATTCTTGCTTTAGCTGGCACGAAATCCCACTTCTTCTTTCTCTCTTTTTTTATTATGAATCATTTCAAAACTCTGGGCATTGCCCTTCTCGCCACTGCCGCTGTCGGTACTACCAGCTGCGATTCCGTCGGCCGCATGAGTAATCAGAACAAAGGCGTGCTTATCGGTGCCGGTTCCGGCGCTGCGGTAGGCGGCATCATTGGCCGTGTTGCCGGAAACACCGGTCTGGGTGCTATTATCGGCGGCGCTGTAGGCGGCGTAACCGGTGGCGTTATTGGCCGCCGCATGGACAAGCAGGCCAAAGAAATCGAGCAAAGCGTGCCGGGTGCCAAGGTAGAGCGCGTGGGTGAAGGTATTGTGGTTGAGTTCAGCAGTGCTGTTCTCTTCGGCACCAACCAAAGCAGCATTTCCCCTGCCGCCGCCACGACGCTCAACAAGCTCATCACCATCCTCACCAAATATCCCGATACCAACCTGGAAGTGGACGGCCACACCGACAACACCGGTGCCGCTGCTTACAACCAGCAACTATCGGAGAAACGCGCCAATTCGGTAGCTGCTTATCTGCGTAGCAATGGCATTGCCACGGGCCGCATCACTACCAAAGGTTTTGGTATGGATTATCCCAAATATGACAACAGCACTGCCGAAGGCCGCGCCGGCAACCGCCGTGTAGAATTCCAGATTACAGCCAACGAACAAATGAAGCGCGATGCCGCCAAAGAAGCGGGCCAGTAATCTTTTTCCGATTCTTTTTTTTAAGAGAGAAAGGCTGCCTCCTGACGGAGGCAGCCTTTCTCTTTTTTTCTACGAATCGCTCCCGGTCTGTGGGGTGCCAAAATAGAAACCCAAATCTGGAATAACACGCCTGGCCCAGATGACTCTGTAAAATCTATT
>DDEO01000086.1 GCA_002336725.1 Bacteroidetes bacterium UBA1952 | reverse complement strand
CTACCTAACTTAAAAGGAGTTAGGGATTGATTTCCGGAATCCTGAATACCCGTCAACAAAAAGAAAAGCAACCTGCACAGAACCGAAGTAATGCACAGGTTGCCTTAACAGATAAATTTCAAAACGTATGTACGGCCGCTCGCAGAAAGCCTTTTTCCCGGAACAGCAAAGGACTCAAACTATTTTTACAAAGCAAATTTATTATAGGCGTTTGTAATTTTGTTTGTGATTTAGCTGTCAGGATGAATTAAAAGTTCCCGACTGCCTACACTTTATCAGGCAGCGAAAATTTGAAATGCACGCTGCAACCCAGGGCGCTATGGCATCTTGTCCAGAATTTCATCTACGATACCGTATTTGATGCTTTCTTCGGCATCCATCCAATAGTCGCGCTCCAGGTCGCGCAGCACGCGCTCAAAAGGCTGCCCGGTGGCTTCGCTGAGAATTTTAGCGCCCATTTCTTTCGTCTTTTTGATCTGAATGGCCTGAATTTCCAGGTCGGCGCTCACCCCGCGCATATAACCGCCGAGCGAAGGCTGATGGATCATCACCTCGCCATGCGGGAAAATGCCACGCTTGCCTTTGGTGCCGCCCGCCAGCAGGATAGAACCCATAGAGGCCGCCAATCCCATGCAAATCGTGCGCACCGGCGACTTGATCATCTGCATCACATCATAGATGACCATGCCGCTTGTAACCACGCCGCCCGGCGAGTTGATAAAAAACTTGATTTCCTCGCCCGGCTTGTCGGCATCCAACAGCAGCAGGCGGTTTACGATGTCTTTAGCAGATTTGTCTTCTACCGCGCCCCAGAGATAAACGGAGCGTTTTTCAAAAAACAACTCGTCGGAACGCTTTGCCCACATCGAAAACGGGCTTTGCGGCTCGGCAGCAGGCAGGTTCTCTTCATCCGGCGTGCGGTCGTCGTCATCGCCGTCTTCGTCCTGACGGAACGGCAGGTGCAGATATTTATCGTTCAGCATTTTTGCTTCTTATTTTTTTATGTTTTAAAGAGAATGATTTCCGGAAAATTTCCGGAAAACGGCGGGCGTTTAGGCTTCTTCCTTTTTCGCCTTTACTTTTTTGGGATTTACGCCCAGCACCTCGTCCACCAGGCCATAGGTTTTGGCTTCTTCGGCAATCATCCAGTAGTCGCGGTCGCAGTCGGCAGCCACTTTTTCGTAAGGCTGTCCGGTATGTTCAGAGATAACGGTGTAGAGGTTTTTCTTCACGCGCTGAATCTCCTTGACGGTGATTTCAATGTCCGTGGCTTGTCCGCCAATCGCCGAAGACGGTTGGTGCAGCATAATCCGGCTGTGGCGCAGCGCCGTGCGCTTGCCTTCCGCACCGGCGCACATCAGCACCGCGCCCATAGAGGCCGCCATACCGGTACAGATGGTGCTCACATCGGGGTTGATGACCTGCATCGTGTCATAGATGCCGAGGCCGGCATATACCGAGCCGCCGGGCGAGTTGAGATACATCTGCACGTCGCGGGTGCGGTCTACGCTTTCCAGAAAGAGCAGTTGTGCCGTAACAATATTAGCCACTTGGTCGTCGATACCCGTGCCGAGGAAGATGATACGGTCCATCATCAGGCGGGAGAAAACGTCCATTTGGGCCACGTTCATCGGGCGCTCTTCGATAATGTAAGGCGTGAGGTTGGTGGGCAGTTGGATGTCCACTTTGGCGCTGTAATCATCCAGCGTGTTTCCGGACATTCCAAGGTGTCCGACGGCATATTTTCTAAATTCCTTTGGATTCATTCGGGATTGATTTTCTGTTTTGAAACAGAGCAAATATCAAGCCCGAAACGCAAAAGTGCCAGAAAGGCAGGAAAAAGGATAATGACCTGCGCGACTTGTCAAAATTCTTTCGCAGATTAACGCGAACGCGCCGCTTGGCACATTCCTACGTCCCCAGGATACCAGCCGTCTGAAAAGGAAGAAAATCTGCGGGAATTATTTCCGGAAAATTCCACCTCCCGGCCAGCCGCACGGTTGGTAGAGACAAGGTATGCCTTGTCTCTACAGAAATGGAATGGTATTACAAAACGCTCCGGTGCTCCGTAACCCAGTTGCGGATATAATCGGCGATGTCGGTTGTTGTGGCACCGGGCGCGAAGAGCATCCCCACGCCTTGTTGTTGCAGTGCGGCGCGGTCGTCTTCGGGGATGATGCCGCCACCGGTAAGCAGCACATCACCGATTCCTTTTTCCTGCATCAAAGAAAGAATGCGGGGGAAAACCGTGTTATGCGCACCGCTGAGAATCGAAACGCCGATAGCGTCCACATCTTCCTGCAAGGCCGCATTCACCACGGCTTCGGGCGTTTGGCGCAGACCGGTATAAACCACTTCCATTCCGGCATCGCGCAGGGCAGTGGCAATCACTTTGGCGCCGCGGTCGTGGCCGTCGAGACCTACTTTGGCTACCAAAACACGAATGGGGCGGTTGAGCTGCGACATAATGTGGGGCAAAAGTAAGGGAAGGCCGCGAAGCGGCGTTGGAGCTTTGCTTGGGCGCACTTCGTGCCGTTGGACATCGCCTGCGGCGGATGTTGGAGCCTTCGGCTTCGTGCGTTGGATAAATCCTAAGGAAGTTAGGCTACAAACCAGACGTTGCCCTTACGCGCTTGTCTTCTTCGCGCACTTCGCAATAGACTTTGCTTCAGCAGGGGCAGGGGTAGAAGATGGTCGTAGGTTGGCTGTTCGCTTCGCCCGGCGTTTTTTATCTGCCGCAATCCACTCACTGATACGTGCGAAATCCGCCGAGTCGGGTTGGTGTCCGGTCGTAACGAAATCCACATTTAAAGGCTCTTTAATCATGTTGGTAAGTTACGAAATTTCCGGAAAATAGCGGGTGATAAGTTTGGCTGCCGCAGCCGTATTGATAGCCATAAAATTGCCGAATAAAAGCTGTGCGCCGAGCGTCTTTTGGTAGTGCTCAATCAGCCGGGTTTTGCTCTCAAAAGAAACGTACCCGCCATAACCGCTGTCAAAGGAAAGTTTGCAGGCAAAGGCAATCAGGTTTCCCGGTACGCCCAGATACACCTTCTTTGCACCTCGGTTGAAGCGGCTGCTTTCAATCAAATGCATAAAAATGTGGTCGCCGCGGTCTTGCAGGCTAATCAGTCCCTGCACAATCGTTGGGTTTCCCGCAATTATGAGTTTATAAACCTGCTTATCAGCGTCGCGGGCTTCCGTTTTCCAGTCGAATAGCCAGTCAGACTTTCTAATCCCGCGGACATCTGAAGGAGCCAGAACCAGCACTTCCGTCTTAAAACTATCGCCGGTCACGGCGTTTTCGACGGAGCGGGTGAGTTTGTCAATCTCAATATCAAAGGGTGCTTTCATAGAGTGGTTTGGACCACGCGCGAGTAGTGTCGGACGCACTTCGTGCCGTTGGGCGCAGCCTGCGGCGGATGTAGGAGTCTTCGGCTTGCGGAGCGTAGAATTTTTGCTGCTGTCGGAAACGATTTTTTACAACCGATGAACAAAATAGCTGCCAGAACGAATTCTGAAGCGCCTTTGGCGCTCCAACGCCGCGAAGCGGTGTCCAACGCCGAAGGCATCCAAGTGAAGCTCCAACTACCCTCGGTACCGCGCTGCCATTTCTTTCACCGTCTCCTCCAACGGCGTGAACTTAAATTCAGGAAAAAATTTCCGGAATTTTTCGCTGCTGTAATACACTTTTTGCTGCGCCGTGCGGGCCGTTTCGCGGGTAACCGTGGAGCGTTTTCCAAACAGGCTTTTGACCGCATTCCAGCGCCAGACAAGGCTGCTCATCAAAGGCGTAGCGCGGATATGCGGCGGCTTTTTGCCCAGCGCATGCGCCATTTGGGTAAAAACGTCTTTATAGGAATGATTTTCAGCCAGGATGAAACGCTCTTCTGCTACCTCGCTTTCCAGCAATAAAATCACAGCGGCGACTACGTCTTTTACATCCACCCAGCCGTTTACGCCTTCGGTATAAAACGGAAATTCGCCATCCACCACGCGCATCAAAGAGGCAGAGCCATTCTTCCAGCCTTCTTTCTGAAACGGCGCACCCAGCACGATTCCGGGATTGACAATCGCGACTGAAAGGCCCTCGCCCGCGCCGCGCCACACTTCCGTTTCGGCGGCCCATTTGCTGCGCGCATACACGCTGTTGGCCTTGCTTTCTTCCCACAACAAATCTTCGGTCAGCACCTCGCCTTCCTTGCTGCGCCCAATCGCCGCCACGCTGCTCACGTGTATCAGCCGCTGCGGACCCGAAGCAATCATTTCATTGACGAGATTGGCCGTCGTTTCGCGGTTGTTGTGCAAAAGCGTTTCGGCATCGCCGGCCTCAAAAGAAACGGCAGCGGCGCAGTGAATAACTTTCTCCACGCCCTGCAGCGCGGTTTCTACATCAAAAATATCCAGCAAATCGCAGCGCAGCCATTCCACGCCCGGCAGACTTTGAAACGCCGGTGGCGGCAGCGTATTCCGGTAGAGCGCCCGCACCGCGTAGCCCTTCTCCGAAAGCGATTTTACAAGATGCAAACCGATGAATCCGGACGCGCCGGTAACTACATGTTTCATGTTTTATGTGTCATGTTTCATGCCGACGTGGATTTTCTTTTGTCACCCCGGAACGGGGTCTTTGTAGACGCAAGCCGGCAAGTTCCCCCCGACCTGCGGTTGGGGCAAGCTGTTCCGGGATGACAAAAGATTGGGTCCGAGACAGCATTATTGTTGACTTTTCCAATAATCCCTAATTCCCATGAAACATGAAACATGAAACATGACACATCGCTTACAGCGCCTGAAACTGCTTCAAAAACCGCAGGTCGTTTTGAGAATACAAGCGCAGGTCATTGACGCGATAGAGGATTTGGGTGATGCGCTCGATGCCCATACCGAAGGCAAAACCGGTATAAACTTCCGGGTCAATGCCGAAGTTGCGCAGCAGGTTGGGATGCACCATGCCGCAGCCCAGGATTTCTACCCAGCCGGTGTGTTTGCACAGACTGCAACCCGTTCCGCCGCATACGGTGCAGGAAATATCCATCTCGGCGCTCGGTTCGGTAAACGGGAAATACGAGGGTCGGAACCGGATTTTGACATCCGAGCCAAACAACTCTTCCACAAACTGATAGAGCGTCGCTTTGAGGTCGGCGAAGGAAACGCCTTTATCCACATACAGGCCTTCGCACTGATGAAAAAAGCAGTGGGCGCGCGCCGAAATCGTTTCGTTGCGGTACACCCGACCGGGGCAAATGACGCGCACCGGCGGCTTCTCGGTTTCCAGCAGTCGCGCCTGCACACTTGATGTATGCGTACGCAGCACCCAGGCGGGATTTTCGCTTACATAAAACGTATCCTGCATATCGCGCGCGGGATGGTCGGCGGGCATATTCAGGGCCGTGAAGTTGTGCCAGTCGTCTTCGATTTCCGGGCCTTCGGCCACGCCGAAACCCATGCGCTCAAAGATGCTCACAATGCGGTTTTCGACGGCGCGGAGCGGGTGGCGCGTACCGAGCGGCGGCGGCGTTCCGGGCAGCGAAAAGTCTATGGATTTTCCGGCTTTTTTTCCGGAAATCTGAAGGCTTTTAAAGGATTCAAACTTCGCTTCGGCGTGCTGTTTAAAAGCGTTGAGCCACTGACCGGCTTCTTTTTTCTGCTCGGCGGGCACCGTTTTCATCTCGCCAAACATCGCCTTGACGATGCCTTTGGTGCCGAGGTATTGAATACGAAAGGCTTCGGCGGCGGCAGCATCCACGGCTTCATAAGCGTCAATATCGGCGCTGTGCTTTGCAATTTGCTCCTGAAGGGACATAAGTAGGCGCGAAATTACAACCTCTTTAGTCAGCCATTTTGTACTCTTTAAATAAGATAAAAAGCGCCGGCAAAGAGTCGTCGTTTTCTCGCCAATAGCAGGCTTTATGCCCATATTTTTTTATAGAAACAAAAGGCTGTAGCACCTAACGGCAACAGGAGTGCTATCGGATTTGCTTCGGTTTCCGCCTTTGCTTCGGTTTTCAAAAATCCGGCAGGTGGCCCAAACCGCCTACTTTCGCGCTGCTATGACCACGACGCAAGCCATTATCACCGCCATTGTAGAAGGGCTGACCGAATTTTTGCCCATTTCTTCTACCGCCCACATGATTTTTGTGAACACGGCAATGGGCATTCAGGAAGATGAATTTGTAAAACTCTTCACCGTCTCCATTCAGTTTGGTGCCATCCTGGCCGTCGTGGCCCTGTACTGGAAAAAGTTCTTCAACTTTAAGCGCCTTGATTTTTACATCAAGCTCGCCGCTGCGGTCATTCCGGCGCTGGTGCTGGGCAAACTCTTCGACGACGCGATAGAAGAAGTACTCGAAAAGCCCGTTCCCATTGCCATTGTGCTCATCCTGGGCGGTGTGGTGCTGCTTTTTATTGATAAAATATTCCCGCAACCCAAGCCCGGCGAACCTACGGCGCTTATCACCGACGAAAAAGGCGTTTCCGTCAAAAAAGCGGTCGCTATTGGCTTCTGGCAGTGCCTCGCCATGATGCCCGGAACGAGTCGCGCGGCGGCTTCTATCATCGGCGGGATGCAGCAAAAACTCACCCGCGCGGCGGCGGCCGAGTTTTCGTTTTTCCTGGCTGTACCCACGATGATGGCCGTAACGGTGTATTCTATTTTTCTGAAGAAATGGCACGTGGCCGGGGTGGAGACCAAAGGCTATAAACTGATTTTGCAGGACAGCGCCCACACGATGCACTTTCTGCTGGGCAACGTCGTGGCTTTTGTGGTAGCGGCGCTGGCCATCCGGTTTTTCATCGGTTTCCTCAAAAAATACGGCTTTCAACTTTGGGGCTGGTATCGCATTGTAGCCGGCGGCCTCATCCTGGCCTTGCTGCTGAGCGGAAGGTTGTGATAGCACTGGGCTTGATAAACTACGGATAGAACAGACTTTCAGGATTTTCACAGAAAAAATCATGAAAATCCCTTCCAACCCTAAAAAATCCGTGGTCTATTCTACCAAGAACTGGATACGCGTAGCCGCCTGCTCCTAAGTAGCTTTGCGGTTCCTTATGCGTCGCTCTTTACTGCTCCTGTGCCTCTTTTTTTCCGGAAATATTGCCGCCCTTCAGGCCCAAACCCTCCTGCGCGGCACGATAACCGACCGCGCCGGGAAACCCCTCAAAGGCGCATCCGTATATCTTGATAACACCCTCGACGGAGGCACGTCTGACTCGGCGGGGCGCTTCTCCTTTTCTACCACCGAAAAAGGGCTGCAATCCCTTTCGGCAACGCTGGCCGGCTACGAAATGGGCGGCACACCCGTGCAGACTGACACGATTTCCGGAAATACAAACTTCGCCATCCGTCTCAAGAAATCGGCGACCGACCTCGAAGAAGTAACCATTACCGCCGGTTCTTTTGATGCCGGAAATTCTTCCAAAACCGTCCTCAAACCGCTGGACATCGTTACTACCGCAAGCGCCAACGGCGACGTGGTAAAGGCCATCCAAACGCTGCCCGGAACGCAGCAGCAGGGAACCCAAACGGGCCTTTTTGTGCGCGGCGGCGACGCCAGCGAAGCGGCGGTGATTGTGGACGGCCTCACGATTCAAAACGCTTTTTTCTCCGCAGCACCCGGCGTGGCTTCGCGTTCGCGCTTTATGCCCTGGAACCTCAAAGGCGTTTCGTTTTCCTCCGGCGGCTACAGCGCCCGCTACGGTCAGGCGCTCTCTTCGGTACTGGAAATCAACACGTTGGATATGCCGGAAAAATCTACTGTAAATCTGGGTGCAAATATGGCCGGTATCTACGCTTCCGGCAGCAAGCTCTGGGACACCACTTTTTCGCTGGAAGGCGGCGCTTCTTACACCAATCTGCAACCGTTTTACAAGCTGGCGCAAACCAATTTTGACTTCTACGACGTGCCCAAAGGCGGCAGCGGCAACGCCACCCTCACCTGGCGACCTGCTAAAGACGGACTGCTGAAAGTAATGGGCAATTTCTCCCAATTCCGCAGCGGCACACAGGTTCCCAACCCCGACAGTCCGGCGCAGGCGCTGCGCTTTGGCATCCAAAACCGCAACGCCTACGGCATGGCCTCGTACCGGCAGTTCGTCGGCACGAAATGGAACCTCTACGGCGCAGCCCTCTATGCCGACAACAAAGACGAGATAGACCAAAACGGAACGCCCGCGCTGGCCGCCGACCGCCGGGTGCAGGTGCGTATGGAAGCCACGCGCTACTTTAGCCGCCGCTTCTCGCTGCTGGCCGGCGGCGAGGGCAATGGGATTCGATATGAGCGGAGCTATGGCGCTTTTCCCAAAAATGCCTTCGACGAAACCCTGCTGGCCGCCTATACCGAGGCCAACTGGACACCACTGCACTGGCTGTCGTTGCGGCCCGGACTGCGTTTTGAAAACAGCTCTTTGCTGAAGGAATCCATGCTTTCGCCCCGCCTGAGTGCGGCCATCAAGACTGGCCGACACAGCACTGTTTCGCTCGCAGGCGGCCTTTTCTATCAAAATCCGGAACCGACGATTTTGCTCTACGGCTACCGTCCCGGACCGGCGCGCGCTACCCACGCCATCGTCAATTATCAGTGGATGACCGACACGCGGACGCTGCGGCTGGAGGCTTATTACAAAAAATACGACGACTTGGCGCGCGAATCATCGGTGTATTACGACCCGAATCCGTTTCACTTCCCCGTGGGGCCGGTGCTGGCGACAGGCGACGGCTATGCGCAGGGCCTGGAGCTGTTTTGGCGCGACCGCAAGACGGTGAAAAACCTGGACTACTGGGTTTCGTATAGCTATATTGACACCCGCCGCCGCTATAAAGACTACCTCGCCGAAGCGCAGCCCGATTTTATTGCCACGCACAACCTAAACCTGATTGGCAAGTATTGGATTAACAAGCTGGGTTCGCAGATAAACGTCTCCTACAACTACGCAAGCGGCCGGCCCTACTACAACCCGCAAAATCCGGAATTTCTCGCCGACCGCACCCCCGATTACCACAATGTTTCTATCACCTTCAACAAGCTGTTTTCGGTGAAGAAATGGTTTGCCGTGGCCTATGCCGGCGTGGACAACCTTACCAACCGCAAAAATATCTTTGGCTACCGGTATCGCAGTGCTTCGGATGCGCATCCGCTGCCGCAGTATCCGGCGCTGTTCCGCTCGTTTTTTGTGGGGATAAACCTGTCGCGGACGGAGTTTAGCAAGGAGGAGATTTAGGAGCCTCACCCCCGGTACCCCTCAATCCCCGCAAAGGGGGGAAAGGAGAGAGGTAACGGAAGACACATGAAAAGAACGGCGTTTATAGGGACGCGCCAAGAGGCGCGTTCAAATAGGAGATTTATTCGACGACCCACAGGGCGAATGCCGACCGGGCACATTTGCATTTAAAATTTGTGTGCTTTAATTTGGCGCGGGCCGGTTCTCTCTTCTGCTTCTAACGCTCCTTTTATGAAAGCTGCTGTAACACTCCGCCTGCGGCCCGATCACAACACATTCAGCGTGTTCTTCCCGTACTCAAATGCATTTTTACGTACGACGCTGGTAGCGGCTGGGGCTTATTACGAAGCAGCGGCGCGGGGTTATCTGTTGCCTGCCACACCGGTTGCGGTTGCAGAATTGCGAAAAATTTGTGCACTGGAACACATCTCGTTGAGCATACCCGATGTGCACTTTTTGGCAGGTCCGCCACCGCCGCCCACGCCTGCGGATGCGGTTCTCTCGCGGTATTGCCAAGGGATTGCTTTGAAGCGCTACAGCCCCAAAACCCTAAAGAACTACCGGGGTGCGTTCTCTCAGTTTCTGACCCATATTGCCCCGCGCCTGCCTTTGGAACTGACACGGCAAGAAGTGCTGGACTATATGGCCGGGCGCGTAGCCGAGGGCATTTCGGAAGCCTATCAGAATATGCTCATCAATGCCATCAAGTTTTATTATGAGCAGATAGAAGGGCAGCCCCGTCAATACTACGCCATTCCGCGTCCGAAGCCGCCCCTGACCAACCCCAAAGTGCTGGCAAAAGAAGAAGTGCGCAGCCTGCTGGCCGCTACAGAAAATCTAAAGCACCGTGCGATGCTGATGCTGGCTTACGGCCTTGGCCTGCGTTTGGGCGAGGTAATAGCCCTCACGCCGCAAGATATTGACAGCAAGCGTATGGCGCTGTATGTGCGCGGCGGAAAAGGAAAAAAAGACCGGGACCTGCCCCTGCCCGAAAGTCTGCTCCAACTGCTTCGGGAACAGTTCCGGCAATACCGGCCTGTTACCTTTCTTTTTGAAGGCCAAAACCCGGGCGAGCCGTACAGCGAAAGAAGTCTGCAAATGGTGATAAAAACAGCGGCAGCCCGTGCCGGCATTCAAAGACCTGTAACTATGCATATGCTCCGGCATTCTTACGCTACGCACTTGTTAGAAGCGGGTACAGATATCCGGGTGATACAAGACCTCCTGGGGCATAGCAGCATAAAGACAACGGAGATATATACGCATGTGGCGCGCCACAACCGCCCCCCTTCCCCATTGGATAGTTTGGGTCTCTGAGGCGGTAAACTTTCGGCAATCGTACCAAATGCGGCTTATAACCGAAAGTTTAGTTGCGGGCTAAGGATTTATTGCCGAAACTTGCAGAGCTAATGACTTTCGGCAATCGGAATGTTAGTGGCAAGCATAAACCAACACACGACCCAAAATGAATGTTCTCATTAGACAACTAAAAACGTACGGTAATCTGAACGCTAAAACTGAAAAGGAACTTGACAAAAAAATCAAAATCCTGACAAAACAAAAAGGTGATTTTTTACTTAAACAAGGACAAATAGTTTCTAATTTATTTGTAATCGAAACTGGATTGGTACGCTCATTCTATAATGTAGAAGAACGAGAAATTAATGTTTGGTTTGGTTTTGAAGACGGAATTTTAGGTTCAGTAATGCCTTTGTTTTTTAATCAACCTTCAATTGAAAATATTCAGTTTTTAGAAGACACTACTTTATATTATATTTCAAGTAATGACCTTGATAGTTTTTACAAATCTTCACAAGAAATGAACACGATTGGGAGAAAAATGACAGAAGAATATTGCAAAATTTTGGAAGAACGTTCTTTTTTACTGCAAACCCATACCGCAGAACAACATTACAATTGGCTTTTGAAAAAACAACCGAAAATTTTGCAACGGATTTCTTTAGGACATATCGCCTCATATTTGGGTATTTCCCAGGAAACATTGAGCCGAATTAGAAAGAAATAAACGATTTTGACTTTTGTCAAAAAAACCAGTTTTTATCTTTCGTTTCTTTGCATAAATTAAAACAAAAACAATGAAATATCTATTTTTATCCTTAGCTATTGTGCTTGAAGTGGTTGGCTCAAGCTTTTTAGCAAAATCTAACGGTTTCTCAAAATTAACACCAAGTATCATTACAGTCATAGCTTTCGGTGCTTGCTTTTATTTTTTATCACAGGCGTTAAAAAGTATTCCGCTAGGTACTGCTTATGCAATTTGGGCAGGTTTGGGTATTGTACTTACAGCAACTGTTTCGGTAACGATATTTAAGCAAAAATTTGATACTCCAGCTATCTTGGGAATGTTACTTATCGTAATTGGTGTTGTTGTAATCAATCTTTTTTCAAAATCAGCAAGCCACTAAAAATGCCAGCCACTAACAAGGGTTTGCCAAAAGCGGGGCTGAAGTTCTTCGATTGAACATTTGTGCAAGGTTCAAGATTAGTAATTCTATTGAACTTTT
>DDEO01000094.1 GCA_002336725.1 Bacteroidetes bacterium UBA1952 | reverse complement strand
GCCATATTGCCAAACCGATGTTACCAGCAGTTTTTTTAGAATAAGTCCGTAACAGTTTGATTTATGATTTTGACTTCTCCATTTTCTCCATTTTCTCCCGTTGCACCTTGTCCTAACGGATTAGGTTTACTGCCATTTCCTCCTCTGTCAGCTCCACTACAATGAGTTGACCCTCTTCCGCCACTTCCTCCAGAACCACCATTTCCTGATTCGCCTGGTAGACCAGCTTTACCTCCGTTGCCACCATTCAACAAAAATTGAACGTACGTTAGTTTTTGAGTAATTTCAGAACTACCAACCAAAATAATATCTCCTCCTTTACCACCTTTACCACCTGTTCCGCCAATACCGCCTTGTCCACCATCACCACCACGACCACCATTGCTTGCACCTCGTGTACAATGGAAAGCATTGCTTCTTGAATTTCTTCCTCCTGAACCATTACCTCCTATACCACCGTTTCCGCCATCTCCACCTTGTCCGCCTTCAAGTCCAGTCGTAAATACTTGCCAATCAAATGTTGTTATGTCGCCAAAATCAGTACTAATATTTTCAATTATCAAGTAAATGTCAGGTGTGTTTTGAGTATTACCATTTCCGCCATTTCCACCTGCCGTACCATTTCCACCACGAACACCATTTCCAGAGCCATTTCCACCTGTGTTTCCTGAACTTCCTTTTGAGCCTTTTAGTACTACAATATCGTAGTTGCCAAATTTGACTGTTGCTTTAATTGCTGGAGCATTAAATTTTAAATTCTTAGCAGCAATAACTACATACGGATAAGAGTAATTCGTAAATATCAGTTCTGAATTATTATGAAAAACTAAATTTTCTGTTCGTATTACTTGAGAATTAACTTCATATTTACCCATTACAGAAATTAAATCCTTCTTTGGGGTGTTCATTATTTGACTTCTCAAACTGTCAGGGATTTGAGCCATTGTAGTATGTACGTTTATAATAAACCCACATAACATTAAAAATTGGATGATGATGTTCTTGTTCATATTTGTTGTTTTTACGGTTGTTTGTTAAAATTGCTGGTAACATCCCGATTGCCGAAAGTCATTAGCTCTGCAAGTTTCGGCAATAAATCCTTAGCCCGCAACAAAACTTTCGGTTATAAGCCGCATTTGGTACAATTGCCGAAATCCTTGCGGCTGAAGCCCTTGTTAAATGGCAATATATGGCTCTTCCAAACCCACGCCGAAGGCTCCAACGCGCGCAGCAGTCCAACGGCTTTAGCTATTCCAACGCGCGAAGTGCCTTACTTTTGCCCTCACCGTGAAAATCCTGCTCGATACCCACCAACTTCGCATTGTTTTGTACCGTTTGGCGCATCAGCTTATAGAAGCGCACGGGCAGTTTGAAAACGCGGTGCTCGTTGGCATTCAGCCGCGCGGCGTAGCCGTATCCGACCGATTGGTGGGCATCCTGAAAGAAATTTCCGGAAATAAAGCCCTTCCCTACGCTACACTCGACACCACCTTTTACCGCGACGACCTCCATCAGGGTTCGGCGCTGCGCCTGCCTTCCGAAACGCATTTTCCCTTCGCCATTGAAGGTAAAACGGTGATTTTGATAGACGATGTATTGTTTACCGGGCGCACGATTCGCGCCGCAATGGATGCGCTGCTCGACCTGGGCCGCCCCGAAAAAGTAGAACTTTTGGCGCTCGTGGACCGCCGTTTTAGTCGGCAACTGCCCGTACAGCCCGATTACAGCGGCTTTGCCATCGACACCTATGAATCGCGGCGCGTACGGCTGCTCTGGGGCGAAAAACCCGGCGAAGATGTGGTGTATCTCGAAGAAACCGCCGGACTGCCCAACGATTTTTAAAGTTTCCGGAAAATTCACCCCTTGTTCCCCTCTGAATCCCTTCAAGCAAGCCTTTCCAGAAAATCGGCAGTATGTGTGTTTCGGTCCCAATCTTTTGTCATCCCGGAACGGGAACTTTTTTACAAGCCGACAAAGACCCCGTTCCGGGGTGACAAAAGAACCGTACGATAAAACCAGCATATTTTACAACCCTTTACTTTAAGGTTAAGCTCAAACCCTTTCCCCGCAACTCTCCAGAAAATGAAACATCTCCTCGGCATCAAAGACCTTTCCCCGCAGGCCATTGAACAGGTTTTCACCACCGCCGACGAGTTTAAGCAGGTGCTGAACCGGCCTATTAAAAAAGTTCCGGCCCTGCGCGACACGACAATCGTCAATCTTTTCTACGAAAACTCTACCCGCACCCGCATCTCCTTTGAGCTGGCGCAAAAGCGCCTCGGCGCCGACACGGTCAATTTTGCGGTGTCCTCGTCTTCGGTTGCCAAAGGCGAAACTTTGGTGGATACGGTGCAGAACATCCTGGCGATGAAGGTCGATATTGTGGTGATGCGCCATTCGGCTTCCGGCGCACCGCATTTTTTGTCCCGCCACATCGATGCGAGCATCGTAAACGCGGGCGACGGCACCAACGAACACCCCACGCAGGCACTGCTCGATGCGTATTCCATTCGCGAAAGACTGGGCAGTATTTCCGGAAAACGCATTGCCATTATCGGTGATATTCTGCACAGCCGTGTTGCTTTGAGCAATATCTACCTGCTAACCAAAATGGGTGCCGAAGTAGCGGTATGCGGTCCGGCAACGCTGATTCCCAAAAACATTGAAGACCTGGGCGTAAAAGTATTTTACGATGTAAAAAAAGCGCTGGAATGGTGCGAGGTGGCCAACGTGCTGCGCATTCAATTAGAGCGGCAGAGTAAGCCCTTGTTTTCGACGCTTCGTGAATACGCGCTGTATTACGGCATCGACCGCCGGATGCTCGACAGTCTGCAAAAAGACATTGTAATTATGCATCCGGGGCCTATCAACCGCGGCGTAGAACTCAGCTCCGACGTGGCCGATTCCAAACAATCGCTTGTGCTCGATCAGGTAGAAAACGGTGTGGCGGTGCGCATGGCGGTGCTGTATATGGTGGGGAAGAAAGGGGAATAGCGCAATTTCTCAATGGCTCAGTTCCTCAATGGCCTTTGTAATAATCGGGTAGGGCGTTTTGCCTTACTGTAATAGCCGAACGGGCGGAGAAAAACCAGATTTTCTCCGCCCGTTCGGCGTTTTTGATCTTCAATTTATACATGCGCTTCCAGGTGAAGGTGCTCGTCGTGTTGCAGCAGCACTTCGTGGGCGCGGTTCACTTCTTCGGGGTTGCCCTGCGCAATCACCAGATAGCGGCCCTCTTTCAAATGTTCGTGATAGAGCGCCTCATGGTGTTTGCTCACGCCGGCAAGCTCAAGGGCAGAGATAATGCCGCCGCTGACAAGGCCAACATCCATGCCTGCAATAACGCCGCCCAGTGCGCCTGCGCCCACCAGAAAGCCCAGTCCGGGAACGGCCAGCAGCCCTACGCCGGTCAGAGCGCCCAGGATGGCTCCTGCAACCACTGTTACGCCCACCGTGGTAGCCGCCACGCGTTCGGGCTTGTCGAAGGCTTCGTCGGATTCGGTGCCGTCGGCGTTTATGCCTTCAGCGCGGGCCTGTTCCGGTGTGCCGGCATGGCCGATGATGGAAAGATGCTTTTGGGGAAAGCCGGCAGCTTTCAGGGCGTTTACGGCGGCAATAGCCGCTTCGTGGTCGGGGTAAACGCCGATGGTGGATTTCATAAAATGGGCAATTTTAGGGTGAGAGGAGCGATGATAAAATACCGATAGAGAACCTTGCGCAAAACAAATGCCAGCAGCCAGCCGGCATCAAACCGTTGCGCCATTGCGTATTGCGCCATCGTGTAAAATCCTCCTGCCGTATTTTTGCCGCCCTTTCCCAAAACGGGCATCCGCCCCTACCTTCAACGAATTATGTCCACTTGGTTTCGCCGCATCCGACAGGGTATCCTCACCACCACCAACGAAAAGCGCGAGGTGCCCGATTCTTTCTGGCATAAATGCCCGGAATGCAAGACCATCGTTACTCAGGACGAGCTTGCCGCCAACCTGTGGGTTTGCCCGAAGTGCAATTTTCATAACCGCATCAACTCCGGGGAATACTTCAGCCTTCTTTTCGACGACGGACAAGGCGAGAAACTGTTTGAAAACATTGCCCCGACTGATTTTCTCGGTTTTGTCGATCAGCGCCCCTACGAAAAACGGCTCCGCGATGCACAGGCTTCTACCGGCCTCACCGATGCCATGACCGTGGCCGTGGGCAAGGTCAATGGCCGCCCGCTCGTGATTGCCTGCATGAACTTCCAGTTTATTGGCGGATCTATGGGCAGCGTGGTGGGCGAGAAGATTGCGCGCGGCATCGACTACGCCATCGAACACAAACTGCCGTTTATGATTATCTCCAAAAGCGGCGGCGCACGCATGATGGAGAGTGCTTTTTCGCTGATGCAAATGGCCAAATCGAGCGCCAAACTGACGCGGCTGGCCAAAGCGGGATTGCCCTATATTTCTTACCTCACCGACCCGACGACCGGCGGCGTAACGGCCTCTTATGCCATGCTCGGCGACATTAACATCGCTGAGCCACAGGCGCTTATTGGCTTTGCCGGCCCGCGCGTCATCAAGGAAACCATCAAACGCGACCTGCCCGAAGGCTTCCAGAAGTCTGAATTTTTATTAGAGCATGGTTTTCTGGATTTCATCGTGGAACGAAAAGATCTTAAAGGAAAACTGACCGAAGTGATTGATTGGTTTGTAAAGGAAAAGGTGGGATAGTGTTGGGTTCTTTGGCGTTGGGTGCCGCTGGTTTCGTTTTTTGAAGCACCGGTTTTCATGAAACACGACACATAAAACATGAAAAATATCTACTTAAAAAATCGCCCGGCGACCTACGAATACGCCATTGAAGACCGGCTGACGGCGGGCATGGTGCTGACGGGTTCGGAGATTAAAAGCATCCGCATGAGCCGCGTGAGCTTTGCCGATAGCTATTGCTTTTTTCATAAAGACGAACTGTGGGTGAAGGGATTGCATATAGCCGAATACGTAAATGCGGGCTACGCCGGTCACCTGCCCGTGCACGACCGCAAGCTGCTGCTCACCCAAAAAGAGCTGCGCAAGTGGCAGCAGAAAATCAAGGAAAAAGGCTTTACGATTGTGCCGCTCGCCGTTTTTATCAACGACAAAGGACTGGCAAAAATGGAAATCGGCCTCGGGCGCGGTAAAAAGCTCCACGACAAGCGCGACAGCATCAAGGAGCGCGATGTGCAGCGGAGCCTGCGAAGGGGAGAAGAGTAACAGGGGCCGTTTTTTCCGGAAATAAACACTAGGCTTCTTGCGAAAGTAGTTTCAGGCAGCATTTTCGTTGTTGTGTAGCA
>DDEO01000141.1 GCA_002336725.1 Bacteroidetes bacterium UBA1952 | reverse complement strand
TTCCCCCGCGGTCTCTGCGAGAAACGGCTCCTAGCGAAACAAAGCACGCTCAAAGACAAAAAAGCCCCCCGAAACCCTCCTCTCAACCCCCTTTTTCCGTACCTTTGCTGCCCCGAATAAAACCATCGGGAAAACAACATGTTTCAAAACATTTTTGTAAAACAACTAAACGCTGATGAACAGGAGGGAGCCGCTGCGCCAGCAGAAGCCCCTGCAGCGACAACAAAAGCACCTGAGCCCGTTGTCGCTACTGCGCACGACGACTTCGACTGGAGCATCGACAAACGCAATGTTTCGGCCTATGCTTCTGACGAAAAAGCCAAGTACGACAAAGTGTACGACGCTACTTTTGTTTCCATCACCGATGGTGAACTGATCAAAGGCACCGTGGTAGGTATGACCAAGACCGACGTGGTACTGAATATCGGTTTCAAAAGTGATGGCCTGATTTCTTTCAACGAATTCCGCGACCAACAAGGCCTGAAAATCGGCGACGAGGTGGAAGTGATGGTGGTAGAAAAAGAAGATCGCCAGGGCAACCTGAACCTCAGCCGCAAACAAGCCCGCATCACGCGTGCCTGGGAGAAAATTGTGGAAGTACACAAAACCGGCGAAATCGTTACCGGTACCATCACTTCCAAAACAAAGGGTGGCCTGATTGTAGATGTAAACGGTCTGGAAACCTTCCTGCCCGGCTCCCAAATCGACGTAAAACCGGTAACGGATTACGATCAGTATGTGGGCAAAACCATGGACTTTAAAGTGGTGAAAATCAACGAGCAGATCCGCAATGCCGTTGTTTCCCACAAAGCCCTCATCGAATCTGACCTCGAAGCACAACGCTCCGTTATCATCGGACAGCTTGAGAAAGGTCAGGTACTCGAAGGCACTGTTAAGAATGTTACCGACTTCGGTGCCTTTATCGACCTGGGCGGCGTGGACGGTCTCCTCTATATCACCGACATCAGCTGGGGCCGCGTACAGCACCCGAGCGAAGTGCTCACCAACGGCCAGAAACTCAACGTGGTGGTGCTCGACTTCGACGACGAGAAGAAGCGCATCTCCCTGGGCCTGAAGCAACTGACTCCGCATCCGTGGGACAACCTCGATCCGGCCATTCAGGAAGGCTCTACCGTTCGCGGCAAAGTGGTGAACATCGAAGACTACGGCGCTTTCCTGGAAATCACGCCGGGTGTAGAAGGCCTCGTACACGTTTCGGAAATCACCTGGAGCTCGCAGCCGGTGAACGCCAAGGAATACTTCAAAGTGGGCGAAGAATACGATGCTAAAATCGTTACCCTCGACCGCGACGAGCGCAAGATGAGCCTCTCTATCAAGCAGCTCACCGAAGATCCATGGGAAGTTATTGAAGATACCTACGGTGTGGACACCCGCCACAAAGGCACGGTGAAAAACCTCACTCCATACGGTGTATTCGTAGAACTCGACAAAGGCATCGGCGGCATGATTCACATCTCCGACCTGTCGTGGACTAAACGCTTCAATCACCCAAGCGAATTTACCAAAGCCGGCGACGAAATCGACGTGATGGTGCTTTCGGTGGACAAAGATGCCCGCAAACTCTCCCTCGGACACAAGCAAACCGAAGACGATCCGTGGAACACTTTTGAAACTATCTTCCCGATTGGCTCTACCCACGAAGGCCACGTTATCCGCAAGGACGACAAAGGCGCAAGCGTACAACTCCAATACGGTCTCGAAGCCTTTGCTCCGACGCGCCACCTGCGCAAGGAAGACGGCGGCACTATCGGTATGGACGACACGGCGCAGTTTGTGGTGATTGAATTCGACCGCAACGACAAGCGTATCGTGGTTTCGCACAGCCGCATCTGGGAGCAGGAAAAAGCCGAAGAGCGCGAAGCCGTGAAGAAAGAAGCCCGCGCTGTTTCGGAAGAAACCAAAAAGACGGTGAAAAACATTCAGCAGAAAGTAGAAAAGCCTACCCTCGGCGACCTCGGTGCCCTGGCTGCGCTCAAAGACAAGCTGAAAAAAGCAGAAGACGAAGCCGGCAAGTAATTTCCGGAAATTTCGCCCGACAATAAGAAAGACCGCTCCGAATCATTCGGGGCGGTTTTTTTGCGTCTGTATAAGGGCGTTTTTTCAGTAGAGACAAGGCATGCCTTGTCTCTACGTGTTGTCTCTACGTGAATCCTGCCTGTTCCTAAAAGGTATCTGCGCTTTTTCCACCCACCACACGATAACGATTTTCTTACCTTTAAAGACTTTTGCCAAAAACAGCCTTGTATGCAGCGGTTTCTTACGCGTCTTGCGATTCTTTTTTTACTGCTGCTCTCCTCCGGTGGGGTATTTGCACAGGAACGGGAAATGGGGAAAGTGCGTTTGCGAACCGGTGTCGTATCGCTGGAGTCTTATGCGCTGTTTGCGGCCTCCAAAAGCCCTGCTGCCGATAGCGGCCTGTGGCTGGTGCAGTGGGCCGATGCCGGAAATAAACCCTTTGCGACACCGGTGGAAGGCGCGTCCGGATTCCGGAAAGTGGGCAATTTTCCGGAAAATGTGAGCTTGATCTACGGCACACCGGAGGCCTCTTTTACAAAACTTCATGCACGCTTTCCGCTGAAAGCAATCGTTTCTTTCCGGCCCGAATGGAAGGCGGAAAATGCGTGGATGCAAACGCTTTCCGGCAGGGTAGCCGTGGTGATTACATTTCCGGAAAATATTCCCCAGTTGCGCCTCCTGGCCGACCTTGCGGCGCTGGGGGCGGGGGATATAAAACCGGATATTTCCGGAAAAATGATGCAGTTTCAGATAGCGGCCACGGCGCTGCCCCAAGTGCTGCTGCTGCCTTATATCATCACTGCCGGGCCGGCCTCGCAGCGTGTGCCGCTCAACAACGACGAACGCGGCTATTCCGGAGCAGCCGTTTTGGGCCTTTCGCCGGCGCAAAATCCTTTAGGCGAAAATCTTTCCGGAAAAAATGTGGTAGTAGGCGTGGGCGATAACTCCGCGCCGATGACCCATGTGGATCTGGAAGAAAAAACCACCAATTTTCACCCCGATCCGCCCAACAACCACGGCACGCACGTTTGCGGAACGGTCGCCGGAATGGGCATTATCGACGGCGCGGCACGCGGCATGGCACCACGCGCCACGCTGATCTCCGAAATCTATGAACTGGTGTTGCAAAAAACACCTCAATTCCGGCAGTCGTATGGAATGACGATTACCAATAATTCCTACGCGGCTATCGTGGGGCAATGCAGCAATGCTGGTCTTTATGATGCCTATTCCGAAGCGGTGGATCAGCTCTGCCGCGAAGTGCCGGATGTGCTGCACGTGTTTGCGGCGGGCAACGACGGCGGCCTGCAATGCGGCGCTTTTCCGGGATTTGAAAACATCCCCGGCAGCTTTCAGCCCGCTAAGAACAATCTGGTGGTGGGCAATGTGCAAAAAGATATGCTCGTGCGCGGAACTTCTTCTAAAGGCCCGGTGCGCGACGGGCGGCTGAAACCGGAAATCTGCGCCTTCGGCACCTCGGTCTATTCCACATTTATTAATAATACCTATGGCCCCAATACCGGAACGAGCATGGCATCGCCCGCCATTGCCGGAGCCGCCGCTTTGCTTACGGAGCGTTATAAACAACTGAAAAACAATCAGTTGCCACCCGCAGTTCTGCTCAAAGGTCTGCTCACCGGCTGCGCCGACGACCGAGGCAATCCCGGCCCGGATTATAAATATGGCTTTGGGATGTTTAACCTGACGCGGTCGGTAAAGGCGTTGGAAGAAGCCCGTTATTTCAGCCGACAGATTTCTCCGGCACAACCGGGTTTTTCCACCACTATCAACATTCCCGCCGGTCTTTCTCAGGCCAAAATCCTGCTCGTCTGGGAGGATGTATCGGCCTCGCCCCTCGCCGCCAAAACGCTCATTAACGACCTCGACCTCACCATTACCGATCCTTCCGGAAATATCCTCAAACCGCTGGTACTCAATCCTTTGCAGCCCAACGCTCCGGCACAACCCGGAACCGACACGCTCAACAACATCGAGCAGGTGGTGATTCCCAATGCGGTTTCCGGAAATTATACGATTCAGGTTTCCGGCACGGCGCTGTCCGGAGATACGCTGCATATGGCCGTGGTCTATGATTTTGTAGAGAAGGGCATTCGCCTGTTGCAGCCCGCCGCCGGTGTGCCGGTTGCCGCCGGAAAACCGCTGAATATCTTCTGGGAATCGCCCGAAAATACCGGCCCTTTTACGCTGGAATACAGCACCGATAATGGAAGCAGCTGGAGCGCCATCGGCTCGGCAGCCGATTCTCAAAGAGCCTTCGCCTGGACGGTTCCGGTGATGAATACCTCCACCGCGCGGGTGCGCATCAGCCGGGGCGGCGATATGGCCGAAGCCGGGCCGCTGGTCATCAATCAGATTCCGGTTCTTACGCGCAGCAGCAGTCAGTGTCCGGGGTATTTCAGCATCAACTGGACGCTCGTACCCAATGCGCAGGCTTATGAGATTTTGCAGAAAAAAGGCGTAGATATGGTTCCGATAGATACCGTTTATACCAATACTTACGTTCTCGGAGGATTGCCCTACGGGCAAATGCAATATCTGGCCGTGCGCCCACTCCTCAACGGGCAAAGCGGTTATCGCAGTCTGGCCGTCCGGCAACTTCCCGATACGGCCAAAAACTGCGGCGCTTTTGCGGCCAACGACCTGGCGATGCAAGGTATCGTTACACCCACATCCGGGCGTGTGCTGACGCAAACGGCCTTCTCTAATAACGAACAAATAGCACTTCTGGTGCGCAATAATGGCCCGGTGGCGGCCACCTATCAGGTGAGCTATCGGTGGGGAAATGCTGCGCGGCAACTGACCGTTCCAAAAACCATCGCCGCCAACGCAACCGACACGACGCTGCTGCCCGCTCAAAATCTGTCTGTTGTGGGCAGTTATAATCTGGATGCAGCGGTGGTGAACACAAGCGCAACCGACCCGATTTCCGGAAATGATACTTTAAAAACAACGCTCCGCCAACTGCCCAACGCGCCGGTGAACCTCGCGGCGAACTATCGCGGCGATTTTGAAAGCGCCCCGCGCATCACGCTCGCCAAAGATTCTGCCGGCCTTTTCGACGGCAGTCGCTGGGATTATAGTCGCCCGGTGAGCGGCTACGGCAGGCTGCGCAGTTTTGTGGATACCACGATTCTGATTTCCGGAAATCGCTCCATCAGCCTCGACGCCGACCGCTTTTTCCGGAATTCCGTCAATTTCTTCCGGGGTACTTTCAACCTGACGGGCTATGACGTGGCCCATACCGAAGTACGCGCTGATTTTGATTATATGCTGCACGGCGCTTCGCAATATCCCGACAGCAACGCTCTTTTGATTCGCGGTTCCGACAACGACCCGTGGGTTCTCCTCTATGCTTTTGACAGTGCAGTCGCGAAAGGAGTTCGGAATAACAGTGGTTCGCTTTCGGTAACGGATGTTTTGCGGGCCAACGGACAACAACTGAGCGCCAGCACCGCCGTTTTGTTTGTGCAGAAAGACACCACGGTTATCGCCGCTTCCGACTATGGAACGGGCTATACGGTGGATAATTTCCGGCTTTATACCCTCGGCAACGACATTGCCCTTGTCGCTATCGACACGCCTTTATTTGCCGGTTGCGGCGCTGCGCCGAATGCACGTCTCTCGGTTACTATTGCCAACGGGACTTATAATCCGCAATACAAGGTTCCGGTTTCTTATCGGCTCGACGGCGGGCCGGTTTTCACCGATACCATCGCGTATTTCGGGCCTAAAGACACGCTGCGTTTCTCCTTTCCGCAAAGTCTTCAGATAAGAGATTTTAATAAACATCGCCTCGATATCTGGGTGCATTATGCGCCGGATGCGTATCCGCAAAACGACAGCATTCTGAATTTCATCTTCCAGCAGCAACCGCTGATTACGGGCTTCCCGTATCTGGAAAATTTTGAGGCCGGAACAGGCGGCTGGTATGCCGAAGGAAATAATAGTTCCTGGGCTTGGGGCCTGCCGCAAAGTCCCAACATCCGCACGGCGGCAAGCGGCACAAAAGCCTGGAAAACCAATCTTTCCGGAAACTACAACCCATCCGAAAAATCCTATCTCTACTCGCCCTGTTTTGATATTGGCGGAATGGCAAAACCGCGCCTGAGCTTCAGCCTCGCCTATGATTTTGAAAACTGCGGCAATGCCTTTTGCGACGGCGCGTGGGTGGAGTGGAGCGCCGACAGCAAAACCTGGACAAAGCTGGGCCTTTCGGTAGAGGGCTTCAACTGGTACGACAGTCTGCAACACCGCGCCTGGACGGGCAGCGGCCAATATCGCTGGCGTGTGGCCACTATCGAACTTCCTGCTCATGCGACCGGCCCCATTCGGCTGCGCTTTGCCATGCAGTCGGATGCTTTTGATAGCCGCGAAGGCATAGCCCTTGACGATATTCATATCTATGATTATGAAGGGCCGGTTTATAGCGCCGCCTTTGCCGGAGTGGAGAAAAATATAGACGCTACGCCGCAAACAGTAGATTTCCGGAAAGACGATGCGCTGTTGGCCCGCATTCAGAATAATGGACAGAATTTGGGTGCGGTCAGTATTCGCGACTATGGCGCTGCGAATGTTTCGGATTTCTTTGCAAACCAACTGTTTTTGCCCCGCAGCTTTGTTTTCCAGACGCAAAATCCGCTTCGCGACTCGCTGCCCATTGCCTTTTACATCACCGATGCCGATGTGCTGAAAATGCTTGCAGACACCGGCTGCGCGGGCTGCGAAAAAGCGCCGGATGCCTACCGGCTGGGCGTTCTTCAGTATTCCGACTCCGTTAAAACAGCGGAAGACGATTCGTTGGCCAACAACCGCGACGGCGTGTATCAGTTCCGACCTTTTAATACCCTCGCCTGGGTTCCGTATGACAGCGGTTATATCGCCCGTTTCCGCACGAAGCAGACCGGCGAAGTTTGGTTTGTTTCCGGAAAAACGGCTTATTCCTACGCAACTGAAAATCGCACGCTTTCCTTTAGCGCCACGCGCAAAACATCGGCGATTGCTTCTTTGAAAATCGAATCGCGCGACGATGCCCACATCAGCCGCTACGAGATTTACCGCGCGGTGGCAGGCAAATCGGCGTTTACGAAAATCTATGAAGTCAATGCCCGCAATTCGCAATCGCCGGTTACGTACATTTCCGAAGACACGCCACCGGCGGCTGCGGGCGACACTGTTTTGTATCAGGTGCAGTGGATAGGGCGGGAGAGTGGCCTGCGTTTCCGGGGCAGTGTGCATCGTCTGCTCTGGCTTCCGGAAAATACCTTTGCGCTCTATCCCAATCCGGCGGTGGGCGGGCATTTTACGTTGCAATACAGTGCGCCCATTGGCTCGGAACTGCGCCTGCAACTCACCGATATTTCCGGAAGGGTGCTGTACCAGAAAACATTCATCAACACCGTTTTCCAGACTACTTTAGACCTGCCGCTGAACCTGCATACCGGCGTTTATTTCCTGAGCACCGAGCTGGACGGCAAAAAGACGCTGGAAAAGATTGTGGCGCTGTGAGGCGGTTTCCTGCGCCAAACGAAACTGGCTTGTTATGGCACGCGGATGACACGGATTTAGACCGATTTTCACGGATCCGGCGCACATTTTAGCTGACTTCGCTTAAAAGAACGCAGCTTAAAAGAAGCGCCGGAAATTTTGGGAATGCCTCACTACCAAAAATGCAGCTGGCATCCGCAAGGCCCGTTTCCGGAAACCGCTGCATCTCTGCGTGTCTGCATCTCTGCGTCTCTGCGAGAAAAACTCTTAAAAAAACAGGACTAAGGCTTTCCGGAAATCTCTGCGTCTCTGCGTCTCTGCGAGAGAAATTATCAAAAACAGGCTTGGATTTTTCCGGAAACCGCTGCGTTTCTGCGAGAAAACTTTCAAAAACAGAATTGGACTTTTCCGGAAATCTCTGCACGAAAAAACTCCTACCGGTTAAACAGGATATTGAAGTAAAACGATGGTTTGCGCAGCTTGTCGCGCAGGTCGAGGTCGGAAAACATTCCGGAAATGGTGTTGCGCAATTCCGGACTTTTGGCCGCTTTATTCACCACAAAATTGAACAGCCACGGGTAGTTACACAGCTTTTGCAGCGTCGCGCTGATGCGGATTTCGTCGCCGAGGCGGCGATACAGTTGCGCGTCGTATTCTTGTTTTAGAAAAGCCGCATCGGTGCGGTTTTCAGCTAACGCTTTCTCAATTGCGGCAGCCGCCAGCATCCCGCTATACAGCGCATTGCCCACGCCTTCGCCCGAAAACGCATCAATCAAAGCGGCGGCATCGCCGGTGAGCAGAAAGCCTTCGCCCGAAACCGGTTCTCGCTCCGTAGCCATCGGCAATCCCCAACCCAGGATTTTGCCCTGCAATTCCGCATTTTTAAATCGCTCGCGCAGGGCAGGATTGGTTTGCAGCGCCTTTTGAAAAACATCGCGCAGGTTTATTTTCTTCGCCCGCACCCGCGAAGAAAGCATCCCGATACCCACATTGCAGCGCCCTTCCGGCAAGGGGAAAATCCACAAATATCCCGGCAGTGCTTCCGAAATGAAATGCAATTCGATGAAATCATTTTCGTGCAGGCCGGTAACGCCGGTATAGTAGGCACGCAGGCCCACCGAATCGGTTTTGCGGGCTTCGTTGCCTTCCATGAAAGCCTTCCGAACGATGCTTTTATCGCCGTCGGCACCCACAATAATATCGGCAGTCAGGATTTTCTCTTCGCCATGCTGCTGATAGACAATCTTGTTTACACCACCTTCTTTAGAAACCGATTTTATAGAAACATCCTGCTGCACATCGGCAAACTGCGCATCGAGTTTGCTGAACAGGAAATTATCAAAGCGCAGGCGTGGGACGGTGAAGCCGGGCGCTTTTTCGCCGGGGCGCAGCGCGTCGGGGTAGCGGATGTCGAGGGCTTTGCCGTTGGGCGCTACAAACTGAATGCCGCGCGAAGGCAGAAACTGATCTTCTTTCCGGAAAATCTCGTGCAGCCAGGGCGCGTTGGCCGTACGCATCACATAGCACGATTTTCCGGAAATCGCATCGCCGCAAACCTTATCGCGCGGGAAAACCGCCTTTTCGAGAATGGTGTGCGGGATGCCGGATTTGGAAAGAAAAAACGACGTGCCGCAGCCCGCCGGACCGGCACCGATAATCAGGATTTTTACGTGTGTAGCAGGAGCCAAAATGCAAGGATGAGTTTCAGGGGCCAAAGTTCAAGGTTCAGAACCGGAATTTGGGGAACTAAGATTCAAAGATTGGGTGTTTTTCGAGAGCGGGTTTCAGAAGGTAGCTTTCATAAATGAGCAATTCTCCAATAGCGCAGCCGTCCAATTGTCGCAGGCTATCCAATCTTCAAAGAGCAATACCTAAATTCGCCGGGTATGTTTCCGGAAAAAGGCTCTTCAAAACTGCTTCCCGGTGCGCTGTCGGGCATTATTCTGAAATTGCTTTCGGATAATAGCCTCGGTTGAACCCTTTGCCGCCGCAGCAGGGCTGCAAAAGAACGGTTCGGCAAATGCTTTGCCTTCTCTTATTTTCCCTCGCTTCTCTTTGCTTA
>DDEO01000213.1 GCA_002336725.1 Bacteroidetes bacterium UBA1952 | reverse complement strand
GAAGACGTAATTCGGACCTGACAGGCATCTGCGTCCGCCAGAGGCGGACTTGACCTGTCAGGTCCGAAGCGGAGCGCAGGATGCCTGACAGGTCTGTTTTCTATATTTATAGAACGCATTACAAACACCTTTCCGGAAGACGTAATTCGGACCTGACAGGCATCTGCGTCCGCCGGAGGCGGACTTGACCTGTCAGGTCGCGGGCCTACAATTCAATACACACATTCTTTGGCTCGGTGAAGAAGCGCAGGGCTTCCCAGCCGCCCTCGCGGCCCACGCCGCTGTTTTTGAAGCCGCCAAACGGCGTACGCAAATCGCGCAGCAACCAGGTATTGACCCAGATAATTCCGGAATGTACGCCCGCCGCCATGCGGTGTGCACGCGTCAGGTTTTGTGTCCAAATCGTTGCCGAAAGGCCATAATCCGAAGCGTTTGCCAGCCGGAGGGCTTCTTCTTCGGTTTTAAAAGTTTGCAGCGTAACCACCGGCCCAAAAATCTCGTCGCGGTTCGTTGGGCAATCCGGGCCAAGCCCTTCGATGACCGTCGGAGCGATGAAAAGGCCGTTTTCGCAGCGCCCGGAAAGCCGCACCGCTTCGCCGCCCGCCAGGATTTTTCCGCCTTCTGCCCGTGCTTCGGCAATCATGCGCAGCACTTTTTCGTAGTGCATCCGGCTCACCACCGCGCCCTGCTTAGACTTCTCATTGAGCGGGTCGCCAACAGTCAGTTTTGCGACGCGGGCCAGGAAATCTTCCTTGAATTTTTCATAAATACTTTCCTCCACCAGGATGCGCGAGCCGCAGAGGCAAATCTGCCCCTGATTGGCAAACGACGACTGCACGGTCGTGCGCAGCGTTTTTTCCCAGTCGCAATCGGCGAAAATGATATTGGGGTTTTTGCCGCCCAGCTCCAGACTGATTTTCTTGAACATCGGCGCGGCGGTGCGGGCAATGTCGGCGCCGGCGCGGGTGGAACCGGTAAACGAAATCGCCTTTATTTCCGGATGCGCCACAATGGCGCTACCGCAGTCGGGGCCGGTGCCATGAATAATATTGAGTACGCCGTCGGGCAGCCCGGCGGCTTTACACAGGTGGCAGAGCAGATAAGCCGTCATCGGCGTTACCTCGCTTGGCTTGGCCACCACGCAGTTTCCGGCGGCGAGTGCGGGCGCTATCTTCCAGGTAAAAAGATAGAGCGGCAGGTTCCAGGGCGAGATGCAGCCCACCACGCCAATCGGCTGGCGCAACGTGTAGTTAATCGCCTTGTCTTCCATGCCGTGGCTTTCGGTGGAAAGGTGCATGATGCCGGTGGCAAAAAACCGGAAATTGGCTGCCGCGCGGGGGATGTCCACTTTTTTGGAAAGCCAGAACGGCTTGCCGTTGTCATTGGTTTCGGCGAGCGCGAGGGCATCGAGGTTCTCTTCAATCAACTCTGCCACGCGGTTCAGAATCCGGAAACGGTCTTCGGCAGGCGTTGTACTCCATTTCGGGAAAGCGGCCTGCGAAGCCCGCACGGCGGCATCCACATCGGCGGCATTGCTGTCGGGCGTTTCGCTATAAATTTCGCCGGTCGCGGGGTTGCTGTTGGGGAGAAATTTTCCGGAAACAGGCGGCACAAAAGCGCCGTTGATGAAGTTTAAAATCTGCGCAGGAGCCGTGAGGTTCATAGAGTAGGAAGCCGTTGGTAGAAAGACGAAAGACAAAAGTAGAAAGACAAAAGAGGAAAGTAGAAAGACAAAAGAGGAAAGTAGAAAGACAAAAGAGGAAAGTAGAAAAACAAAAGAGGAAAGTAGAAAAACAAAAGAGGAAAGTAGAAAGACAAAAGAGGAAAGTAGAAAGCCGCTAGTGGCAAGTCAAGGTAAAACTGTCGGTTCTCTTGGCTCCCCTCTCCTTCGGAGAGGGGGCGGGGGTGAGGCTCGCGCCGACAATAATGACTTGACTTTACACTAGTGGATAGTAACAAGTGGCAAGTAAAAAGTAAGGCTGTCTTCGTCCGCTCTTTCGCTCTCCCGACCTGCGGTTTTCTGCCTCGGCGGCGAAACCCGGAAAGGAGAGGGACGGCCGAAGACTTAAGGGGATGATAACCACAAGTTTTTCTGTACGATTCTTTGTCGCCCTGAAAGGGCCTGCGCATTATTCAGAGACCCTTTCAGGGCGACAAAAAGATTCCCTTCGGGAATGACAAAAAAACGCGGAACCAGAATAGTATCATCAACAGCATTATCAACAACCATCAATCCTCACCAACAACTATCAACTCCCATGAAACATGAAACATGAAACATGACCCCTGAAACATCCCCGCCGACGGCCTACTTTTGCAGGGTTTTTAGCTTTTCGTCTGCTTATGTTTCCCACGCTTTTTCAGGCGGCGACCAGTTCGCCGGTCAATTACCTGCCCGTTGTTTTGCAGTTGCTGGTCGGGATTGGATTTGTGGTGCTCACGCTCGTAGCGTCTTCGTTGCTTGGCCCCAAGCGCCGCACCCATGAAAAGCTCGCCAACTTCGAGAGCGGCATTCCCGCCGTGGGCAATGCCCGTCAGCCGCTGGCCGTAAAATACTTCCTCGTGGCCATTCTCTTTGTGCTTTTCGACGTAGAAGTCATCTTTTTCTATCCCTATGCGGTGAATTTCCGGGCGCTTGGCACCGATGGCTTTCTGGCCGTGCTGATGTTCGTGGCTTTCTTTTTTTGCGGATTTATCTATATCCTCAAAAAAGGCGCATTGAAGTGGGAAGACTGATAAATGTGCTGATATGCCGGTGTGCTGATGTGCTGGTACATTTAGGGAAACTGATTGTGAAAAGGTTTGTTAAGGCATTCCCGGCATTGAGTACGTTTCCAACCCTTTTAGCGCGTTTACGTTATTTTTTAAGCGAAGTTTGCAACCAAAGTTTGCTTTCCCCGCTTCTCTTCACCGGCCAATGAGCACATCAGCACATTGGCCCATTAGCAAATTAAAATACCATGGCTCGTCCGGTAATACATAATCCGCATCCCAAAGTACCCGCTATGCCGCAAGGCGTGATGGGCGAAGGCTTTATGGCCACCAAACTCTCCGAAGTGGTTGGCCTGGCCCGCAAAAACTCTATCTGGCCCCTGCCCTTCGCCACCTCGTGCTGCGGCATTGAGTTTATGGCCACGATGGGTGCCAACTACGACCTGGCCCGCTTCGGGTCGGAGCGCATGGGCTTCACGCCCCGGCAGTGCGACCTGCTGATGGTGATGGGTACGATTGCCAAAAAGATGGCCCCGGTTGTCAAGCAGGTCTATCTGCAAATGGCGGAGCCGCGCTGGGTAATGGCCGTAGGTGCCTGTGCCTGTTCCGGCGGTATTTTCGACTCGTACTCCGTGCTGCAGGGCATCGACCAGATCATCCCGGTAGATGTGTATGTACCCGGCTGCCCGCCGCGTCCGGAAGGCATCATCGAAGGCGTGATGCGCATTCAGGATCTCATCGGCAAAGAAAGCCTACGCCGCCGCTCTTCCGACCAATATCAGGCACTCATGGAGAGCTACGGCATTCAGTAGAGAGACAAAAGACGAGCGTAGAAAGTATCAAGACGAAAGACACAAGTAGAAAGACAAAAGAGTGCCTCCCCAGCCTCCGCCTGAGGCGGAAGAGGGGGACGAAAGTAGAAAGACAAAAGACACAAGTAGAAAGACAAAAGAGTGCCTCCCCCAGCCTCCGCCTGAGGCGGAAGAGGGGGACGAAAGTCGCAAGACACAAGTAGAAAGACGAGAGTCGAAAGGTAAAAGACGAGAGACGAGAGTCGAAAGGTAAAAGCACATCAGCACATTAGACATCAGCATATTAGCATGATTACCTCCGAAACGAATCCGGAAAACCCGAACCCCGAAGCCGCCCTGCCGCCTACGCCCAACACGCTGCTGCGCGAAAAACTACAGGCTTCCTCCTGGGGTGCTTCGCTCCAGGGCTTTGAAGAAAGCTACGGCCTGCTTTCGGTCCTCGTCAAAAGCACCGACAGCCTGAAGCTGCTCCAGCATCTCTACGACGACCACGGCTTCCGTTTCCTCACCGATATTGCTGCGGTTCATTATCCGGAACGCCGGGGCGAGGAACTGTGTGTGGTGTATCATCTCCACAACCTGACGGCCAACCACCGCCTGCGCATCAAGACGTTTGTGCCGGTTGAAAAACCCGATGTCTTTACGGCTACGCAACTGTTTCCGGGGGCCAACTGGATGGAGCGCGAGACCTACGACTACTTTGGTGTGAACTTCGTGGGCCATCCCAACCTGCGCCGCATCCTCAATGTGGACGAGATGGACTACTTCCCGATGCGCAAGGAATTCCCGATGGAAGACCCCACCCGCCGCGATAAAGACGATGAGATGTTTGGCCGGGGGGGCAGCTATTAGAGGTGAAAAAACAAGATAAAAAAGAGCGTCCTTTTCCGGAAAAAGGGCGCTCTTTTTTATCTGTATCCCCCACCGATAGCGTTTGGTGTTATACCACTCCTGCCCAGGGTTCTTTCTTCTTAAAAATTTCCGGAATTTGCCCTTGCGAGCCGGCTTCCGGCAGGCCTCTTTAGCTTCCAAACAACCGCTCTGCATTCGCCGTTGTTACCCGCGCCACTTCTTCTACCGACACGTCTAATACATTGGCAACCGCCTGAGCGATATGCGGCACATAGCTGCTCTCGTTGCGCTTGCCGCGATGCGGAACCGGCGACAAATACGGGGCATCGGTCTCCAGCACCAGCCGCACGAGGCCCACGGCCCGCACGATTTCCGGAAGCGTGGATTTCTTATACGTCATCACCCCGCCGATACCCAGATACATCCCAAGCGCGGCAGTGCGCTCGGCTTCGGCCACCGTTCCGCTAAAACAATGCAGGATGCCCGGCACGTTCCCGTTGCCTTCCCGCTCCAGAATATCCAGGCAGGCCGCCGTGCTTTCGCGGCTATGAACAACCACCGGCAGGCCTTTTTCCTGCGCCCAGCCAATTTGAGTTGCAAAGGCTTTCTCCTGCTGCGCTACAAGCGTTTTATCCCAGTAAAAGTCCAGTCCGATTTCGCCAATCGCCCAAAAGCGGTTTTTCTCCAGGAAAATCTTTAGCCGCGCCAGTTCCTGCTCAAAGTCTTCCTTCACATAGCACGGGTGCAGCCCCAGCATCGGGAAGCACTGCTGCGGGTATTTTTGGCAGAGCGCCAGCATCGGGCCAATGGTTTCAAAGTCGCAGTTGGGCAGAAAAATCTTCTGTACGCCCGCCGCCGTTGCGCGTTGCAGCATCTGGTCGCGGTCGGCATCGAAGGTCGGGTCGTAAAGGTGAGCGTGCGTGTCGATCAGAAGCCTGTTTGCTGTTTCATGTGCCATGTTTCATGTGTCACGGGTTGATTGTCGTTGATGAGGGTTGATAGGAGTTGATGAAGTTGATTGTCGTTGATGAAGTTGATTATTGTTGATGAAGTTGATTATTGTTGATGAGGTTGATTATTGTTGATGAGGTTGATAGAAATGCTTCCTGTGTCTTTTGTCTTTTGTCTTGATACTTGTGTCTTTTGTCTTGATACTTGATACTTGATACTTGTGTCTTTCGTCTCTCGTCTTTTGTCTTGATACTTGTGTCTTTCGTCTGGCACATTCAACAATCTAACGCAACAGTTGCTGTGGGTTAGTGATGCGCAGTGTTTTGCGAAGATAAGCTGTGGTTCTCTGCCTATCTTATCCACGCCATCGGCGCTATACGGCAGACCCCTTTGGAGGGGGCCGCTCGTTGATCTGGCGCCGGACCTTTTTGAGGCGCTCGGCGCTTATCTGTCCATAAGAATTGCCCTGAAAAAGAAGAACCTGAAGGCTGATGTGCTCCTCAAATGGATGTATTTCTGTACATTGGCGTGGTGTTTCTGGCCTGTGTTCCAAAACCTATAAGGTTTTTGAAACCTTATAGGTTTGAGGCCGGAAATTTCCGGAAATTTCTCTCCTTCAGGAGCGGGCCAATTCCGGAATGGGATTTCCGTTAAACGGTAAATGTTTTTTGGTAGGAACGTGCCACGAGGCGCGTTCTTTTTCCGTTTTCGAGGAGAATCTTTCCGGAAATTTTCCCCCGCTGTAATTTGCCTGTTATGAAACACCTGACATTAGCTGGTCTGTCCCTGTTGCTTTCGCTTGCCGCCTGCACCAGCGACAAGATGCAACCCGCAACGCCTGCCGCCAACTGCGATACCGCAAACATTACCTATACAGCGGTCATCCGCCCGCTCACCAACCAGCAATGCGCTACCAGCGGCTGCCATGTAAACGGCGGCGGCAATGCCGGTAATATTGACCTCACCACCCATCAGGGACTGAAGGCCATCGCCGACAATGGCTCGCTGCTCGGCTCTGTCCGCCACATTGCCGGCTATTCGTATATGCCCCAAAACGCACCCAAACTGGACGACTGCACCATTGCCAAATATGCAAAATGGGTGGCCGACGGCGCACCCAATAATTAAGACTGACGGCAAAGAGCATCCGGAGAAACAGGCATAAAAAAACCTTAAATACCGCTTCCCTTGCAGCCCTGTTCAGCCGAAGGGCTTACAAGCACCCCAACCGCTGCGCCCTATCTTTCTCTTTAAAAAACGAGACACCCTTTATGTACAGCGTATTTAAAAACGCCGACAGATGGCGGGTGCAGCACCGACCCTGAAGGGCATTCGGAGCCAGGCATTTCCCACAGCCCTCAAAATGCTTTAGCTTGCTGCCGGATTCCGAACGAATTGCAGTTTTGACAGAAAAAATCAAGCACTTCCCCTGGTGGATACTCGTGCCGGTGTTCTACTCGGCAGGCTTCCTCTATTATTTTGGGGAAGGCCCTATACTCTGGCACTGGGTAACGGCCAGCTTTCTGCTCAACGTGTGGGTGGCTTCTGTTTCGCTTTTCCGCGATCGCAATCCCTACTCGCTGAACCGGATGTTCTGGATTTTCATGCTGGTTTTCTTCGCCATGATTCCGGCTCTGCAGGTGGCAACCGGTAGCCTGCCCTGGGGGAAGCCGCTGCCGCTCGAAATCGTGTTGCGTGCCAATCTGCTTATCCTCGCCGGCGGTGCGGTCTATCAACTGACGCGCTATGTGCTGACGGCCGTTTCGGGGTATCGCCCGCCCCTTTTTCCCATGCGCATTTCCGGCGGCTGGGTGCGTTCCTACGCAACTGTTGGGATGGCCATTTTCCTGACGCTTTCGCTCCTCTATTTCCTGATTGTAGGTGCCGATGCGCTCTTCCTGCAAAAAGACATCCTCAACAAATGGCGCGATCGGGTTCCCGATGCGGTTTTTCTGCTCGTCGAGAAGGGCATCCGCAGTCCGGCCTTGTATTTCTGCCTGCTTTCTGTATTTCTGTATCGGCTGCGGCGGATTTCTAAAAGGCTCATGGCGCTGGTACTCGTGGTGGGCTTGTTGGTAAATTTTCCGCTGGCCATGCCGCGCGTGTTGGCGGCGGCAGTTCTTGTCAGCTTGCTGCTTTCCTTTGGCGGGACTTATTGGCAGCGCCACCGGCAGGCATTCACCCTGCTGCTGCTGGCGGCTATCTTCATTGTGTACCCGTTGTTTCAGGTGGTCCGGCGCACGAGCGATGGCATGGGGCCGACGCTCCGTCAGCCGGTGCAGGTCTATAGCTGGGGATTTCAGCGGGGCGATTTCGATGCCTACTCGATGCTGTGTCAGACGATGGCCTTCACGGATACGTCGGGCTTTCAGCAGGGCCGGCAATTGCAAACGGCTTTGGCCTTTGCCGTTCCCCGGAAATACTGGCCGCAGAAGCGTGTCGGCAGTGGCGCACTGCTGCGCCAAAAAGCGGGCGAAAGTTTTGTAAACGTATCGAGTCCGCTGCTTGCCGAGGGCTATATCGATTTTGGCTGGGTAGGCGCGTTGCTGTATTTCGCGCTTTTTGCGCTCCTCGCGCGTCAATACGATTGCTACTATTGGTATTGGCGACTGCATCGCGCGTCTGCGGGCGATGTCTCGTTTCGGGTTTTGTACTATCCGGTGATGCTCATCCTGCTATTCCATCTGCTGCGGGGCGATTTATTGTCGTCGCTGGCGCAGATAGCGGGTATATATCTGAGCGCCTGGGCCTTCCATCACCTCATTCGCCTTTCGGGCAGGTGGTTTTTCCGGAAAACCATTTCCTGATTGCATTGTTAGAGGAAGCATTCACCGCTTGTTTCTTTATGGCAATTTACCGTTTGCACCGGCAACAATGGATCCCGGCAACCCTGCGCGAGGTCTGGCGTTTCTTCTCCAATGCCGGAAATCTGGCCGCTATTACCCCCAAGAAAATGGCCTTTCGGGTTACTTCCGGCGATTTGCCGCAGCACATCTATCCCGGCCAGATAATCACCTATAAGGTATCGCCCTTGCTGGGCATTCCGCTTTTCTGGATGACGGAAATTACCGCCGTTGAGCCGGAGAAAATGTTTGTCGATGAACAGCGCCGGGGGCCATACGCACTCTGGCATCATCAGCATCATTTTGAAGAAAAAGACGGCGGCACGCTGATGACCGATATCGTTCATTATGAAGTGCCGCTGGGCGCACTGGGCCGTCTGGCCAATGCCGTCGTCGTGCGTCGGGAGCTGCTCTCCATCTTTGATTTCCGGGCGCAGGTGATTGCCGAAACATTTGGCGGCGTTGCCGAAAGCCGGGTGAGCGAACTCAAGCGCGTCGGCTGAACCTTTCCGGAAATAAAGCTGTTGTAAGAAGGGAGGAGGCGTGTTTCATGTTTCATGTTTCATGTTTCATGTTTCGTGTTTCTCTGTTCCCCTGAGCTTGCCGAAGGGTCATGTGTCCTGATAGCTGTTTCCTGTTACCGAATACCTAACGCCTAACACTTGACACCTAACACCTAACACCTAACGCCTGACTTCTAACCTCAACGCCGAATGCCTTTCTTCTCTCCCTATGGACCGTTTCAGCATTAAAGATCTGGAAAACCTTACCGGCATTAAGGCCCATACCATCCGGGTCTGGGAGCAGCGGTATGGCATTTTGCAGCCCAAACGCACGGCCACCAATATCCGCTATTATGATGCCGACGACCTGAAGCTGGCGCTGCGCATTGCGCTGCTCAACAACTACGGCTTTAAGATTTCGCGCATCCGGGAGATGAATGCCGGGGAGATGACCGCGCTGATTGGCAAAATTGCCGACCCGGCGTTCCGGTTACAGTTGCAGGTCAACGAGATGATAGAACGGACGCTGGATATGGATCCCTTTGGGCTGGAAGAGAAGATAAATACCTTCATCGGCAGGCACGGACTGGAAGTAGCGGTGGAGCAGTTGCTGTTTCAATATCTGGAGAAAATCGGCATTATGTGGATTACCGATCGGCTGGAGCCAAGTCAGGAACACATGGCGGCCAATATTATTTTCCGGAAAATTGCCGCTGCCGCCGATGCCCTGAAGCCGACACAGGAAGGCTCCAAAGTATTGCTGTTTCTGCCGGAAGGCGAGTTTCACGACATCAGTCTGATGTATGTTTTTTACCTGTTGCGCAAAGCCGGAAAATCGCCGGTTTATTTTGGCTCCAATACGCCCTTAGGAGAAGTGCAACGCTGCCTGCAAAAGCAGGAAGTGCATTGCTTGTATGTCCATCTGACCACCAATCCACATCCGGCACAGACGCAACGCTATCTTCAGAAGCTCTCCGATAGCATTCCGCAGGCGCTGCCGTGCTATGTTTCCGGTGCCGCGCTCGGCGCAATGGAATTGCCGCAGCTTCCTAACCTGCATTATCTGCATACCCTGACAGCGGTGCGGGATAAAATCACGTCATTATGACGTTTTAAAGGGCTTTTTGTGGCAGAAAACCCCAGACGGATGGCAGATTAATTCCGGAAAAGCAAGTTTTACTTTTTCTTATTTTATAAACGATATTTTTATATGCACATATTTACTTTTACATTATTAGCAAATGGCTAATTATCAATCTTTTAGCCCTTGTAATTCGTACTCTTTTCCGGCACAAAGCGGCGAATTGCTGTTTAATGTTTTTTGCAAAAAAATTAAACAGAAAAGAGTTTTTTTGGCACCGTTTGTGTACCTTTAGTATGCCAAACGATAAACAAAATGACTCCTCTCGAATTCGACAGCCTGGTTTTGAATAGCAGCGATTTCCTCCACCCTTATGCCCTTTCCCTGACCAGCAATGGCGAGGATGCCAAGGATCTTTATCAGGAAACGATGCTTCGTGCCCTGAGCAACCGCGATAAATACACATGGGGCACCAACCTGAAAGGCTGGCTGTGCATTATCATGCGCAACATCTTTATCAATCAGTATCGGCGCAACAAGCGTTTTACCAAAGTGAGCAGCGAAGCGCCAACCGAAGTTTTTCAGTTTGACGTGGGAGAAATCGCTCGTAACGACGGCTATTCCAACGTGCGCATGGGAGAGATTCAATCCGCCATTTCCGAGTTGCCGCCGGTTTTCCGCCTGTGCTTCGAGATGCACCACGCCGGCTATAAATATGCCGAGATTGCCGACTTTTTGCAGGAGCCGCTCGGCACCATCAAAAGCCGCATTCACTTTGCCCGAAAGGCTTTGATGAAAAAGATAGACCGATAGAAAAAAGCGCGAAACGTTTCGCGCTTTTTTTATGCCCTGTCTGGCGCTGCACCCCAACCGCAAGTCGAGGGAGAGGGGCCGGGGGTGAGGCTAACGGTGCATGATTTAGCTGTCTAAATGGTATTAGACCATTTACACAGCAAAATATCGCATATCTAAATTCTCAAAAACCCTTGCTGCGCCAAGGACCGGAGCCGGGATTTCTATGGAAAATTGAGCCGGCAAAATGACATTACAGAATCTGAATTAAAAAGAATATCGCAAGCGAAAAATTGAGTCGGGGGGAGCCATTTCCCCCTCAAAGCCGGGCATTCTGCAAAAACGCGAAAGCCGTTTGCATCACGGTTTCCTGCATCGGGAGCGTGGGCTGCAATTTGGCAAATTTCACGGCATCGGCTTCCTGTAAAAGGGCGCGGAGCTGTTGGTGAGATAATTCGTTGAGGGATTTTCCGGTTTTGCGCAGCAACTGTGCCGAGGTCATCTCGCGGACGTGAAGCCCCGTTTTCACGGCAATAGCATCGCGTAGAATATCGGTGAGGCGGGTATAATACTGCCGGTATTCGCCCTTCTGCGGCAACTGCTCGGCTTCCAGTTGGCGTAGCAACGACGCAAAACCCTGAGGCGGTATTTTCACGACCGGCGCAGCAACCGGCTTTTTCTTCCGGCGCAGCCAGAGCCACGCTACCAGCGCCAGCAACACCAGCACGCCGGCAGCAATCGCCCAGGGTTTCCAGTTCGCATAGCCCGGCGCAGCGATGATATCCCGAATTGGGTCTATCGGCTTGGTGGTGTCCACGTCGGGCGGATAGAGGTGGATGCTCGCCGAAGCGGTCTGCACCGTCTGCCCGCCTACCTGAAACGACAGCGGCGGCACCTCAAATTTTCCGGAATCCAGCCCCACAAACGGGTATTCGCGCAGGTAGCGCACCTCGTTGCCCGACACGACGGTATCGGTTTGGGCCGCGCCCGCCCGCGCCAGCGCCCGAAACGAATCGGGCATCTGCGGCCACTGTACGGGCGTTCCGGTGGGCAGCGGCCCGATGTCCAGCCGCAGCCGCAGGGGCGAGCCAATGAGTGCTTCCGCCGAATCCAGCGTGGCCTGTGCGCGATATTGCGCATCGGCTTCAAGCGCGTGCGCCGCCAGCAGCAGCAACAGGAAAAGCAATCCTTTTTTCATCGGCTCATGAAGAAGTTTTGAAGCAAACGTACCGGCTCTTCGGTGGTGGAGAGCGACAATAAAGGCACACCGCAATGCCGGAAAACGGCTTCGGTGTAGGCGGTGCGCTCGTCAAAACCTTTGGCGTAGGCGGCGCGGGTGGCCTTGTCGGAGCTGTCGATGCGGTAGCATGCGCCGTTTTCGGCATCCTGAACGGTGAGCAGGCCAACATCGGGCAGCGTGCGCTCGGCTTCGTCCCAGAGGCGAATGCCCACAGCATCGTGGCGATGGGCGGTAGCCAGCAGGGCTTTGTCGAAGGGCGGCGCGTCAAAATCGGAGAGCACAAAGGCGATAGAGCGGCGGCGCTGCACTTGATTAAGGAATTGCAGGGCGGCGGCTACATCGGTTTGCGGTCGCGGGGCGCTTTCGCCCACGGCCACCAGCTCGCGCAGGATGCGCATCACGTGTTTTTTGCCCCGTTTGGGCGGCACGTAGGTTTCAATGCGGTCAGAGAACAGCAGCAGGCCGGTGCGGTCGCCATTCGCAGCGGCAGAGAGCAGCAGCGAAGCGCCGGTTTCGGCCATCAGTTCGTCTTTGGAGCGCAGCCGCGTACCGAAGAGCGAGGAGGCGCTCACGTCCACGACCAGCATCACAATCAGTTCGCGCTCTTCCTCAAAAACCTTCACGTAAGGCGTTCGCATCCGCGCCGTTACGTTCCAGTCAATGGTTTTCACGTCGTCGCCCGGCGCGTATTCGCGCACTTCCGAAAACGACATCCCGCGCCCATGAAACCGCGAGTGGTAGCCGCCCGCCAGCATCTGATTGGATTTGCGGCGGGTGCGGATTTCCAGCTGCCGGACTTTTCCCAGCAGCGAAGAAGCGGTGTATCTCATGAGTGGTTGGGCAGCGAAGAAAATGTTTTCCGGAAATTTCTTTCCTTTTACAGACAAAACAGGGGGTCATTGCGAGGGGCCGCTCGGACGAATTGTGGGTCGGCCCCGAAGCAACCTGCACATTATCCATGTTCTGTGCAGGTTGCTTCGTCATTTCTCCTGCCAATGACCCGTAAGATGTATTCTTTTGAAAATTACACCTCCGCCTTCATCCCCGCCATCACCGCTTCCAGCACTTCGGCCATTTTGCGGCCCCGCTCGCGGGCTTCTTCCGCGCTCCACAACAGGCTGACGCTTGAGGAGATGCAGCGGCCCATAATCACATCGCTTTGCGGAAAGGCGCGGTTGGCGTAGTGCAGCACGGCCTTTTTATGGTCTTCGGGCATCCGGTGCATCCACGCGCCGTTTTTCAGGTGTTCCCATTTGCGGATGTAGTGCCAGTTGTTGTCGTACCAGTAGAAATTTCCGGAAATTCCGGCGGTGGCAAACCCTGCAACGGCTTCGCGGGCCAGCGTTTCGTTGGGCAGGAAGAAGGAGATAAAAGAGCCGGTGTCGCCGCTTGGGTCGGGGATTTCCCGGAAGCGCAGGCCTTCCACTGTTTGGAGTTCTGCCAGCACCAGCGCGTGATTGCGTTTTTGAATCGTCAGAAACTCATCCAACCGGCGCAACTGCGCCAGCCCCACGGCGGCGTGCAGCTCCGAAATCCGGAAATTATACCCCAGATACGGGTGCAGGTCGGCCCCGCGGTCGCGGCCCAGGTGGTCGTGGCCGTGGTCGGAGTATTCGTCGCATTTCTTCCACACTTCTTCGCGGTTGGTAATCACCGCGCCGCCTTCGCCGCAGGTCATCGTTTTTACGAAGTCAAAAGAAAAAGTTCCGGCATCGCCAATCGTTCCCAGCGCCTGCCCTTTATAGGTGCCGCCAATGGCCTGACAAGCGTCTTCTAAAAGCAGCAGATTGTGGGCTTCGCACAGGGCTTTCAGCTCGTCCATACGCGCCATAGAGCCGCACATATGCACCGGCATAATGGCCTTTGTTTTGGGATTGATGGCGGCGGCCACGGCCTGCGGGTCCAGCGTCAACGACTCATCAATAGCTACCAGCACCGGCACAGCACCTACGGAAAGAATGGCTTCAAAAGAGGCTACAAAGGTGAAAGCGGGTATAATCACTTCGTCGCCTGCGCCGATGCCGAGGGCGGCCATTGCGGTGGTGAGCGCCGCCGTGCCCGACGATACCAGTTGGGCATATTTGACATCGAAACGCGCCTGCAAACCGGCTTCCAGTTCTTTGGCTTTCCAGATGCCTTTGCGCGGGCCGTCAAAGCCGTAGCGCATCAGGATGCCGGTTTCCAGTACGTCCATTACTTCTTTGCGCTCCTGCGCACCAAACAGTTCATAGCCAGGCATAAGATTGTTTTCTTTTGGGGATTTTTTTGAAAGGCGTAAAATTACTGTATGCTGTTTTTAAACTACCGACGCGGATGGGTTATTTAAGATAGCATAAATGGATTTGGCTAATTCGTTCGTATTGTTTTTCTGTAAAACGCGGGTCATTGCGAGGGGCCGCTCGTACGGAACAGGGTTCGGCCCCGAAGCAACCTGCACATATTCCCGACGTGGCCTGTGCAGGTTGCTTCATCGGCCCATCAGCAAAGCGTACGTGAGGGCCGCTTCGCAATGACCCGCATTTTGTAGTGTGAAGCGTACAAACGAATTCCGGAAACCTACCTGTAGATTTCACGTCGAAAAGCGCGTGCAGGACACCGTGCGCACAAAGAATATACAGATTTCCGGTAGTTTCCGCTTCAACCACAGCCCGTCCAAACATTCGTGTCTATTCGTGCATTCGTGGCATTCTTAAAACCCCTGCGGCACGACATTTTTTCCCAACTTCGCCTATCCATGCTCCAGACCGATTTCCTCGTCATTGGCTCCGGCATCGCGGGCCTTTCCTTTGCCCTTAAAACGGCCCGGAAATTTCCGGAAAAAACCATCACCGTTCTCACCAAAGCGGCTACCGACGAAACCAATACCAAATATGCGCAGGGCGGTATTGCGGTGGTAGATGAATCGGTGGGCGATTCCTACGAAGCCCATATCCGCGATACGCTCATCGCCGGCGACGGCCTCTGCGACCCCGAAGTGGTGGAACTCGTGGTGCGCGAAGGCACCGAGCGCGTAGCCGAGCTGATTGACTGGGGTACGCAGTTTGACAAAGACGCGACGGGCGCTTTTCAGCGGGGCCGCGAGGGCGGACACAGCGCCTTCCGCATCCTGCACTACAAAGACATCACCGGCTACGAAATGGAGCGGGCACTGGTGGCCGCCGTGGCCCGCTATCCCAATATCAAAATCCATAACCACTGGTTTGTGGTGGATATTATCACCCAACACCACCTCGGCTACCTCGTAACGAAGGCAACACCTGATATTGAATGCTACGGGGTTTATGCCCTGAATCTCAACACCTTCCGCATGGAAAAGATTCTGGCTAAAGTAACGCTGATGGCGGCGGGCGGCACGGGGCAGGTCTATCGCACCACGACCAACCCTAAAATCGCTACCGGCGACGGTATTGCCATGGCCTATCGGGCCAAAGCGCGGGTGGAGAATATGGAGTTTATCCAGTTTCACCCCACGGCTTTATACGAGGCAGGCATCAGTCCATCTTTCCTCATCACCGAGGCGGTGCGCGGCGATGGCGGCATCCTGCGCAACCACAGCGGCGAGGCGTTTATGGAACGCTACGACCCGGAACGCCGCGACCTGGCCCCGCGCGATGTGGTGGCCCGCGCCATCGATGCCGAGATGAAACGTCAGGGAACGGAACACGTGTTTCTGGACTGCCGCCACATGAATCCGGAAGCATTCCGGAAACATTTCCCGAATATTCTCGCCAAATGCCAGAGCATTGGGATTGATCCGCTGCAAGGCCTGATTCCCGTGGCTCCGGCGGCGCACTATTGCTGCGGCGGCATCCAGACGGATGTGTGGGGCCGGACTTCCATCCGGCGGTTTTATGCCTGCGGCGAATGCGCCAGTACGGGGCTGCACGGTGCCAACCGGCTGGCTTCCAACTCGCTGTTGGAGGCGCTGGTTTTTGCCCACCGCTGCGCCGAAGACGCGGCCCAACGAATAGCAGAAACAGACTGGCGACTGGACGTTCCCGACTGGAACACGCTGGGAACGCGGCAGCCTGAGGAGCTTATCCTGATAACTCAAAGCCTGAAGGAAGTGCAGAATTTCATGTCGGATTATGTGGGCATCGTGCGCAACGACGAGCGCCTGCGTCGCGCCGCCCGCCGCCTGGACTTGCTGCATGACGAAGCCGAGAAACTCTATAAATCCACGATGGTCTCGCCGCAACTTTGCGAGCTTCGCAACCTGATTACCATTGGCTACCTGATTGTAAAAGGCGCGCAATTCCGGAAAGAAAGCCGGGGACTGAATTACAACACCGACCACCCGGAGAAAAGCGCCATTGTGCAGGATATCGTGCTGTAGCCGCCGCAGGCGGCGTTGGACGCTGCGCTGTTGGAAGGCTTCGCCGTTGGAAGTGTTGGAGCCTTCGGCTTCTGCTGTGCTGTGTTTTTGGATGTTCGGGATTAAAAAAACCGTCCGTTCGGCGAAAGCTGTGCTTTCGTCGCGCTATCCTGCAGGCTGTGCCTGCGATACGAATGCAGGCGCAGCCTGCTCCATAATCCGACGTAAGCGCAGCTTACGCCGAACTTCGGGAATTGGAGCCTTCGGCTTCTCTTTTGTCTTTTATCTATCGTCTTTTGTCTCAAAAACCCATGTACTCCCATTTCAACATCCGCGTCTATGGCCTGCTGATTGCCAACGACGCGATTCTGGTCAATGACGAAATCATTCGCGGGCGCAAAGTGCGCAAGTTTCCGGGCGGCGGACTGGAACTGGGCGAAGGCACGATTGAAGGTCTGCAACGCGAATTCCGCGAAGAACTGGGGCTGGAAATCCGCGTCGGGTCGCATTTCTATACTACTGATTACTTCGTAAAATCGGCCTGGGACAATTCGCAGGTCATCTCCATTTATTACCTCGTAGAAGCCGTCTCGCCCGATTTTACACTGGTCAATTTATTCCCCGAAGCCGAGCAAACCGTCTGGGTTCCGCTGTCTGAAATCCGTGCCGAAGACTTCACCCTGCCCATTGATAAAACCGTGGCCGCGATGCTGGAAAAACGGTGATTTTCCGGAAATAATAAAAGCATCTTCTGTCAAAATCAGGGCGCATCTTCTGTCAAAATCAGAACGCGTCCCGCGCATTTTTCTACTTTCCTCTTTTGTCTTTCCTCTCTCCTCTTTCATCTTTCATCTTTTGTCTTTTGTCTTTTGTCTCGCCCTCTAAAACCACTTCTTTTTATTAAAATACACGCTCATCAGCACTGAAATCCCGATGGAGAGAATCAGCGCGTAGTAAAAACCCTCGGTTTTGTTTTCGCCGGGAAAGTGAACATTCATCCCAAAAAAACCAGCGACCAATCCCGGAACGGTCAGGATGATGGTAATGGCCGTCAGGCGTTTGATGATGATGTTCATATTGTTGTTGATGATAGAGGCGAAGGCATCCATCGTGCTGATAAGGATATTGGAGTAGTTGTCGGCCATCTCTAAGGCCTGCGAAAATTCCACAATCATATCGGCGAGATAGTCGCGCTCATCTTCGTCGAAATGAAGAAAATCGGTGCGTTCCATTTTCTTGAGCAACTGCTCATTGGAGCGCAGCGCGGTGGTGAAATACACCAGGCTTTTCTGCACCCGCATCAGCGCCAGCAATTCTTCATTCCGGTTGGAGTCATACAGCTTTTGCTCAAAGACATTGCGGCGGTGGTTTATTTCCTTCAATACCTGCATGAAGTCAAAAACCACTTTCTCGAAAATCTTCAACACCATCATATTGGGCCGCTCCGGATGGCGCTTGGCGAAGGTGCCCAAAAAGCGGCGGATGGCTTCGTTTTCAAAGGAATTGACCGTGATAACCTGGTTGCGCTCCGTAAGGAGAATGGCAATCGGAATGGTGATAAAATAAGCGTCTGACGCAATCAGGGATTTGTTCTCGACCGGCGTTTTCAGGATAATGAGTTTAGAGCCTTCTTCCTGTTCATAGCGGGCGCGTTCCTCGATGTCGAGGGTGTCTTTGAGCAGGTCGCGGTCGATGTTCAGGGCCTTGGAAAGCCGGTCCATCTCTTCTTCCCGAAACGGCGGCGAGACGTTGATCCAGTTGGCGCCTTCGGGCTGCGCAATTTCCAGCGTCTCTCGATTGATGTTTTTGTAGAACTGGACCATAACAATTTCCGGAACGCAAAAGTAGCGAAGCGGAGAGGTGCAAACGGCTCAATTACTCAATGGCTCAATACTCGATGGCTGGACATAGACCACGGATGACGCGGATTGGAAAGGATTTCCACAGATTTTCCGGAAATCCATTAACCCTCCTCAACCTTCATCAACAATAATCAACCTTCATCAAACTTCATCAACTCTTATCAACGCTTGTTTGGTAATGGCTCCGTCCTACGTTTTTCCATCTTTTAGGAGAACGCGCCTCCCGGCGCATTCCTACAACACCATCCGCTATTGTCTTGATATCTGACACCTGTGTCTTTCGTCTTGATACTTGCGTCTTGATACCTGTGTCTTTCGTCGTGATACTTGATACTTGTGTCTTTCGTCTTGATACTTGCGTCTTGCGTCTTGATACTTGTGTCTTGATACTTGTGTCTTGCGTCTTGATACTTGTGTCTTTCGTCTTGATACTTGTGTCTTTCGTCTTGATACTTTCGTCTTTCGTCTTTCGTCTTGATACTTTCGTCTTGATTCTTTCGTCTTTTGTCTTTCGTCTTGATACTTTCGTCTTGATACTTTCGTCTTTCGTCTTTTGTCTTATATCTTACTAACTTTGCAATCCTTATGCTACCCACCAGTAAACTGCTGACGCTCGACGAATTTACCATTCAGGAAACCCGCCGTTTTCCCAACGCCACCGGCGAACTTTCCGGACTGCTGCGCGATATTGGCCTCGCCTGTAAGTTTATCAACAATCAGGTGCTGCGCGCCGGCCTTACCGATATCCTCGGCACGCATGGCGCAACGAATGTGCAGGGCGAAGAGCAAATGAAACTCGATGTGTATGCCGACCAGATTCTGATTAATGTGCTGCGCAATTCCGCCGACTGTGCAGGCATTGCTTCGGAAGAAAACGACGACTTTGTGTGTTTTGAAGGCGAGGTACAGAAAAAGTCCAAATACGTGGTGCTTTTCGACCCGCTCGACGGCTCTTCTAATATCGATTGCAACGCGCCCATCGGCACTATCTTCTCGATTTATCGCCGCCTTTCAGAACCGGGAATGCCTTGTACGAAGGAAGACTTTCTGCAACCCGGAAATAAACTCATGGCCGCCGGATATGTGGTCTATGGCACGAGTACGATGCTGGTGTATGCCACCAAACTGGGCGCGAATGGTTTTACGCTGGAGCCTTCGGTGGGCGAGTTCTGCCTTTCGCATCCCGATATTAAATGCCCGGAAAAAGGCAAGATTTACTCGGTCAATCAGGGCAATACGTCTAAATTCCACGACTGCACCAAGGCGTTTCTGGAATATTGCATGGAAGACGACAAGGAAACAAACCGCCCCTTTGGCCACCGCTACATCGGCTCGATGGTGGGCGATCTGCACCGCACGCTCGTGAAAGGCGGCATCTTCCTGTATCCAGGCGACAAGAAAAATCCTAAAGGCAAGCTGCGTCTGCAATACGAATGCAACCCGATGGCCTATCTGCTGGAAGC
>DDEO01000078.1 GCA_002336725.1 Bacteroidetes bacterium UBA1952 | reverse complement strand
TGCCGCTGAAAAGCGGTAACCCGCAACCTCCATTATTCTGTGTTCTGGAGATTATGGAGCAGCTTATAATTATGTATTCACATCTGTGGCAACCATAGCAACGGCGGAAGTAGTACCCGGAAGGGAATAAATAGACTTTCGCAAGAGGTCTATTGGGGTTTTGTTCCCTTTTCGCCTTGGGCTTCAGCCGGGGCTATTCACGTTGAACCCCTTCGGAGTTCCGGAAAGCAAAAAAAATCCGGAAACTTTAGACAGCTTCCTCATCAACCTCATTAACTCTATCAACCTCATCAACTCTATCAACTCTATCAACTCTATCAACTCTATCAACTCTATCAACTCTATCAACTCTATCAACTCTATCAACTCTATCAACTCTATCAACTCTATCAACTCTATCAACATCATCAACTCTATCAACCCTATCAACATCATCAACCTCTAACCCCTAACTCCTAACCCCTATCCCCTACCTTTGCGGCCTTATTTTACCCAGTATTTCAATGGATCGTAATCAGATCATCGGGTTTTCGCTGCTGGTGGCCCTGCTCGCTGCGTATGTAGTGTGGAACAGCAAGAACCAAAAAGAGTATCAGCAGCAGAAGCAAAAACAGGCCACCGCCGACTCTATCGCCTACGCCAAAGCGCATCCCAAAGCAGCAACACCCCTGCCCGCCGATACGCTGGCCGCCCTTTCGGGCGCTACCGCCGCCGACAGCGCCCTGCCGCCCGCCCTGCGCCGCAGCCCCGGCGAAGAGGTTACCATCGAAAACAAAGATGTAGCCCTCACCTTCTCCACACGCGGCGCACGCCTCGTCAATGCCCGGCTCAAAAACTACAAAACATTTCAGGGACAACCCCTCGAAATGTTTGCAGGCGACAACAATGGCATCGCCTTTACGCTGCCCGTAGATAATGGCCGCAGCACCGCCGACCTGCTCTTTACGCCCGCCGCTACCGCCGCTGCCAGCGATGGCGCACAAGCCGTTGATTTTGCTGCCGACCTCGGCAACGGCAAGCGCATTGACCTGATTTATTCGCTGCCGGCAGAACACGGTATGGCGCAACTCACCGTGCGTACCACCGGCCTCAACGCCAACGCCCTGCCCTTCACCTGGAACGTAAATGGCCGCAAAACAGAGCGCGACATTACCGTAGAACGCCACAACGCGCAGGTCTATCACCAATATAAAGACGGCGACAACGACTACTTCACCATCTCGGAGCCGAAGGAAGAAAGCTACAAAGAGAACCTGCAATGGATTGGTTTCCGGAAATCCTACTTCAGCACGGCCATCCTCAGCGACGACGGCTTTAGCCGTGGCACACTCAAGGCCGTGCCGCCCACCGATGACTCCCTCACCGTAGCTACCGTATCGGCCAAAGCCGAAATGCCCCTGCGCAACGGCGAAGGAAGCCTGCGCTGGTACATCGGCCCCAACCAATACAAAATCCTCAAAAGCTATAAGGTCGGCCTTGATGAAATGGTGCCGCTTGGCTACGGGGTTTTCTTCTTTGTGAAGTACATCAACAAAGGACTGATTATCCCGGTCTTCGACTTCCTGCACGACAAGGTAGGCATCCTGAACATGGGTGTCATCATCATGCTGCTCACGCTTTTTATCCGGCTCCTCCTTTCGTTCTTTACCTACAAGAGCTACCTGTCGTCGGCCAAAATGCGCGTATTGAAGCCCGAACTCGACGAGCTGCGCGAAAAGTATAAAGACAATCAGCAGGAGCTGGGCATGGAGCAGATGAAGATGTATCGCACCGCCGGCGTAAACCCGCTCGGCGGCTGCCTGCCCATGCTGTTGCAGATTCCCATCCTCTTTGCCATGTACTACTTCTTCCCCACAGCCATCGAGCTGCGGCAGAAGTCGTTCCTCTGGGCACACGACCTGAGCACCTACGATTCCGTCCTCGACCTGCCGTTCACCATTCCGTTCTACGGCGACCACGTTTCGCTCTTCACCATCCTGATGACGCTCTCCTCGCTGGCCCTTGCGCTCTATAGCCGCAACATGACCCCGCAGGACCCCAACAACCCGATGCTGAAGTGGATGCCGTTTATCTTCCCCTTCCTGCTCCTCGGCGTGTTCAACAAAATGGCCGCAGCCCTCACGTTCTACTATTTCTTCTCCAACATGGTGTCGCTGCTCCAGCAGTTCCTGATTCAGAAACTGTTTATCAACGAAGCCAAAATCCACGCGAAAATCCGCGAAAACCGCAATAAGCCGCCACAGCAAAGCAAGTGGGCGCAGCGCCTCTCGGAGATGCAGCAGGCCCAGGCCGAGCGTGCCAAACAAATGCCCCGCCGCAAGGATTCATAACGCCAATTTAGAAACCCAATACCCCCATAAAAGCCCTTTCGGAGCGTTGCTCCCGAAAGGGCTTTTTAAATTTTTAGGGGGTCAGGGGCATCTCTTTAATCGAGCTTCAGTGGCGTTGGCACCGTTGAAAGGGAGGATTGCTATTGAGCTACCGGCTGCCCGAAAGGTGCATCCTATTCTCCTTTTACCTTTGACCCTCCCTATGAAAATCAAATCCTTCCTGGCCCGCCCCTACGCCGCCTACGTGCGCAGCAAAGTAACGCGCGAAAGTGTGCCCGAAACCGCCCTCGGCCACCAAACCGATATTCTACAGGATTTAATCAAAAAAGGCCAGACAACGGTTTTCGGAAAAGACCACCACCTCGCCGAGGTCGTGGATTATAATGCCTTCAAAAGCGCCGTTCCCCTGCGCGATTACGAAGCCCTCAAGCCCTATATTGACCGCATCCAGGAAGGCAAAGACAATATCCTCTGGCCCGGAAAACCGCTGTATCTGGCCAAAACTTCGGGCACGACTTCCGGTGCCAAATACATCCCCATCACCAAAGATTCTATCCCCAACCATATTGATTCGGCCCGCAACGCCCTGCTCTGCTATGCGGCCAACAGCGGCAACGCCCAGTTTGTGGATGGAAAGATGATATTTCTCTCCGGCTCGCCCGAACTGGAGCGCATCGGCGGCATCCCCACGGGCCGGCTTTCCGGAATCGTAAACCATTTTATACCGGCCTACCTGCGCACCAACCAGCTGCCGTCGTATGCCACCAACTGCATCGAAGACTGGGAAGAGAAGCTGGGCCGCATCGTGGACGAAACCATCGGCCAGGATATGCGCCTGATTTCCGGCATTCCGCCCTGGATGCAGATGTATTTCGACTGGCTGCAGGAGCGCAGCGGCGGCAAAAAGATAAAAGAGCTTTTCCCCAATCTACAAGTGCTGGTGCATGGCGGCGTGGCCTTCGAGCCATATAAAAAGAAACTCTTTGAAAGCCTCGGCGGCCCCATCGACACGGTAGAAACCTTCCCGGCATCCGAAGGCTTTTTTGCCTGGCAGGATACGCTCGACCAGGAAGGCCTGCTGCTCAATACCAACTCCGGAATTTTCTTTGAATTTGTACCCGCCGGCGAGGTTTTTTCGGAAAATCCCACCCGACTCTCGCTCCACGAGGTGAAAACGGGCGAGAATTATGCGCTCATCGTTAATTCCAACGCCGGCCTCTGGGGCTACAATACCGGCGACACGGTGCGCTTCGTAAGCACCCATCCCTACCGGCTGCTCGTAACGGGGCGCATCAAACATTTCATCTCTGCCTTTGGCGAACACGTTATCGCAGAAGAAGTGGAAAGTGCATTGCAAACGGCGGTAGAAAAACACGGCGGCCATGTCGTTGAATTTACCGTGGCACCCCATATCGCGCCCGCCGACGGCAGCCTGCCCCACCACGAATGGTTTATTGCGTTTGAAAGATTTCCGGAAAATCTCTCCGCTTTCGCCCAAACGGTGGACGATGCGCTGCGCCAAAAGAACATCTATTACGACGACCTCATCCGCGGCGGCATCCTGCAAACGCTGCAAATACGCGCCCTTCCGCCCGATGCTTTTATTAAATATATGCGCAGCCAGGGCAAGCTCGGTGGCCAGAACAAAGTACCCCGCCTGAGCAACGACCGGAAGATTGCGGACGCGCTGGGGTAGTTGGGGTAAACGGCTATCAGGCAAGGCGCCTTTTCCGGGAAGTACAGATTGCGGGTCGGAGCCCGCAATGACGGATAACGTACGCGGGAAAAGTACGTCTCACCTCGTACGTTCGTCATGGCGGCACTAAATTAAGTTCAGCACAAGCCTTGACCCGCCATCTCCATTTCCCAAAAAGCGCACCTAACAGCAGCTTCGGGGAGCAGGATACGTCGCCAGGCGAAAGAAGCGGGATAAATTCTGCGTTTGCAGCCACGGCTTTTTATCGCTATGCTGTCACCCCTCTCCTTCGGAGAGGGGCCGGGGGTGAGGCTTACAAGGCTGGAATGAATGTGAAAATTACTCCAGAGTACTACGCCGCTAATACGAAGGCCGCACATCCAGCACCTTCAGTTGCAGGCGCGTCGTTCCCTGAAATTCGTTTTCCTCTACGCTATAGACCATGTCAAACGGGCCGGCTTCTACATACGGAAACTTACCGGCCAGCCCAAAGCCAATGCCGTCCATCGACACGCCGCCTTTTTGATGCACCACAAACCGGATATGGCTGTCCTTCACCACGCGGCTCAGACCGCGATAATTGTGTGCGCCACGCGTCATAAATATGGGGCGCGGATTGGCAGGGCCAAACGGCTCAAACTGCCGCAGGATATTGTAGAATGCCGGCGTGATATCGGAGAAGGAAAGCACCGCGTCAATATTGATTTCCGGGGTTTGCTGCGAAGGCTTGATAGTTTCGGCCACCACTTCTTCAAAGCGGGTGCGGAAAGCGTTCAGATTTTCCGGAATCATCGTCATGCCGGCAGCATAAAAATGCCCGCCATAGGCTTCTAATAAATCGCGGCAGGCGTGCAGCGCCTCGTAGATATTAAACCCAATCACCGAGCGTGCCGAACCACTGATGCGCCCATTGCTTTGCGTGAGCACAATCGTGGGCCGGTAAAACTGCTCTACCAGCCGCGAGGCCACAATGCCCACCACGCCCTTGTGCCAGTCGGGCGAAAACACCACGGTTGCTTTCCGGGTTTCGGTCAGCGGGTCGGTGCGCAGCAGTTCCAGCGCGTGTTCGGTGGTGTGCCGGTCTTTCTCGCGGCGGTCGGTATTGTCGTTTTGCAGTTCCAGCGCAATGCGCCGCACTTCCTGCGGGTCGTCAGATGTAAAGAGCGCCACGGCCTTTTTGGCATCGTCCATGCGTCCGGCAGCGTTCACGCGCGGGCCAATCACAAACACCAGGTCCGAGATGGTCATCTTTTGCGAGAGGCCGGTCAGTTCTCGCAGGGTTTTCAGGGCGATAGACGGATGCTCGGCGGCCCGTTGCAATCCATAAAAAGCCAGCACGCGGTTTTCGCCGTCTATCGGCACCAGGTCGGCGGCAATGCTTGTGGCCACGAGGTCGAGGTAGCGCCAGGCATTTTCGGGCGGCAACTTCCAGTGTATCGCCAGCGCCTGCACCAGCTTAAAGCCAATGCCGCAGCCCGAAAGTTCTTTATAAGGATAAGGGCAATCGGACTGTTTGGGGTTTAATATCGCAAAAGCCTTCGGCAAATCCGCGTCGGGCAGGTGGTGGTCGCCGATGATGACATCAATGCCGAGGCCCTGCGCATAGCGCACCAGGTCGGCGCTTTTGATGCCGCAGTCGAGCGTGATGACCAGATGATAACCGTGCTTTTTGGCATAGTCGATGCCTTCTTTGCTCAGGCCATAACCTTCGCGGTAGCGGTGCGGGATATAATAGGCCAGCGAGTCGTCGCGCAGGTCGGGGTAGTGGCGGCGCAGGAAATCATACACCACCGATACGGCCGTAGTGCCGTCCACGTCATAATCGCCATATACCAGAATGCGCTCGTGCCATTCCACCGCTTCGGCAATGCGTTTCACGGCTTCTTTCATGCCTTTCATCAGGAAAGGGTCGTGCAGATGCGCCAGTTGCGGGCGAAAAAAATCTTTGGCCTCCTCAAAATTTTGGATGCCGCGCAGGGCCAACAGTTGGCAAAGGGCCGGGCTAATCTTCAGCGATTCCACCAGCCCTGCTACGATAGCGGGGTCGGGCTTTTGCACCACCCACCTTTTGGTAAGCGGTGCCGGATTGGGGATGGACGGATTCATAGGCCGAAGTCGAGGTCTTTAACGGCTTCGTCATAGGTGGCCAGGTGAGTTTCCAGTTGCGGGTCTTCGGGGGCTGTATGGCGGATGCTTTCCCAGAGGCGGTCCTGCGCTTCGGTGCATTTAAGGGCCGTGTCATAGGGCGTATGCGAAAACGACACCATTTCATACACCGATTTAAAGCGTCCGGGATAGGTAAGCGTCAGTTCTTTTTCGCGCTTTTTGCGGTTCAGGAAGTCGGCATCGGCCACCTTGTCGCGCATTTCTACAAAGTTTTGAAGGGCCAGACTGCCCACTGCGTCGCCGTTGGGCTTGCGTCGGCGGCTGTATTCCGGAAGCACCGTCGCCCAGTCGTCGCCGTGTGCGTCGAGCAGTTCGCTCAGGATGCGCACGTCTTCAAAACCGGCGTTCATGCCTTGTCCGTAGAACGGCACAATGGCGTGGGCGGCATCGCCGATGAGGGCGCTTTTGTCTTCAAAATACCAGGGGTCGATGCGCGTGGTGATTAAAGAAGACGTAGGATTGGCAAAGAAATCTTCGGTCAGCGTGGGCATCAGGGGCAGCGCGTCGGGGAAATGTTTCCGGAAAAAGGCCTCCACTTCGGCAGGTGTTTGCAGCGCAGCAAAAGATTCCGGGCCTTCAAAAGGCATAAACATCGTGCAGGTGAAAGAGCCATCCGGGTTGGGCAGGGCAATCATCATAAACTGCCGGCGCGGCCAGATGTGGAGTGCTTCGGTGGGCTGCATCCGGAAACCGCCGTCTTCGGCAGGCGGAATCAGCAGTTCTTTATATCCCTGCTCAATATACATCTGCGAAGCATTTACGCGGTCCAGATGTGTATAGGCCGTGCGCAGCGCCGAGAACGCGCCGTCGGCCCCCAGGAGCAGGTCGGCGGTTTGCGTTTCGCCGCCTTCAAAGAAAAGGGTGTTGGTGTGAACGTCCACCTTCACAGAACGCTTGTTGAAGTGGATTTGAGCGCCCTCTGCTTCGGCCAGGGTCATCAGTCTTTTGTTCAGCTCGCCGCGACTGATGGAGTAGATGGCTTCGCCGTTGGAGCCATAAGGTTGAAAAACGGTGCTGCCGTCGGCCTGATGCAGGTAGCGGCCCGGCATCGAGATGGCCAGGTCTTCGATGTCTTTGCGCAGCCCGGCGAGGTCGAGGGCGGCCCAGCCGCGCACACTCATAGCCATGTTGATACTCCTGCCGGCAGAGATATTTTGGGCGCGCATATCGGGGCGGCGCTCATAGACTGTAACCGCATATCCGCGCTTTCGCAGCACTACGGCCAGCAGGGAGCCTACCAGCCCGGCACCGAGAATCGTGATTTTTCTGTTCATTTTTTTTGATTTACTGTTTCAGACTTCAAAAGTATAACGAAAAGAAAGGAAAAGCCCGCCTGCGGGGCAGGCGGGCAGGGTTGTTCAGGCTGTAATCCCCCCCCCTTACGGATTCTTTCCGGCATAGCCTGTCTCGCCAACGGCGTGGGCAAAGACGCTGCGACAATTTGTTATGCACGCCAGGGCTTCCTCTCCAATTGAATTGGAGCATTGGACGCTGCTTCGCAGTATCGGATGCCTGCGGCATTGGATAGCTTCGCTGTTGGAAAATGAACCCGAATCCCTAATTTTCCAATTCGCCAATCCTCCAATTCGCCGAGGGCGAAAGTCCAATATTTGCCGAAGGCGAAAGTCCAATTGCGCTTCGCGCTGTCCAATATCCGCTTCCGGCGGATGTCCAATCTAACACCATGCACTACTTTGGCCCCGGCCCTGCCGCCCTGCCCAAAACTGTTACCGAACAGGCCGCACAGGCCGTTATCGAATACGGAAATACCGGTCTCAGCATCCTTTCGTTGCCCCACCGCTCGCCCGAAATGGCTGCCATTCTGGAAGAAGCCAACAGCCTGATAAATGAATTGTGCGACTTGCGCGATGAATATCATATCCTCTGGCTACAGGGCGGCGGACGGTTACAGTTTGCGATGCTGCCGATGAACCTGCTGCATTCCGGAAATACGGGCCTTTATATTGACTCGGGCTACTGGGCACACGATGCGATGGAGACCGCCAAAACCGTGGGCAATGTTTCCGTCGTGGCTTCTTCCCGCGAAAACGGCTACCGCTCACTGCCCGATTTAACACCGCTTGCAGCGTTTTTGGGAGCTGAAATTTCCGGAAATCCGCCATCGGCAGAAGGGGGCAGTTCAAAGCCGGAGGCTCCAACGCGAAGCGTCCACCCTACGCCAACAGCACAAAGTGCGTCCAACGCGTACAGCGCCTATCTCCACCAAACCACCAACAACACCATCTTCGGCACGCAGTTCCTCGCGCCGCTGCCCTCCTTCCCCGTGCCGCTCGTGGCCGATATGAGTTCCGACATCCTCGGTGTGCCGCGCGATTTCCGGAAATACAGTCTTTTTTATGCCGTGGCACAGAAAAATCTGGGTCCTGCGGGCGTTACGCTGGTGTGTATCCGTAAGGATTTCCTGCCGAAAATGGCCGATAAACTGCCGCCTTTTCTTTCCTATAAAGCCCATGTGGCGGCGGACGGCGTGCTTCATACGTTGCCGGTCTTTAGTATCTATTCCTGCCTGCTGATGCTGCGCTGGATAAAAGAGCAGGGATTGGAAAACCTCTTTGAAACCAATGCCCGCAAGGCACGAATGCTATATGCCGCGCTCGATGAAAGCCCGCACTTCGTTGCGCCGGTTGAGGAATCGGCCCGCAGCCGGATGAATGTGGTGTTCCGGGGGCAGTCGCCAGAAGTAGAAAAAGCCTTTCTGGCATTCTGCGCTGCGCGCAATATTTCCGGAATTGAAGGGCATCGCAGCGCGGGGAGTTTCCGGGCATCTATCTACAACGGCGTGCCGGAAGAGGCCGTGGAAGCACTCGTTCGCGCCATTCGGGATTTTGATAAGACCTTTGCGCCCTGAAAAACATTTTTTCTATGGTAACAATTCGTCCGTTCAAAGGTCTGCGTCCGGTTCCGGAACTGGCTCCTCAGGTAGCTGCGCTGCCCTATGATGTGGTTAACGAGGCAGAAGCCCGGCAGTTTAAAGCCAACCCGTATCACTTCTATCACGTTACCCGCTCGGAGATAGACCTGGCGGAAGGTGTCGATGTACATAGCCAGACGGTGTATGAAAAAGCCTGCGAGAATCTGGACGGCATGATTGATCAGGGCATCCTGCGCGACGATACCGAGCCGTGTTACTACCTCTACGAACTGACGATGGACGGCCGCAGTCAGACGGGCCTCGTGTGTGGCTCTTCCTGCGATGATTATTTCAATAATCTGGTTCGCAAACACGAATTTACCCGCCCGGTAAAGGAAAAAGACCGCATCGAGCACATCCGCACCACGCGCGCGCAAACCGGTATGGTGTTTCTGGCCTACCGCGACGTGGAAGCCGTGCAGACGCTGATCCGGGAGTGGAAGGAAACCCACGCGCCGGTGTATGATTTTACGGCGGAAGACGGCGTGCAACACCGCTTCTGGGTGGTGGACGACTACGCCAAAGTGGGCGCACTGACGCATCTGTTCCGCACCGAAGTGCCCTGCACCTATATCGCCGACGGTCACCACCGCGCCGCCTCTGCCGGGAAAGTATGCCTCGAAATGCGCGAATCCGGCTATCAAATCACCGGCGACGAAGCCTTTAACGCCTTTCTGACGGCCATTTTTCCGGAAAGCGAACTGAAAATTCTGGACTATAACCGCATCGTAAAAGACCTCAACGGACTGACACCGGAAATTTTTCTGGGCCGTATCGGAGAGCATTTCGAGATTGCAGAAGCGCCGGAAAGCCCGTATCGCCCCCGCAAAAATGGCGAGTTTGGTATGTATCTGGATGGTAAATGGTATCGTCTGGACGCACGCACCGGAACCTACGATGCCGGTCATCCGATTGCTTCGCTCGACGTGAGCATCCTGCAGGAAAATCTGCTGGCCCCGGTTCTCGGTATCGACAATCCGCGCATCAACGACCGCATTGATTTCGTCGGCGGCATTCGCGGTTTAAAAGTATTGCAGGAGCGTGTAGATGCCGGCGAAGGAGCCGTGGCATTTAGCTGCTATCCCGTGAGCATCGAGCAACTGCTGGCCGTGGCCGACAGCGGCGAGGTGATGCCGCCCAAAAGCACCTGGTTTGAACCCAAGCTGCGCGACGGACTGGTAACGTACCGGATATAATGTTTCATGTTTCATGTTTCATGTTTTATGATTTGAATGTTGTTGATGAGGGTTGATGTAGGGCGCTTCTTGTGGTGGCCCTGTGTACACATTGGAACACGGCGTTGGGCTGCGCTCGCTTGTCGAAGTTCCGGCTCTAGCACACCAACGTTCCCACGCCCCGTTGTGGCCCTTTTGCCGAAAGCGCGTCTGGATTTCCGGAAATCCAGACGCGCTTTCTGATTTTATACCGATTTGAAATAGTAAATGGTACTCTACCCAACTAAAATTATCGGTTTAAAAAAGGGGTTGTTTATCTGTAGATAGCGAATGAAGGCGAGGAGTCTGTTGATCACTTTTTCGGGCACCTTGTTGTTTTGTCGGCACCACTGCTGGATCAGATTAATGCCTTTTCTGGCAAAGCTATTGGCCTTATAGCCGTGGTTTTTGGTTGCTATCGGTTTGATTTTTTGATGGTAATAAATACCCAGACTCACGCAAATAGCATAGATGATACTGACCAGAGCAATGAGTTTTTTAAGCTTGCTGTTGTCTTTTAGATGCGTACTCTCTAAATCAACCCCCCGTCCTTTCAGGTTCTGGAAGCAGGCCTCGATGCACCAGCGCTTCTGATACAACTGCCCCAGAAATTTGACCTTTGGGGTTCCAAACAAAAACAGATAATCGCCGTCCTGCTGTAGCATTACCCACACATGGCCTACCACGCCGTCTACCATGCAATCGCTGAATGTGAGCGGCTGATTTACTTTTAGATTTAACGCCTCTACGGCGTGTTGATGCCCATTGGGTCGGCCAATCTTATGATGTTTAGGTAAGCGCATCACAAAGTGTATGCCCTTGTCTTTGAGATACTTAAGCCAGCGCAGCCCCACAAACTCCCGGTCTCCGATAACCAAACCGATGCGCTCCTGCCCAATCAGATTTACACACAACTCCATCAGGTCTATGCGCTGCGCGGCAGAGGAGTTGCCACTCCTATTGTCGAGTAATTCCCAATAAGTAGGTTGCCGAAATTAGTTTAGATTATCGCTCGGATGGCGCACCGCGTAAATAAAGGCTTCTTACCTTCTAACGAGACTTTTATTCCATAAACTAATTACGGTAGGGTACTTAAGGCCAGGAATTTCTTACGCGCCAGATTCTTTACAATAGGCACATTGGATAAAAGAGCCGTAATTTCGGCAATGAGGCTCTGCTTCACGGGAAACGATTTGTTTTATGGTTTGAACACTACAAAACTCTCGTTTCCTTTCCTTTTTCACGAACCTGGATTTTTAGTTGGGTAGAGTAGGGAAATACAATCGGTTGTACGTCCTTTTTCTTTTTTCTTGGTGTATGACCCATTGCACAGACGGAGCATCAGTCGCTTGCCGGGCTGAGATAGCAGCGACTTTTTCTCTGCGCCTCTGCGAGATTTTGCCGGAGATGCAATCTGTCATGAACCCTTTTTCTTAGATGGAAACTTTCCGGAAACAATAATCGTATTTTTGCTGTTATCGTTTTTCCGGCCTGCGCCGCAACACGCGCTATTCTTTTGGCGTAATTTTAATGTATCATGCGAAAATTCCTGCTTTTTCCCCTGCTCTTTGCACTTTCCTGCGCCACCTCTTCGGGTAAGCGGAGCGATGCCTACAACAATCCTTACTACTCCCGCACCGACACGGCAAAACTCCATGTCTCGAACGCCGAGTGGAAGAAAATCCTGCCTTCCGATGTCTATGATATTGCCCGCGAGAAAGGCACCGAATGGGCTTTTTCCGGAAAATATTACAAGACCGATGAGGCGGGAACCTATTATTGCGCCGTCTGCGGCAATGCGCTGTTCAACAGTACGGCCAAATTTGCCTCAAGCTGCGGCTGGCCTTCTTTCTTTGAGCCTATCCGCCCCGGCGCGATGAACTATACACCCGACAAGACGCATGGCATGGACCGCATCGAGGTAACCTGCGCCCGCTGCGATTCTCACCTGGGCCACATCTTCGACGACGGCCCGGAACCAACCGGAAAACGCTATTGTATGAACTCGGCGGTGCTGGAGTTTGAACCCACGCAGGCGGCAAAGGCAGCCGCCGAAAAAGCCCTGGAAAATAAACGGGAAGCGAAGAAATAGGAGGCCGGATTGACACAAAAACAGCGATACGATTTTGTGCTCGGCTGGTTTCGGGAACACGTGCCGGTAGCCGAAACAGAACTGCAATTCCGCAATCCATACGAGTTGCTGGTGGCCGTTATCCTCTCGGCCCAATGCACCGATAAGCGGGTGAACATCGTTACACCGGCGCTTTTTGAAGCCTATCCCACGCCGCATTTTCTGGCAGATGCGCCCGCAGAAGATGTGTATGAATACATCCGAACGGTGAGCTTTGCCAACAATAAAACGCGCCATCTGCTCGGTATGGCGCAACGCCTGCGCGACCACCACGAGGGCGAGGTGCCGCAGACGCTGGAAGAACTTATCCTGCTGCCCGGCGTGGGGCGCAAGACGGCCAATGTCATCCTTTCGGTGGCCTGGAACCGCGCCGCAATGGCGGTGGATACCCATGTGTTTCGGGTGGCGGCGCGCATCGGCCTTACCCAAAAGGCCCGCAATCCTTTGGAAGCAGAGCTTCAGCTGGTGAAGCACATTCCGGAAGCCGAAATCCATAAGGCACATCACTGGCTGATTTTGCATGGCCGCTATGTTTGCATCGCCCGCCGACCCAAATGTGAGGAATGCGCCCTGCAACCGGCCTGTCGGTATTTTCAAAAAGAGATGAAATATGTGGTGGCAGGCCAAAGGAAATACGACCCGGAAAAGGACAGCGTTCATAAGATTAAGTGATACGTAAGGAAACGCGGCGGGCGCGGATTTTTACGGATTTTGTCATCTGTGAAAATCCCCTCTGATCCGGAAAATCCGGAGTTGGGAGGGCTATTGGGCAGCTCGCGGCACGGAAATTTCCGGAAAAGCAGAAAACAATCCGATGCGCCAATCCTATAAGAACCATGTGCGCTATTATGCGCCCCACCATTTTGTTTTTCTGCCGCTGAGCGCCGCCTTCACGGTGGCCGCCGCTGTGAAAGCCGGCAAAACGCGTCGCAACAAATGGATATGGACCGCCCTTGCCGGCGCGGGCTTTCTGACTACCTATCTGGCCGTGATGACCCGTCAGCACCATTCGCTGGAAGTGCAGGATCGGGTGGTGCGACTGGAAATGCGCCTGCGCTACTATCAGCTTACCGGAAAACGGCTGGAGACGGTGGAAGAGGCGCTGGGCTTTGGCCGCATTGCCGCCCTGCGTTTTGCCTCCGATGCGCAACTGCCGACGCTGCTCGACCGGGCGCTGGAAGAAAACCTGAGCGCCGATGAAATCAAAAAAGCCGTTACCGACTGGCAGGCCGATGATATGCGGGTATGACGGTTTCGCCGTTGGACAGCTAAAGCTATTCATTTTCTTTAGGTGCCGCAGGGTAGTACATAATACTTCTTGCGAAAGTCGTTTCATGCAGCATTTTCATTGCTGTATAGTACGCATCCAATCTCGATTATTTGTGTTTTGGAGATGGCGGGTCAAG
>DDEO01000001.1 GCA_002336725.1 Bacteroidetes bacterium UBA1952 | reverse complement strand
GCTGGATACCATCCATGTAAACGGCGAACTGACGCTGGGCGAGAACCTTGCCGACCTCGGCGGACTGGCCATTGCCTACGATGCCTTCCAGAAAACGGCCGAAGCCAAAGCGGGTAAAAAGATTGACGGCTTTACGCCCAATCAACGCTTTTTCCTGAGCTGGGCGCAGGTGTGGCGCGCCAATATCCGCCCCGAAGAAGCGGCCTCGCGCATTGTTACCGACCCGCACTCGCCCGGCGAATACCGCACCAACGGCCCGCTGAGCAATATGCAGGAATGGTATGACGCCTTCAACGTGAAGCCCGGCGCGAAGATGTATCGCCCGATGAAAGAACGCGCGAAAGTGTGGTAACGCTGGATATTTTCCGGAAAATTAAAAAAAGACAAGGTGTGAAAGCCTTGTCTTTTTTGGTTTTTGGGGAGCCATTTTCCGCGACCTGACAGGTCCGCAGTGCTAGCGGAGGATGCCTGTCAGGTCTGGTGTTGCAATATCTGCAAGTTGCTTTTTGTTGGAGGAAAGAGGGGGTGCATGATAGATTGTATCTCCGGCAAAATCTCGCAGAGGCGCAGAGGCGCAGAGAAAAAGCCGCTGCTATCTCAGCCCGGTAAGCGGCTGATGCTCCGTCTGTGCAATTGGTGCTACACCCGAAAGAGGGACGGAGAAGTGGACTTGTCAAGTCGGCCTACCTTACCTTTTCCCGCTCAGATAATCATCCACATTGCTGAACAGAAATTCCGGAAATTCCGCACAAAACTTTGCGCGGATAAAACCGCCGTTCAGCGGGCGGGCGGCAGGCTGATTCAAAGAAGCGGTAGAGACCGGCTCCAGTTGGTATTTGGCTTCCGGAAAATGCTTCAGGATGCGCAACGCCAGCTCCACGCGGTTCATATAGTCCGTTCCGCCGAGGTGATAGATACCGCGTTTGCCGTCGCGCAGCAGCAGGTAGAGCGCACGTGCCAGATCGGCGGCATTGGTGGGGTGGGCAAACTGATCGTAGGGCAGTTTCAGCGTTAGTTCTTTGCCTTCTTCAATCTGCGAAACAATGCGGGCCACAAAGTTTTTGCCCCGCGCCTCATCGCCATAAATATTGGTTACGCGCAGCACCAGCGCATTTTCAATCTCACGCAAAACCAGTTGCTCGCCTGCCAGTTTGTGGCGGCCATACACGCTGAGCGGGTTCGTCGGGTCGTCTTCTTTATAAGGCCCGGCCTTGCCGTCGAAAACATAATCGGTGGAGAAATAAACAAATCCCGCACCGGTTTCTTTGGCAATATTGACCAGCGTTTCGGTGCTGCGTACCGTTTTCAGGTAGCTTTCTTCTATGTTGCTTTCGCAATAGTCCACGTGCGTGAGTGCGCCGCAATGCACAATCACATCGGGCTGCCAGGCAGCGAGGTCAAAGTTCTTTTCATCCGCTTCCAGCGTGTTGAAATACACCAGTCCTTCGACCGGATAGGAGAAATAAGAGCCTTTTACATCCCAGCCTTTTCCGGAAAAATACTGAAGGCATTGGCCGCCTACGAGGCCAGACGCGCCGGCGATGAAGACCTTTAATGTTTCATGTTTCATGTTTCATGTTTCATGTTTCATGTGGAATATTCCACATGAAACATCTTTTTACGCTGCGTCTAAATGGGCTTTAAGTTTGGCACGATAAGCCATGAACACGCGGAGCAGTTCACCTACTTCCCGGCAAATGGAACTGGTGTGAGATGCCATAGCTGGGAAGGCTTCTGTAAACAAATCCAGCCAGAAATCTGCCTCATCGGCTTCTTCTACCACGATGCACAGCTTTGCATACCGCTCTTTGTCGGAACGCGCAATGCACGAAGCCCGGTAATTGGCTGCCACCGATGTGGCGCTGCGGACCAGTTGCTTCAGGATAATGTCGGAAGAAATACTGCGCGTTGATTTTTCCGTAAGCCCGATAACCGCAAGCACAAAGGCCTTCGTTCGTGCCTTAAAATGCTGATTGTATTCTGCTGCATTCATAGGGTAAAATCTTTTTTAAGGAATAGAAATTCCACATTCATGAAACATGAAACATGAAACATGAAACAGGGCTTTAGCCCAAAGCAGGCATCTCTTGCGGATATTCTTTATTCTCAATCTTGTTCCTCACCGCGCGGAATGCTTCCAGCGTTTCTTTAATATCCTGCTCCGTATGCGCGGCGGTCGGGATGAGGCGCAGGATGATTTGCCCTTTCGGGATCACCGGATACACCACGACGGAGCAGAAGATGCCGTAGTTCTCGCGCAGGTCTTTGATGAGTTGCACCGCGTCGTAGAGGCCGCCCGCCATGCGCACCGGCGTAACCGGACTATTGGTGGTGCCAATGTCAAAACCGGCTTCGCGCAGTCCGTTTTGCAGCATATCGACGTTGCGCCACAGCGTAGCTTTCAGTTCGGGATGCGTGCGCAGCAGTTCCAGGCGCTTTTGATTGCCCAGTACAATCGGCATGGGCAGGCTCTTGGCAAAAATCTGTGAACGCATATTGTAGCGCAGGTAGGTGAGTACTTTTTTATCTGCCGCCAGAAAGCCACCGATACTCGCCATACTCTTGGCAAAAGTGGAGAAATATACATCAATTTCCTTCATGCAATTCTGCGCTTCGCCCACGCCCGCGCCTTTTTCGCCAATGGTGCCAAAGCCGTGCGCATCATCCACAAAAAGCCGGAAATCGTATTTTTTCTTCAGCTTCGCAATCTCGGCCACGCGCCCCTGATTGCCGCTCATGCCAAAAACGCCTTCCGTAATCAACAGAATGCCGCCGCCGGTTTCGTCGGCAATATTTTTGGCGCGCTCCAGTTGTTTTTCGCAGTCGGCCACATCGTTGTGTTTAAAAACAAAACGCTTGCCGGGGTGCAGGCGCAGCCCGTCGATAATGCAGGCGTGGCTTTCGGCATCATACACAATCACGTCGCGGCGACCGGCCAGCGCGTCAATGGCGCTCACCATGCCCTGATAGCCGAAATTGAACAGCATCGCGTCTTCGGTGCCTACAAATTCGGCGAGGTCGCGCTCCAGTTTTTCGTGTTCGGCGGTGTTGCCGCTCATCATGCGGGCACCCATCGGGTAGGCCATGCCGTAGGCCGCAGCGGCATCGGTGTCGGCGCGGCGTACTTCGGGGTGGTTGGCGAGGCCGAGGTAGTTGTTTAGGCTCCAGACGATAACATCTTTGCCCTGAAACTTCATGCGGTTGCCCAGTTCGCCTTCGAGTTTGGGAAAGGCAAAATATCCGGGTGCTTTTTCGGCATAGTCGCCGATGGGGCCGAGGCGGGATTCAAATTTGGCAAAAAGGTCGGTCTGGGGCATATGGAAAGGGTGCTTATGGGTTTTGAAATTTGGGTGCAAAAGTACGGACTTCCGTCGTTGGCAGGCATTGGACATCCTGCCGTTGGCAGGAATTGGAGAATTGGACTTTGCTTCGCAGAATTTGGACTGCCTTCGGCAATTGGACTTCCGCCGTTGGCGGAAATTGGAAAATTGGATACCGCTGTTGGCGGTATTGGACTGCCTTCGGCAATTGGAGAATTTCCAAAGAAGATAAATTCCCTCATCCTCTATTCCGCCGAAGGCAGAGTCCAATTCTCCCATGTCGCGAAGCAACGTCCAATGGCTTTAGCCGTCCAATTCCCACAGTGCTTTAATTTTGCACCAATGGATTTACAGTCATTGTATCGCCGGGCGCTGGATTTTGAATTTCTGACGGCAGAAGAAGGGGTTTTCCTTTTTGAAAATGCGCCGCTGCCCATGCTGATGTATGTGGCCAACGAATTGCGCAAAAAGCAGGTTCCCCATGGCAAGGTAACGTGGATTATCGACCGCAATATGAACACCACCAATGTGTGTGTGGCCAACTGCAAGTTTTGTAATTTCTACCGCATCCCCGGCCACCCGGAGGCTTATATCACTGACCTGCCCACCTACCGCGAAAAAATCAAAGAGACCTTTCGCTACGGCGGCGAGCAACTGCTGCTGCAAGGCGGCCATCATCCCGAACTCGGCCTCGACTACTACGCCGACCTTTTCCGGAAACTGAAGCAGGAATTCCCGGAATTAAAACTGCACGCGCTCGGCCCGCCGGAGATTGCCCATATCTGCCGCGTAAGCGGCGTAACGCCCGCCCTGGCGCTGCAAACGCTCAAAGATGCCGGTATGGACTCCATGCCCGGCCCCGGTGCCGAAATCCTTGACGACCGGGTGCGCCGCCTCATCTCCAAAGGAAAATGTGGCGCACAGGAATGGCTCGACATCATGCACGAAGCCCACAAAATCGGACTGACCACCTCGGCCACGATGATGTTTGGACACGTAGAAACCATTCTCGAACGCTTCGAACACCTGGTGAAGCTGCGTGAAGTGCAGGCCCGCAAGCCGGAAGGCGCAAAAGGATTTCTTGCGTTCATTCCCTGGACATTCCAGGACGTGGACACGCTGCTGCGCAAAATCCGCCGCGCCAAAAACGACACCACGCCCGCCGAATACATCCGCATGATTGCTCTCAGCCGCATCATGCTGCCCAATGTGAAAAATATTCAGGCTTCCTGGCTCACGGTGGGCAAGGCAACGGCCCAAATATGCCTGCACGCCGGGGCCAACGATTTTGGCTCTATCATGATTGAAGAAAATGTGGTGAGTGCTGCCGGTGCGCCCCACCGCTTCACGGCCAACGGCATTCAGGAGGCCATCCGCGAGGCAGGATTTGAACCCCAACTGCGCAATCAGCAGTATGAATTCCGGAAAATGCCCGTGGCAATGGAAGAGCAGGAGATTAATTACTAAGGAGCTATTTGGATTATATCCTGCTCCGAATAGCTGATTATCAGTGTTTTACGAAGCAAACAGACTATAAGCCTATCTTGTTTCTACCTTTTTTGCGGAAAAAAGGTAGCCAAAAAGCCGGTCGCTTTTTAGTGCAGCTAAAAGCGACGCAGCACCGATGTGTCGGGATCTATTCTGCTCTCCAGGCTTCAAATCCCTGACCTCATGGTCTGTCAAACAACATTTTAACTCAAACAGCCTCTAACCGCAGGGAAACCTATAAGGTCTCGAAGACCTTATAGGTTTTGTGTTCTCGCCCTCTCAAATGCGCGTTGGATTTTCTCCTTCGGCAAAATCTTCTGCTTCTGGACACCCCGCGCTACCGGACGTGTATCAACAGAAACCGTAAATTCCGAGACCACTTCGTTGCGGTTAATCTCCGTGAGCGTGCTTTCCAAAACCACTTCTTCGCCCCGGAAAGCCGGTCCCAGATGCTCAATCGTAAGGCCCGTTCCGATGCCTTCTTCGCCGTCTTCTTTCAGCTCCAAAACCAGTAGGCGGCCACTCCATTCGGCATCGCGGGCCAGGGCAAAGGTGGAATACACATCATGAACGGCCCCGGCTTCAAAATGCGCCAGGTCGTCGGCGACAACGATTTTCCGGAAAATGCGCGCCGTGCCGATAGGTAGGGTTTTCATAAGGTGCAAGTTCGGGGAATTAACAGGGTGCGAGACCAATGGCACAGACGGAGCCTCAGCCGCTTACCGGGCTAAGATAGCAGCGGCTTTTTCTCTGCGCCTCTGCGTCTCTGCGAGATTTTGCCGGAGATGCAATCTGTCATGCACCCGAATTAACAGGGTGTTTGTCTTATAGAAATTAACTTTGTAAATCTTGAAAAAGCTCCTCGTTTTTCCTTTAATGTTCCTGTATCTGCTGGCCGCCTCCGGCCTGCTGGTTCATGCGCATTACTGCGGCGACGAAGTGGCTAGTTGGGAACTTTTCCAAAAAGCGCCGGTTTGCGAAAGCGGCTGCGATGATGAGGCACCGGCAGTAGAAGAAGAAAGCTGCTGCAAAGACAAGGCCGTTGCCCTCAAAATTACCACCGATCAGCAGCAGACAGCGCCGGTTAAAATTCTCTTCGGAAATGATGCGGCCTTGATTCCGGTGTTACCCGTTTTCAATGGCTTATTTCCGGAAAATGCCCTTTCCCAATCGGTAGCCGTCAAGGCTTCGGGCCGCGCCAATGCGCCGCCGGGATTATGGCAAAATATCCCTTTGCACAAGTTGCATATGCGTTTCACGTATTATGGTTGAGGTGGCGCGATAGACCACGGATAGAGCGGATTTTCAGGATTCTTACGGATTTTTTCATCTGTAAAGATTCTGAAAGTTTCAAAAAATCCATGGGCTATCACAACGCAGGGATTGTATGGATTTTTTCGCCATGCAAATCCTGAAAATCCTTTTCATCCGTGGTCTATTACATCTCACGGATATCATCTCATCTCAACCACAACCATGAAACGTTTCTTTCTTTTCCTGCTGATTACCCTTTTCTCTTTCCCTGCTTTTGCCCAAAAAGAAGATATTAAAACCGATACCTTCAAGGTAGAGGGCAACTGCGGTATGTGCAAAAAGCGCATTGAAGATGCCGCCTATACCAAAGGCGTAAAACGCGCCGACTGGAATCCCGAAAACCACCTCCTCGTCGTTACCTACCGCGCTTCCAAAACCAATCTGGAAACCATTCAGCGCAATATTGCGAAAGTGGGCCACGATGCCGGCGACATCGCCTCCGACGAGACCGGATATAACAAACTGCCCGACTGCTGCCAATACAAGACCAATAGCTGTAACCACTAAAAACACCCGTTTACAGCTATGAAAAAGAAAACCGGAGCGCTCCTGTGGGGCGGTCTGCTCCTCGGCGTACACGCTCAGGCGCAGGATACCACAAAATCTACTAAACAGATTGACGAAGTAACCATCCGCACGCGGACAAAATCTACGGAAATCAACCTGCTCGGCGCGATTAAAACCGAAAAAATAGGCGCACGCGAACTGCTCAAAGCGGCCTGCTGCAACCTGAGCGAAAGCTTTGAAACCACACCATCGGTGGACGTGGCCTTCACCGACGCGGTAACGGGCTACAAGCAAATTCAAATGCTGGGCCTCACCGGCGCACACACGTCTTTTACGCGGGAAAACATCCCCGACATTCGCGGGCTGGCCGCTATCACCGGCCTCACTTACACGCCCGGAACCTGGATAGAAGGGATGCAACTGAGCAAGGGCGCAGGCAGCGTGGTGAACGGATATGAAGGCGTGGCAGGGCAGATAAATGTGGAGTGGAAAAAGCCGTTTTCAGACAAAGAACCGACGGCGCTCGTGAACCTCTACCAAAGCTCGCAGGCACGCACCGAGGGCAATCTGGTATATCGTAAACAAGTCAGCGAAAACCTCTCTACCAACCTGCTGCTGCATGGCCGCAGCAACTGGGCGCGGATTGACCAAAACGGCGACGGATTTATGGATCAGCCGCTCGACAAGCAGTTTATCGGTGCCAACCGCTGGTTTTGGTTTGCACCCTCGGGCTGGGAAGTACAGGGTGGGGTGAAGGGCGTGTATTCCACCAACACCGGCGGGCAGATGGATTACAACCGCGACGTGCCGCAGATTTCCGGAAATCCCTGGGGCTATCAGGCCGACATCAACCGGCTGGAAGGCTGGGCCAAGATAGGAAGGGTGTTTCCCAAAAATCCCGGCACGAGCATGGGGCTGCAACTCTCCGGCGTTTATCACGACCAAAAAGCGCAGTATGGCACACGTCGATACGACGGGAAGCAGAACAGCTTTTACGCCAATTTTATCTATCAAACCATCCTCGGCACCACCGACCACGTGCTGAAGAGCGGGGCGAGTATGCAATACGACGACTATGCAGAAACGCTCGCCGGAACGCCCTATGGCCGAACGGAATCAGTGCCCGGCGTGTTTGCCGAATACAGCTACAACGGGAATGAAAAATGGAACGTGGTGGCCGGCCTGCGCGCCGATTATCACAACCTCTTCGGCGCTTTTATGACCCCGCGCCTGCACGTGCGCTATACGCCGTGGCAGAAAGCCTCGCTCCGTGCTTCGGTGGGGCGAGCGCAGCGCACAGCCAATATCTTTGCGGAGAATATCGGCTTTATGGCGAGCAACCGCTCTTTTGTGATTGCACAGCCCGAAGCCGGTCTGGCCTATGGCCTGCGACCGGAAGTGGCCTGGAACAGCGGGCTGAACTTTACGCAGAAATTCCGGCTCAACTACCACGACGGCGCTTTTAGCACCGATTATTACTACACCGATTTCCAAAATCAGATTGTGGTGGATGCCGAAAATCCGGCAAGTGTTCGCTTCTACAACCTGGATGGCCGCTCGTTTGCCCACAGCGTTCAGGCGCAGCTCGATTATGAGCTGATTCGGCACCTGGACCTGCGGCTCGCCTATCGCTGGTATGATGTACGGACGACTTATGATGGTGTATTGAAAGAGCGTCCGCTCGTGGCGGCGCATCGCGGTTTTGCCAACCTGGGCTATGAGACGCGCAACGCCTGGAAGTTTGATTATACCGTGCAATGGATTGGGCCGAAGCGCATTCCGGCAACCTTTGCACACCACGGCGGCGGCACGGTGGCCGAGAGCAATTCGCCGTCGTTTGTGCAGATGTCGGCGCAGGTGAGCAAGGCGTGGAAAAACGGCGATGTGGAAGTGTATCTCGGCGGCGAAAACCTGACCAATTATATGCAGCACCCGATGATTCTGGGCGCAGATAAACCCTTTTCACCCGGCTTTGACGGCAGCCTCATCTGGGGGCCGGCAATGGGTGCGAATGTGTATGCGGGGTTAAGGTGGAAGATACAGTAGTGTCTGAGCCGGAACGCGCTTTTATTTGGAACGCGGATGATGCGGATAGAGACGGATTTTCACGGATTTTTTTATCCGTCAAAACCACCGCCAACTTCGTTGGGAGTACGGCGTTTTATCCACGTTCTATTTTGCTTTTTGAGGAACGCGGATGACGCGGATAGAGACGGATTTTCTATCCGTGGCTGTCCGTCAAAATCCGTTTCATCCGCGTTCCTTTTTAATCAAAAGCCTGTGCCTAGGCCTTTCCTGCGGCTAGTTCTACAAAATTGATAGAGGGAAGAATGACGGGTGCCACTCCTGATTGAAGTGTCAGATTAGAGACGAAGGCCCGCAGATAGGGGAAAGCTATTGCGGGAGCATTCACCTTGGGAAAGGCAGATAACTTGAATTCTTCGGTAATTACATCATCTGTTACTTCAAAATCGAAGGCTGCCTTAACGGAGAGGTCAAACGCTTTATCGCTTATCTTGAGATCGAAAACAACGCCGAAGCTATTACTTGCTTTCTCCTCGGAGAAATAATTACCGGCTTCCAGGTCAAAGGAATTTTCATCCCGCTTCGTCTCGTCGTCTAAGAGAGACAAAGCAATATGGGTTACTTTCCAGTTACTGAGTTGTATTTTCATTCTAAGCGGCTAAAGCGAGGCCAAAGCTGGAATGGCCATGTTGTTCATCGAAAGCAGACGGAGTATCTGACGAATAGTGAGAAACGGCAGTCGTCTCAAAATGGACGTTCTCCAAATCAACGGTTATTTCAGAAAAACCATACTTGAGTACCGAAATGGCGTACAGTTCCTCGGCAGTAATAGTGTCGAAGAATGCATCAATCTGCTCCTTTACGTCTTTCAGTTTCATTTGATTCGTCCTGTTTTTACGATTGAGGTGGATGTGATATTCCGGGTCGGATTAAAGACCGCGCAAATCGTGCAGTTGTTGATTCTAAGGTTGATTCGCTCAACGCGCTCTCTTGCAAACTTAATATAGAAGTTGCCTTTTACGACTTCCAACGGCAGGATTCCTTCTTCCCTGGCTAAATTTAACAGCAGTCCGTCGAGGAACATCATCTTTCTACCGATTGTGTTTATCTTCTCGGTGTATCTGTCCACCAGGTAGGAGAGAATTTCCACGCCGTCTTCAACCGTCAGGTCCAGAAAAGCCGAATCGTCCACTTCAATTCTGGATTGTAGCACACAATAATCGCGATATAAGAAGACCTTATTCAGATTGTCCCAGGCCTGCGCGACCGCCCATTTTTCGGCCAGTTCCAGCGTCTTCGTGCTGATTCCCGGAACAAAGAAATACACCCCGTTCCCCAGCCATTCCTGATGTCCGATTGACAGTTTGTAATTGGACAAGAGAATTTCTTTCGCGGAAGTGCTGCTTGTACCATGGTGCCCTTCAAAGGATAGATTCATGCGCCGTCTGAAACAGAGAGTAAAGCTAAACAAATCGCATCTTATCCGAAACGGCTTATTGTAAGCTTTGAATCCGACAGGCCGGCAATGGGCCGGAATGTGTATGCGGGGCTGCGGTGGAAGATACAGTAGTGTCAGGACTGGAACGAGCTTTTATTTGGAACGCGGATAGAGACGGATTTTCACGGATTTTCTATCCGTGGCTGTCCGTCAAAATCTGTTTTATCCGCGTTCCATAAAGCCGCTTCATCACCTTCCACAAAGCATCTTTATATTTCGTACCTTCGCGCCGCTTTTGGGCCAACCCAAATGGCCTTAAAAGTGTTCTATCTGCTATGATTAATGTTGTAAATCTCTCGTTGCGCTACGGCAAGCGGGTTTTGTTTGAAGATGTAAACATCAAGTTTACCGAAGGCAACTGCTACGGCGTTATCGGGGCCAACGGAGCCGGAAAATCTACCTTCCTGAAGATTATCTCCGGCGAAATTGAGCCTTCAACAGGCCGCGTGGAAATCACCAAAGGCCAGCGCATGAGCGTGCTGAAACAAAACCACTACGCCTTTGACGAACTGACCGTCCTCGACACGGTGATGCGCGGCAATACCAAACTCATGGAACTGGCCGCTACCAAAGACGCTATCTATGCCGACCCCGACGCAACCGAGGACGACTATATGCGCGCCAGCGAAATGGAAGCCGAGTTTGGCGAAATGGGCGGCTACACCGCCGAAAGCGACGCGGCCTCCCTGCTGTCGTCGCTGGGCGTAAAAGAAGAAGCCCACTCGAAACTGGTGAAAGACATCGACGGCAACCAAAAGGTGCGGGTGCTTCTGGCACAGGCTCTTTTCGGCAACCCCGATATCCTGCTGCTCGACGAACNNGTTTCCCACGACCGCCACTTCCTCGACACGGTATGTACCCACGTGGCCGATATTGACTTCAAAAAAGTATCGCTCTTCGCCGGCAACTATTCCTTCTGGTATCAGTCGAGCCAACTGCTGCTGAAGCAACGCACCGATGCCAACAAGAAGGCCGAAGACAAGATTGCCGAACTGAAAGAATTTATCGCCCGATTCTCGGCCAACGCCTCGAAATCCAAGCAGGCCACGAGCCGGAAAAAAGCCCTCGACAAGATTAAGCTGGAAGATATGACGGCCTCGAGCCGCAAATATCCGGCCATCCTATTCAATAATCAGGTGCGCGAAGCCGGCGACCAAATCCTGGAAGTCAAAAATCTGGGCAAGACGGCCAATGGCGATGTGTATTTCAAAAATGTTTCCTTCGACCTGAAACGCGGGCAGAAGGTGGCCATTCTGGCTGAAAACGGACTGGCAACGACGGCTTTTTACAAAATCCTGATGGGCGAAGACACCGATTTTGAAGGCGAATTCAAATGGGGCGTTACCATCACGCCGACGTATCTGCCCAACGACAACACCGAGTATTTTGATGGCAAAAGCGACAACCTGATCGACTGGCTGCGCCAATACTCGGAGGAGAAAGACGAAACCTTTATCCGGGGATTTCTGGGCCGGATGCTCTTTGGCGGAGAAGAAACCCTGAAAGCCTGCAATGTGCTATCGGGTGGCGAAAAAATGCGCTGTATGATGAGCCGCATGATGATGCTGAAAGGAAATGTGCTGCTTCTCGACGAGCCGACCAACCACCTCGACCTCGAAAGCATCACGGCGCTCAACAACGGCATGAGCGATTTTAAAGGCACTATCCTGTTTACCACCCGCGACCACGAACTGGCCCAAACCGTGGCCGACCGCGTGATTGAACTCACCCCGAACGGTGCCATCGACCGCGAAAGCACTTTCGACGATTATATGACCGACGACCGCGTTAAAACCCTGCGGCAGGAGGCCTACGGCGAACTGGCGTAAGCGATTGTTTTTTATAGAAAAAGCGGGCGCATTCGTTTGGATGTGCCCGCTTTTTTTTCTATCGACTTGTCAAGTCCGTGTATGCCATGCGGGGCGATTTGGCAAGTCTGTTGGGGAACCGCGCATTTTCCGGAAAACATCCGTTCGGCGAAAGCTGCGCTTTCGTCGGATTAGGGTGCAGGCTGTGCCGAACGGTGTCTGTGGGCTTCGTCCTTGACCTGTCCTATCTTTCGGGGTATCTTCACGGTCGCCCGTATGCGCGCTTTCTCCCCAAATTTTTTCTTTCCGGATGCGGTGCTTCGCGGCATCGGGCAGATAATGCTTCAGGAAAACCGCTGGACGGGCTTGCTTTTCCTGGCCGGTCTTTTTGTGGGCAGCTGGCAGAGTGGGGCGGCGGCGCTGCTGGCGGCTGCGGCGGGAACGCTCACGGCCGTTTTACGCCAATATCCCCGCAAGGAAATCGCTGCCGGCCTTTATGGCTTTAGCGCCGCGCTGGTGGGTGTCGGGCTGGTTTTTCTGTTTAAAACCACCGCGCAGGTATGGCTGCTGGTCATCGTGGGCAGTGTGCTGGCAACTATCATTCAGCACTTTTTCATCCGGCGCAATATTCCGGTTTTTACGCTGCCTTTTATTCTGGTAACCTGGGCGGCGGTTTTTCTGCTGCGGCGCTACACCGATATTCCGCCTTCGGAGTTGTTTCAAAAGGTATTTCAGCCTACTGATTACCACTATTTTATTGCCATCACCAACGGCTTCGGCGAGGTTATTTTTCAGGAAGGATTATGGACGGGCATTCTGTTTTTCATCGGCGTTTACCTCCACAACCCCATTGCCGCGCTCTATGGGCTGGCCGCCTCGTTGCTGGGCGCGGCCCTTTCGCTGCTGAGCGGGCAGGCGCTCGAACAGGTGCAGATGGGACTATTTGGATTTAACGCCGTGCTGACCGCGCTGGTGTTTGGCGGGCCGAAAAAAACGGACGGCATCTGGGTGTTAATCGGCACACTTTTCACCATTGCCATTCACAATGCGATGGTGAATGTCCATTTTATGGCGCTGGCCGGCGGCGCTTTCACCTTTCCCTTTGTGGTAGGAACCTGGCTCACCTTGTTGCTTCAAAAGCTGTTCAACGGCCTGCTGAAAAGATAGTTTTTCCGGAAAATCCCATCGTGTCTCTTCGTTGCAAAGCAAGTTTTTCCGGAAAATCCCTTCGTGTTTTTTCGTGCCTTCGTTGCAAAGCAAGTTTTTCCGGAAAATCCCATCGTGTCCCTTCGTGCATTCGTGGCAAAGCAAGTTTTTCCGGAAAATCCCTTCGTGTCTCTTCGTGCCTTCGTGGCAAAGCAAGTTTTTCCGGAAAATCCCTTCGTGTTTTTTCGTGCCTTCGTTGCAAAGCAAGTTTTTCCGGGAAATCCCTTCGTGCCTTTGTGGCAAAGCAAGTTTTCCGGGAAATCCCTTCGTGTCTCTTCGTGGCAAAACAAGTTTGCGCCGATCTTTACCCCTCATTTCCGGAAAATATCTCTAATGGTACAAAAGCGAATTGACCTTTCCGACAAGCATCCGCACGACATTGCCGATACAATTGCAGCACTCGAAGAACGGGAACAACCCATTAGCTTCCTGCTGCTCCCCGGCACACTCAAAGGGCAGGTCTTTTCGTATCTCGATCCCACGGCCCAGGAGAATATCCTCAAAAGCCTGGGCAGCGAAGCCGTTGCAGAAGTGCTGCGCAATATGCCGCCCGACGACCGCACGCAGGTATTCACCAACTTCCCGGATACCGTCATCAAAGAAGCCGTAAACCTGCTGCCCGAAGTAGAACGCAAAATCGCCCTTTCGCTCATTGGTTATGACGAAGATTCGGTGGGCCGCATCATGACTCCGTATTATATCCAGGTGAAAAAACACTGGACCGTCGAGCAAACGCTGCGCCATATTAAAAGGGTGGGGAAGAAGGCCGAGACACTCAACTATGTCTATGTCGTGGACGACGATTTTAAACTCACCGACGACATCCGGATTGGCGAAATCCTGCTGGCCGACGAAACCCAGACGATTGCCTCGCTGATGGGCGGGCATTTCATCAGCCTGATAACCACGCAAAACAAAGAAGATGCTGTGGGCTATTTCGAACGCTACGACCGCTCGGCGCTGCCGGTGGTTTCGGAAAGTGGTGTGCTGGTGGGCATCGTTACGGTGGACGATATCCTCGACGTGATGGAACAGCGCGATACCGAAGACATCCAGAAATTCGGGGGGCTTGAGGCGCTGGATTTGCCCTATACCAAAACGCCCATTGGCGAGATGGTGCGCAAGCGCGCCGGCTGGCTCATCATCCTGTTTATCGGTGAGATGTTTACCGCCTCGGCGATGGGCTATTTCGATGCAGAAATTGAAAAAGCGGTGGTGCTGGCGCTCTTCGTGCCGCTGATTATCTCCAGTGGCGGCAACAGTGGCTCGCAGGCGGCTACGCTTATCATCCGCGCCATGGCGCTCCAGGAACTGAATCTCAAAGACTGGTGGTATGTGATGCGCAAAGAGATTGTTTCCGGAATATTATTGGGCGTAACGCTTGGTAGCATCGGTCTTTTGCGCATCTTCATCTGGCAGCAAACCGGCCTGTATGACTACGGTCCGTATTGGCTCACCATTGGCCTGACGGTGGCCCTTTCGCTGGTTTTAATCGTGCTGTGGGGAACGCTTTCCGGATCTATGATTCCATTCGTTCTTAAACAGCTGCGCCTCGACCCGGCCACTTCTTCCGCACCTTTTGTGGCTACAATGGTGGACGTTACCGGATTGATCATCTACTTCTCTATCGCGGCTATGTTCCTGAGCGGCAAGCTGCTTTAAAAAAACCTGCGGATAGCAGGCAATTCCTTTTGGATCGTATCTTTCCGGTCTGTTATTTTTATGAAAAAACTATTTTATACCCTCTCGCTCCTGCTTGCCGGGAGTGCTGCTTTTGCCGCCCCCGGCGACACTACCAAAGTGCAGGCTTTTGCTACAATGCCGCTCGCAAAAGCGGGCTTCTATGGTGCCTACGACACGACGGTGCAATTCCCGACGGGCGCTACCCGCTATCGCAATATCTACATGACCCTTCAGTTGGGGAAATATGCCTGCCCGCCGGGAACGCAGTATTGTGCCGCCTGGGATTATACCCTGCAATGCCTGCTGCTGACACCCGGCGGCGACACGGTGGAACTGGGCCGCCTGATTACGCCCTATGCCCAAAATGGCAACCCTTCCACGCCATCCGGATGGAAGTACAACTATATTTTTGACGTAACCGATTATTATACGCTGCTCCAAAACAATGCAACGGTGCGGCTGTATTATTACGGATATTCCGGCGGCTTTACGGCAGATGTAAAGTTTGATTTCATCGAAGGAACCCCCGCACGCAATGTTACCGGCCTCAAAACCCTGTGGCGCGGCGACTATTGGTATGGCAAGGCGGGCAGCCCGATAGACAGCTTTGTGAAGGCACAGCCCTATACGGCACCGGCCGGAACGGTGAGCAGCGACCTGAAAATGACCATCACCGGCCACGGCATGGATGCCAATCAGAACTGCGCCGAATTTTGCCCCAAAAATTACTACGTAAAATCAAACGGCACGCTGGTGAAAACACAGCTGATCTGGCGCGATAACTGCGGCGAAAATCCCGTTTTTCCGCAGGGCGGCACCTGGATCTACGACCGCGCCAACTGGTGTCCGGGCGATCAGGTGGGTGTCCTTTCTCACACCCTTCCGGGAATGTCGGCGGGCGCAAGCCGCTCGGTGGATGTGGACTTTGACCCCTACACCTCGGCACCCGGCGGCAACGGCCTCAACGGCGATTATATGATCACCGGAACGATGATTTCTTACGGTGCCTTCAACAAACAAACCGACGCGGGCATCGTGGATGTAGTGGCTCCCAACCGCGACAAGCGTTTTTCGCGCAGCAATGTGGCCTGCGGCAAACCCACCATCCGGGTGCAGAACAACGGTGCCAACCCGATTACCGCGCTCAAGGTGAAATATGGACTGGACAGCGCGGGCTATACCTATTCGCAATATACCTGGACGGGCACTATCGCTCCGCTCCAAACGGCGGATATTGAACTACCTATCGACAATGGTGTCCGCAGTGCTTTCGGAAACGACAAGGTTTTTTATGCCCAGATCGTGGAGGTGAATAACGCCGCCGATGCCGACCCGACCAACGACACCCTGAAGGTGTTCTTTGATGCCGCACCGCGCTGGGTTCCTGACCTCGCCATTCGCCTCAAAAGCAATAACAAGCCGGGCGAAAACAAATGGGAATTGTATAATGATGCCGGAACGCTGGTGGCCTCCCGCGTAGGAACGGCTGCCAACACAAATTATATGGACACCCTTAGCCTGCCCGCCGGCTGCTATCGCCTTCGGGTTTATGACAACGGCTGCGACGGCCTGCGCTGGTGGGCCAATTCGGCGCAAGGCATCGGCGAGTTCGCGGTAACCAATGCGAACAACCGCCAGTCGATGGGACTTGCCAACTATTTCGGCGGCGATTTTGGCTGCGGTTTTGAACAGCAATTCCTGATCCCTGGCGTGTTGAGCATCGACGATATTTCCGGAAATACGCCTGAACTGGGCTGCTTCCCCAACCCTGCCGGCAGCCAGCTGACGGTAGTGCTGCGGGGCGCTTCGCTTCAGGGACAAATGGAAATTACCGACCTGACGGGCAAGGTGCTGTTTTCGGAGAACGTTTCCGGAAATGAACGCCAAATAAACACCCGAACCTGGCCTTCCGGCTTGTATCTGGTGAAATACACCCATCAACCCACCGGCGAGAAGAAAGTGATGAAGGTGGAAGTGATGCACTAAGAGGAATTTTCCGGAAAATGCCGCCGCAGGGA
>DDEO01000219.1 GCA_002336725.1 Bacteroidetes bacterium UBA1952 | reverse complement strand
GGCGGCGGCGGCGGCGGCAGTTTCGGCGGCGGCGGCGCAAGCGGAAGCTGGTAGCGCACCCCACGACTTTTCAAGTCCGTATATGGCAGATGGATGACTTGACAAGTCTAAAAAATACCTTAGACTTGTAAAGTCGCACGGAAAACGTCGCCGCGCCTTGTCTTGAATAGCTGCCGCTACTCCCAACCGGTGCGGATTACTTTTGCCGCATGACCACTTCCTTTCCCCGGGACCAAATCAAAATTCTGCTGGCCGAAAATATCTCGGATACCGCAGTAGCGGCTTTCCGGCAGGCTGGCTATACCAATATCGTTACCCTGCCCGGTGCGCCCGCGCCGGAGCAACTGCAAACGCTGCTCGCCGACGTACACCTCGTGGGCATTCGCAGCAAAACCGACCTGTCGGCGGCGGCACTGGCCGCAGCGCCCAAACTGCTGGCCGTGGGCTGCTTTTGCATCGGCACCAATCAGGTGGCTAAGGAAGCGGCTGCCGACCGGGGCATTGCGGTTTTCAACGCGCCTTATTCCAACACCCGCTCCGTGGCGGAGATGACCCTTGGCGCGGCCATTATGCTCATCCGGCAAATTCCCGACAAAAACAAAGCGGCCCACGAAGGCATCTGGCAAAAAGACGCTACCGGCAGCCGCGAGTTGCGGGGCAAAACCCTGGGCATCATTGGCTACGGCAATATCGGCTCGCAGGTCAGTGTGCTGGCCGAGGCGCTGGGCATGACCGTGGTTTTCTATGACATCGAAAAGCGGCTGCCGCTGGGCAATGCCCGCCCGCTGCCTTCGTTGCAGGCCGTGTTGGAAACTGCCGACATCCTGACGCTCCATGTGCCGGCCAATGCTGCTACGCGCCATCTCATCAACGCGGAGACCCTGCTGCAAATGAAGCCCGGCGCATTGCTCATCAACTATGCCCGTGGCGAGGTTACCGATTTTGTAGCCCTGCGCGAAGCCCGCCTTTTGGGTCGTCTGGGTGGCCTGGCCGCCGATGTTTTTGAGGAGGAGCCGCAGCGCAACGGCGATGTTTTCCACTCGCCGGTTCAGGGACTGAGCAATGTGTTGCTGACACCCCATATTGGTGGATCTACTGAGGAAGCGCAGGCGCATATCGGCACGGACGTGAGCGGCAGGTTGCTTGCATTTCTGGAAACCGGTGCCACGCAAGGCGCTCTGACGCTGCCGGAAATCAGTCTGCCGCCGCAGGAAGGAACGCACCGCATCCTGCACATCCACCGAAACCAACCGGGTGTGCTGGGCAACATCAACACGCTGATGGCGCAAAAAGGATTAAACATTCTGGGGCAGTATCTGAAGACCCGCGAGCGCATCGGCTATGTGGCGCTGGATGTGGACCAAGCCGTGAGCGGCGATGCTGCACGACTGCTGCGCGAGGTGGACGGCACCATTCGCGTTCGCGTGGTGTATTAGGCAGGCTTTTACCAAATTGGTTTTTCTGAGAAAACTGCCTTTAACCTGCTTTCCTACCTCAAAGGCGAGGGCGTGCCGCCGGCAGCGGATGGGATTTTCGGAAATATGGAGGAGTAAGGTTGAGCGCGACTTGTCAAGTCTAAAGTGTAAAAGCGTAATGAGTACATCAGACTTGACAAGTCAATCAGCAATACGTATGCGGACTTGTCAAGTCATAAGACCCCGCGACTTGTCAAGTCCTGCATCCGGCTGGCCCAATTTCTGTACCCGCTCTGTGTCCCAAGTGTGCCTCCCGACTATGAGCGAAACCGATAACACCAAGAAAATTCTGCCCCTGATTCTGGCTACGTCCATTTTCATGCAGATGCTGGACTCTACCATCCTCAATACCTCGCTGCCCGCTATTGCCCGCGACCTGGGCGAATCGCCACTCAATATGCAAAACGCCATCATCAGCTATGTGCTGACGCTGGCTGTTTTTATGCCCGCTTCGGGTTTTCTGGCCGATAAATTCGGCACCCGCAAAATCTTTGTCGCTGCGCTGCTGCTTTTTACGATTGGCTCGGTGCTGTGTGCCGTTTCTCAAACCTTGTCTCATCTGGTGATTGCCCGCGTGGTGCAGGGGCTGGGAGGCTCGCTGATGACACCGGTGGGCCGACTGGCGTTGATAAAAACCTTTGACAAAAACGAACTGGTGCGGGCCATGAACTTTGCCATTATTCCTGCGCTCATCGGGCCGGTGATGGGGCCGCTGGTGGGCGGCTACCTGGTGGATTATTTCTCCTGGCACTGGATATTCCTGATAAATATTCCCATTGGCCTTATTGGTATATTTCTGGGCATCCGCTATATGCCCGATTATAAAAGCGAAAAGCCGGATTTCGACCTCAAAGGCTTTATGATTTTTGCCGGTGCTTCGCTGACCTTGTCGCTGGCGCTGGAAGGGCTGGGCAATGCGATGCAAACCACGCCGGTGCTGCTTGTTTTTATCTTCGGCTTCCTGCTGCTCTACTACTATTACCGCCACGCCAAGAAGGACGAGAATCCTATTTTTCCGCTCAATCTGTTTCAAATCCGCACCTTTCGGGTGGGCATTCTGGGCAACCTGGCTACGCGGCTCGGCATTAGTGCCGTGCCGCTGCTGGTGCCGCTGATGATTCAACTGGCCTACGGGCAGAGCGCCGTTACTTCGGGCTGGATTGTGGCACCGATGGCGCTGACGGCGATGGTTGGGAAATCGTTTGTCGTGAAAATTCTCAATCGCTTTGGCTATCGCAATACGCTGCTGGTCAATACGATGATTATCGGGGTGATTATTCTGTCGCTCTCGCTGCCGGGCATCCACAATTCGCCGTATGTTTTCATTCCGCTGCTGGCCACGCTGGGCTTTTTCAACTCGGTGCAGTTCACGTCTATGAATACCATTTCCATTGCCGATTTGCGGCAGCATCTGACGAGCAGCGGCAACTCGCTTATTTCGGTCAATCAGCAACTGGCTTTGGGTTTTGGGACGGCTTTCGGACTGCTGGTGTTGAAGGTTTTTGAAGGAAACGTTGGCGGTACGGTGGTTTCCGGCGCGGCGGTGCATCCGGCTTTTCAGCATACTTTTATGGTGATGGGCGCACTCACGATTCTCTCTGGCCTGGTGTTCCGGCGGCTTCATCCATCGGATGGCGTGAATATGCGGGCGGCGTAGATTTTTCTCGCAGAGGCGCGGAGGGATTTTCCGGAAAGTGGGGTTTTCTCGCAGAGGGATTTTCCGGAGAGCGGTTTTTCTCGCAGAGGCGCAGAGGCGCAGAGGGATTTTCCGGAGAGCGGGTTTTTCTCGTAGAGGCGCGGAGGGATTTTTCGGAAAGAGAAATTTTCCGGCAGAGGGGCAGAGGGGATTTTCCGGAAAGAGAAATTTTTCGGCGGAGGCGCAGTAGTTTTTTTCCGGAAAGTGAACTCCTCTTGCATAGACATAGAAACGCAAGGGATGCAAAAAGGCAATACTTTTGACCTGGGCGCTTTCTTGTTTGGCATTCGTGTCCATTCGTGCATTCGTGGCAAAAAAAGACGCTCTCTAAAATTTTTTTCCCTTTAAAACCTAATGTTATGGAAGCCTACGATACCCTTTCTCTGGCCATGGCCGGCCTTCGGAAACAGGGATACACCGAAGATTTTAACCTCTTGCAGGACTGCCTGGAATGCGGCAACCGCGCCGCCAAATTGTTTAGCAAAGATTTTGAGGTGGATAAATTCTTCCGCTTTGAAGGCGAAAGCAATCCCGACGATTCGTCTATCCTATACGCCATCTCTTCGCCCAAACACAGTCTGAAAGGTGTGCTGGTGAATGGATATGGCATTTATAGCGAAGACATGACCGATGATATGGTCGAAAAACTTCGGATGCCGCACCCATAATTTTCCGGAAATTTCCGGAAAATACAAGCCCTTTTCGCAGCCCCGGCGGTTCTGAAAGAGGGGCAGGATATTGCGTAAGAATCGTGTTTCCAAAACGCGCTTTAAGGCTATTGAATGCTAAACCCCGCGATTGTGCCTTACTTTTGCATACCTATTTACAGGACAACGTAATGCTGCGGGAACAGACTTTAGAAACTTCAAAAAACACGGCGGTAACCGGTAAGGTGCGGGATTATGCCCAACTTTTAAAGCCCAATCTGAGTTTTCTCGTCGTTTTTTCGTCGGTTATCGGCTATTTATTGTCGCCCAAAGGCCACTTCTATCTGCCTGATTTGCTGGCTCTTTTTGCCGCCGGCATCCTTGTTACCGGCAGCGCCAATACCATCAATCAAATTCTGGAGCGCCGCTCCGACGCGCTGATGAAGCGCACCCGGACGCGCCCTTTGCCCGATGGCCGGATGCAGGCTGGCGAGGCCTGGGCTGTAGCCCTGATTTCCGGAATTGCGGGCCTGCTGGTCATCACCCTTCAGTTTAATGCGCTGGCCGGCGTGCTGTCCTTTGTCTCGCTGCTGCTCTATGCTTTTGCTTATACGCCGCTCAAAAAGGTGCATCCTGTGGCCGTGGCCGTGGGTGCGATTCCGGGCGCTTTGCCGCCGCTCATTGGCTGGGTGGCTGCTACCGGCAGCATCGGGTGGGGCGGCGTGGCGCTGTTTCTGATTCAGTTTTTCTGGCAGTTTCCGCATTTTTGGGCCATTGGTTTTCTGGGATATGAGGAATACGAAAAAGCAGGGATTCGGCTCCTGCCTTCGCGGGCCGGCAAAACGCGCTTCACCGGTTTTCAGTGCATCATTTACAGCCTGGCGCTGTTTCCGCTCGCTATTGTGCCGCGTGCGCTGGGCATCGTTGGCAACTGGGGAATGTTTGTCGGGATGCTGGCAGCGGTCTATATGGTCAATGCCTCCGTGGTTTTTTATTTGAAAAATGATATGCCTTCGGCGAAAAAAACCATGTTTGCCTCGCTGATATACTTGCCGCTGGTGTTGCTGGCCTTCCTGTTTGATAAGATTTAATCACCTTTTTTTTCCTGCGTAGAGATGTCTGTCGTGAGTTCTGTTTCTTCCCCCGTTCAAAAGCGAAAAATCCATCCTCAGAAGTTTGTGCTGTGGATAGCTATGGCTTCTATCGTGATGATGTTTGCCGGTCTGACGAGCGGCTACATCGTGCGGCAGGCGCAGGGCGAGTGGCGCTATTTTAAGATGCCGCCCGTCTTCTGGGTTTCTACGGCGCTGATTCTGGTTTCGAGCCTAACGATTCACCTGGCGCTGCGGGCGTTTAAGACCCGGCAAATGCCCCGCTATCGCCTGCTGGTGGGCCTCACGCTGGCGCTGGGACTGGCCTTTGGCGCGTGTCAGTTGCTGGGTTTCGAGGAGTTGTATGCCATCAAGCAGCCGGTGGTGATGAGCGAATCCGGAAGTCCTTCAACGCTGGTGTTGCGGGAAAATATGCCGGCCAAGGCCGTTCGGGTGGACGGCAATCCGAGTGAATCTTTCCTGTTTATCATAGCCGGCCTTCACCTGCTGCATATTCTGGGCGGAATTGTGGCCCTCGCTATCGTAGTTTTGCGCTCCTGGAGCCGCCGCAAAAAGGTGTATTCGGCTACTGGTCTGGAGATTGCAGCGCAGTACTGGCACTTCGTGGACCTGTTATGGATTTATTTATTTGTCTTTTTGTTAGTAAATCAGTGATTTTTTAAGAAAATTTGCAGCCGCGTAGCAATCTCTCCTTACGCGCTGTTTTTTTACAATCGCATGGCACAAGCAACAGCTGTTAACCTCTCCGAAACCACCGCGCAGCCCAAAGCATGGGCCGGCGGACGCTCGCCGTTCAACGTCAGTTACGGAAAGATCATGATGTGGTTTTTCCTTCTTTCTGATGCCTTCACCTTCGGCGCCTTCCTGATTTCCTACGGGACAAAACGCTACTTCTCTGCCGTCTGGCCGGATCCGAACCATGTGTTTCACTCGGCGCCGTTCTTCCCGGCAGATGCGCAACTGCCCCTGCTGTTCGTGTCGCTGATGACCTTTATCCTCATCCTGTCGTCGGTAACGATGGTGCTGGCCGTACACGCCGGCCACTATGGCGACCGCAAAGGGGTGGTGAAATGGTTGTTGTGGACGATCGTCGGCGGTATTGCCTTCCTGGGCTGTCAGGCATGGGAATGGACGCACCTGGCGCTGTCGAACGGTGGCCTGATGGGCGCTTTTGACGACCCGGCTACGCCCCTCAGCAAGATTGAACATTTCTTTGCACCCGCCTCCAATATTGCGGCCTATCCCCGCGAGGCGCTGGAAGCAACCGGCAATTTCTTTAACTTCTTCTTCGGCATCACCGGTTTCCACGGCTTTCACGTATCCGTAGGCGTTATCCTGCTGATTATGGTGTTTCTGAATGCTGTAAACGGCACCTACGAGCGCCGTGGCCACTATGAGATGGTCGAAAAAATCGGCCTCTACTGGCACTTTGTAGATCTGGTTTGGGTATTCGTATTTACCTGCTTCTACCTGCTCTAAGGTCTTTCCTCTTTTCTAAAAAAAAGTACTTACCGGCTTTTCTATCATGCAAAATCCGCATACCGATACCGCAGAAACGCTCTACGAAGGCGATCAGTCCAAGCTCTATTCCGGTGTTCTGGCACACCACGACCTCAGCGAACTGAAGGGCGAGGCGAGCCGCAAGCAGGTGAGCCGCATCTGGAAAATCACGCTGCTGCTGGCTATCGTTACCATCCTGGAAGTAAGCCTCGGCCTTTATGGCCACTATCAGGGCGTACACGTAGGAGTTCGTAACTTCTTCTTTATCATCATGACCATTATTAAAGCCTTTTACATCGTAAAGGTCTTTATGCACCTGGGCGATGAGTTCAAAAATTTTGTTACGCTGGTGCTGATTCCGCTGGTGCTCTTCGTGTGGTTTATCATTGCCTTTCTGGCAGACGGTGCCCACTGGCTGCACATGAATCAGACCGATCCGACTCGTTTTGACAATAAAACCGAGCAGGCCGTTCCTGCCAAAAGCCCTGCAAAAACGCCCGCTCCGGCTCTCCAATAAGTTTTTAAAAAGCCTTTGTCAGAAATGGCCCTGAAACGGTCCAATAAGAAGTTTCTTCTGGGAATTGCGGTAGCATCAGTGCTACCGTTTTCCTTTTTTATCATCGCCAAGTCCTTAAAAAAGGATCGCATTGATATGCCCCGCCACTATGGAGTGGAGCGTGTGGAAGCGCCCGGCGATACCGTCTGGCACCGGGTAGGCGATTTTGTGGGCATCAATCAAACCGGGCAGCCGGTGTCTGTCAATAAAGATCTTTCCGGAAAAGTAGTGGCTGTTACGGCCTTCTTCGCCTCCTGCACGGAGGTGTGCCCGAAGCTGAACAGCAATCTGGAACTGCTTCAAAAGGCTTTTCGGCGCACGGCGATGCGCTCCAACGATACGATGGTACAGTTGGTATCTATCACCACGATGCCCGAGCGCGACTCTGTACCGGTGTTGTGGAACTATGCCGCGCAGTACAAAGCCAACCCCGACCGCTGGTGGTTTTTGCGGGGCGACAAGACGGCAACCAACGATTATCTGCGTCAGGAACTGAAGCTGAGCGGCGGCGACGGCAGCGGCGGTGCCGATGACCTGATGCACAGTCAAACGATTGTCCTTCTGGATCGCCACCGAAATATACGCGGTTATTATGACGGGCTGGATCCCGTACAGATAAAGAAATGTGCTGATGACATCGTACTCCTCGCACTGGAAAAAGAACCTCGCAAACGTTAGCGCCGTTTTGTTGTTATTGCTGATGACCGGCGCATTTTGGGGCTGCCGGACTCCTGTTATGACTCAATCTGAAACGTTTATTTCCGGAAAAATTACCCGCAATATATCCTATGCATCCCTGCCCCGGCAGGTGCTGGATGTGGCTGTTCCGCAAGACATCAATCCTCAAACGCCCTGGGTGTTGATGATGCACGGCGGTGCCTGGACGCATGGCAATAAACGCTGGATTGGCAGCATTCAGCGGATGCTCCTGAAGAATGGCATTGCTTCTGTCAATATCAATTACAGGCTTGCCGGCCCGAAGAGCGGCTACCGCGAACAACTGGAAGATATTACCCTGGCAGTGGCTAAGATGCAGGAGATAAGGCAATATTTCGGCCAGACGACAGGTCGGTATTTTGTGCTGGGCGAGAGTGCGGGCGGGCATCTGGCGCTGCTCCACGGCTATCAGCACGCCACTGCGGTTGCCGGCATTGTTTCTTTGAGCGGCCCCACCGATTTCTATACCGAAGAATACTATAAAGGACCCTTCTTCCGGCTTGCGAGGCGGGTCATTGAGGAAATTACCGGAGGACGCTATGATCAGCCCAACGACACGGCTGTTTTTAAGCAGGCAAGCCCCGTTGCACAGATTGCACCCGTGCCTACGCTGCTGTTTCAGGGAACCAAAGATCCGATTGTAGATTCTTCGCAGGGCCTTACGCTGGCGCGGGAGTTGCAGCGGCAGGGGATGCCCTATAAGTTGGTGTTGATGCAGGGCGCAGGCCATGTACCCCGGCTGCTGCCCTGGAAGCGCCCCGCCATCTACCGCGAAATTCGCAACTGGATTACCGAAAATGCGTCCCGATAACGTATCTGTATATTTTTATTTAAAGCCCCGCTCTACTGTGCTTCCCTCGCCCGTGCTGCCCAAATCCGACCGCAACGCCCGCATCCTGATTTTTGCCGTCTCCATCATCGTTTTTGTAGCGGTGGCGCTGCTGTCTAAGATTCAACTCCGCACCTCGCTGGGTTTTGATATTCACCTATTTGCCAAAATCAACGCCGTTATCAACACGCTTGTCTCGGTGTTGCTGATTGCCGGGCTTGTAACGGCCAAAAACCGGAATTATAATGCGCACAAAAAGGTGATGCTGGCGGCCATTGGCCTGTCGGTGCTGTTTTTGATTTCCTATATCGCGCATCACCTGCTGGCCGGCGACACCCGCTTTGGCGACCGCAATCTCGATGGCTTTGTAGATGCTGCCGAGCTGGCCGCCGTGGGCAATCTGCGGCTGGTTTATTTTATCCTGCTCATTACGCACATTATTCTGGCGGCCATTATCCTGCCCTTTATCCTTTTTACAGCCTATCGCGCCCTGACCGGCGAGTATGAAAAGCACCGGAAACTGGCCCGCTATACCTGGCCTTTGTGGCTATACGTGAGTCTCTCCGGCCCGATTATCTATCTGATGATCAGCCCGTATTACGCGCCGGTTGGGGTGTAGGGACACGCCGCGCGTGTCCGCTCAAAACCCGCATATTTCAATAATAAAAAGGAATCCCCAGGTTCACATAGGTCGTTACCTTGCTGTCCTGATCGCGGTAGGCGAGGCTTACCTCAATAGGCCCGATGGTGGAGTTATAAGCCAGCGTAAGCGCGTGGCCGGAGATAAAATGCGTTAAATCCAGCCCTTTTGGGCCGGATAGAAAATCGTACACGGCCCCGTTCGTACGCAGCAGGGCATAGAAATCCCCGGCAAAATTGTAGCGCAGCCCCACCGAAAGTGCTGCCACGGCGGGCGTACTTACGGTGCTTTCCTCGGAGCCGGCAAATAAAATCTGATTGCGCATGGTGCGGGTTAGGCCGCCGAGCTGAAAATCATTGGCCAGGCTCCGCTGTTTATGAAAGTGAATGCCGGATTGCAGCTGCGCCTGCGCAACGAGCCTGGGCCGGATTTTCCGGTATGCTTCTGCATTCAGCGTCAGGACGGGATAACCCCGGTCCCGCGCGTAGGCGTTGCTGTCGGGCGACGGCGCGGCAGGATTGCCAAACGACTCATAGTTCACCTGCGGCGATTGCCTCAGAACCTGCGCACCTTCCAGAAACAAACGCAGGCCACTGTTGGGATAATTAAACTGGTCGAGAGTATTGACCCGAAACTGCCCGAAAAGCGAGAAAAAAGCGTTTTTGCCCCGGATGTCTGCCACGGTCTGCACCAGCGGTTTAAAATTGATATGCTCATAGCGCCCACCAACGCCGAAGTTGAAACTGCGGTTGCCGGTGTACATGGCTTTTGTCTCGCCCAGAAAATAGACCTGCCGGTATTGCCCCTGGCGCTTGAGGTCGCTAAAAGAATTGATTTTATAGCTTTCAAACTGTGCCTGGGTAAATAGCCCTACGTTTCGTATATAGGAATAATACTGCTCGTGCTCTGCTCTGGCCCGCATATTCTCGCCGATATTCAGCGTAATACTGCTTTTGGAATACGGGAAAAGAACATTACGACCTGTGAGGTTTACCAGCAGGCTGATACCCGCAAAAGAATTGTAGTTGAGGCCCAGCTTCGTGTGGGAGCCAGGGTTTTCAATGACATCAAAGACAATTTTCCGGCTGCCGGTATCTCCGGTTGTGGGCTTGAGCGAATAATAAATGCTTCGGTAGGTGCGGGAACCGGCGGCCCTGCGAATCAGTGCACTAAGGGCGCTGTCGGTATAATATTGATTGGGACTGAATCCCAGGTTGTTTTGAAATTCCGGGAGGGTGGTTTTGCGCAGGCCGTTTACTTCTATTGCCGAAATATAGACCGAATCTTTTTCGCGGAGGGGATGCTCATGGGCCAGTGGCTGTGCGCCCCAGCGGCTATTGATAGAATCGGCCAGGCTTTTTATCTGCGCGTAGCGGCGGTTTCCCTCGGCAATTCCGGAATCTATGATTGCATCAGCATCTCCAAAAGAGCTGTTGGAGAAGCGTTCGACGGGCTGCTGAATAAAAATATTGGTCAGCGGCACCTGCTTTTTATAATCTTCCGATTCTTTTAAAAAAGCCAGTTGAAACAGCACATCTACCAGCGACTTCAGTTCGTCTTTGGTTGCCAGCCCGCTGGATACCGTGCTGCCGATCACAAAATCGGCACCCATTTTGCGCACGTTCTCTACCGGAAAATTACGGATAATACTGCCGTCCACCAGCCGCCGCCCATTGAGATCAATAGCGGTAAAAACCGTTGGGATAGCCATAGAAGCACGTACGGCCATGGCCAGATTTCCGGAATCCAGCACCACGCCTTCGCCTTTTACAATATCGGCGGCGATGCACTTAAAAGGAATCGGGAACTTGCTGAAATCGGGTTGGTCCCGGGCGGGAAAATAAATTTCAGCCAGTTTCAGCCACAGTTCCTGCCCGGCGAGCAGCCCCACGGGCAGTTGCGGGCGGCCCGCTGCGAAAGCAAATTCCAGTGGGTATCTGCTGTAGTCTTCTTTTTCGGTCATAGGCAGGTCGCGCAGCGCCACCTGATTGCTTAGCATCAGGTTCCAGTTGATTTGCCGGGCAATGGCCTCAATCTCTTTGCCGCTGTAGCCAATGGCATACATAGCGCCCACCACCGCGCCCATGCTCGTTCCGGTAAGGTAATCTACCTTCAGGCCCGCCGAGTCAATTGCTTTCAGCAGGCCGATGTGGGCCAGCCCTTTGGCACCGCCGCCACTCAGGGTAAGGCCTATCTTGGGCCGTCCCGGCGATTGCGCAGCAGCGGGCCGGGGCAAAGTCCAGAGGAGAACAACCAAAAACAGTGTAAAAAACGGACGCATAAAGGGAAGAGATTTTTCTCTCTTCTCAAAATACATACCGCCAACGAGATCCCAAGCCGGAAAAGAGACCGGACTCTAAAACCCAAACCGCTTCTTTTTTGTTTCGTACCTTTATTTCCGGTATGAAAAAAGCAATTTTTGCCTTGCTGCTCTCTTTTGCCATTGCCCCCGGCGCACAGGCGCTGGCCCAAGGTTGTAGCGTATGTACGAAGACGGCCTCTGAGCTGGATGCCAAAAGCGCACGCGGCCTCAACGGCGGTATTGTGTATCTGGCCACACTGCCGCTAATTGCCATCGGTAGTATTGGCTTTATCTGGTGGCGCAGAACGCGGAGCCTGGAGTCGTAGTGCTACCCGCATGACCCTGTCGGCAGGATTTTTTCCGGAAAAACGGGTCTCGCTCTGATTGATAATGCAATACCGCTCATTCGTAAAAATCACCCTCTTTACGGCTCTTACGACCGCTGCCGCTTCCTCCGTCTATGCGCAGTCGCCCCCGATTGAAGGCATCTGGCTCAACGAAAAACAGCAAACGAAGATTCAGTTCTATAAAGCGCCCAACGGCACTTATGCCGCAAGGCTCGCCTGGTTTGTGCCGCCCCAAGGCGAAAATATGCGAACAAAAGTGGACAAACGGAACCCCAATGAGGCGCTGCGCAACCGTCCGCTTTTGGGAACCAATATCGTGTATGACCTGCGCCCCGCCGGCAAAAACGAGTACGAAAAAGGCAAAGCCTACGACCCGAGCAGCGGCAAAACCTATGACTGCAAGGTAACCCTTCACGCGCCCCAGAAAATGACCATGCGCGGCTACATCGGCTTCTCGCTGATAGGCAAGTCGGTGGAGTGGGTGCGCGTGGCGGACTAAAACGAGGAAATCCCCCCAAGAAAACACTTATGCAATTCCGGGATGTGGTTGGCCAGCAGGCGGCCAAAGCAGGTATTCTTCACGCCGTGCAGTCGGGAAAGTTGCCCCACGCGCTGCTGTTGCTGGGCCGCGAAGGCACGGGCGGCATTCCGCTGGCGCTGGCCCTGGCGCAATATCTTTTTTGTGAAAATCCATCGAAAGAAGATTCCTGCGGCCACTGCCCGGCCTGCCGCAAAGTAGTGCGCCTCGAACACGCCGACCTGCACTTTTCTTACCCGCTCATCAAGCCGGAAAGGATTAAAGGCGACAACCTTACCGCCGAAGTTTTTGGCAAGGATTTCCGGAAATTTATCCATCAAAACGCCTACGACAACCTCTACAACTGGCTTCAATACATTGAGGCGGGCAATAAACAAGGCAATATCCCCGCCGCCGAATGCCGCAGCATCATTGAGAAGCTGAACCTGAAACCCTTTGAGGGCGATAAGAAAGTGCTGATTCTCTGGGGTGCTGAATACCTGCAAAAGGAGGGTAATATGCTCCTGAAACTCATCGAAGAGCCGCCCGCCGGTACTCACCTGATTTTTATTGGCAGCGAGGCAGAAGAAATATTACCCACCATCCTGAGCCGCGTACAGACCATTCGCCTGCCACCGTTGCGTATGGAAGACATCAGCGGTGCTTTGCAGCAAAAAGGCATTGCGCAGGATGCGCGCTCGGCAAGTCTGGCTGCTATCAATGCCGAAGGCTCTTTTAGCGAAGCCATCCGGCTGGCCGAGGGCGGTGGCGAAGACCTGTTTCCGCAATTTCGCGATTGGTTCAACGCACTTTATACCGGGAAAGGCATCTTCCTGACCAGCTTTGCAGAGCAGCTTTCCAAGCAGGGGCGCGAGGGGGCAAAGGCTTTTTTGCAATACGCCATGCACCTGCTTCAGGCCGCGCTGGTGCAGCACTATGCACCCGGCGCACCGCTGCCCTTCCCGGCAGAAGAAGCCGATTTTATTCGCCGGTTGGCGGGCCATAAAAGCACAGGCGTGGAGAGCATCTCGGCCATGTCGGAAGCTCTGGCGCACACCGCCCACTGCATCGAAGGCAACGCCAATGCCAAAATCCAGCTTCACGCGCTTAGTATTCAGCTGATGCGGATTGCAAGGGGGCAGGTATCGGTTTAGCGGGCAGGCTTTAGCGGTTGGCTCGCTGCGTTTTCCGGAAAAACTCTATAAGGTTTTTGAAACCTTATAGGTTTCGGGGGGATAAAAACGTTTGCTGAAAATCTCTGTGGTCTGTAGCAGTAATGCCCGCAGCACTTTCTTAATACGGCATTCGCGTTCCTGAAACAGATTCGTAGGCTGCTTCCCCAAAAAAAACCACCCCGTTTTCCTCAAACACAGCACCCCGCCGAACCTTACCTTTGCTCGGTTCGTTTTCTTCTGTAACAATTCCAACAGACGACGCATAGTCGTTTTGTTGTTTATATAAATATCACATAACTATGGGATGTAGCACTTGCAGCTCCCGTACCTCTGGCGGCACGCCGGCTGGTTGCAAAAGCAACGGCGGCTGTAGCTCGGGCGGGTGCAACAGGCTGAATGTATATGACTGGCTGGCCGATATGCCGACCTACGATGGCTGGCAGCCTTTCCCAATCCTGGAAATCAGCTTCAACAAGGGAAGCCGGAAGGATTTTTTTCGCAACAACGGCGATTATATATACGAGAAAGGCGACTGGGTGGTGGTCGAAGGCACCAGCGGCTTTGACGTGGGAACTGTTTCGCTGACCGGCGAACTGGTGAAACTCCAGCTCAAAAAGCACGGTGTGGACGAAAAGCAGGATCTTAAAAAAATGATGCGTCCCGCTCTCGAAGACGACCTGCGCCAGTATCACGAGCAAAAAGCCCGCGAACAGGATATGCTCGTGCGCAGTCGCGCCGTAGCCCGCCAGCAGGGCCTGGAAATGAAAATCGCCGAAGTAGAAATGCAGGCCGACGGCAAGAAGGTAACTGTCTATTACACCGCCGAACAGCGCATTGATTTCCGGGAAATCATCCGAACCTACGCTACCGAATTCCGGGCGCGGGTAGAGATGCGCCAAATCGGCGCACGGCAGGAAAGCGGCAAGGTGGGCGGCATTGGCTCCTGTGGCCGCGAACTGTGTTGCAGCACCTGGCTCACCGATTTTAAAGCAGTAAACACCGGCGCAGCCCGCTACCAAAACCTGAGCATCAATCAGGTGAAGCTGGCCGGGCAGTGTGGCCGCCTCAAGTGCTGCCTCAACTATGAGCTGGACACTTATATGGATGCGCTGCGTGCCTTCCCGACCGGTGCCGAAAAACTGGAGGTCGGAAAAGGCATTGCTTTCCTGCAGAAGAAGGATATTTTCCGGAATCTGATGTGGTACACATTGCCCGGCTCCTCGCGCCAGTATCCACTGAGCCTCGATCGGGTGCGCGAAATCATGGCGCTCAACAAAGAAGGGAAACGCCCTGAAGAACTGGGTGCGGTGGAATTGGAAAAACCCACCGAAGCCGACGGGGTAACGCCGGAAAGCAGCTTTGTGAACGACGTAGGGCAGGTGTCGCTGCGGGCGCTGGAGCGCAACAATAAAAAGCACAAGAAAGCCAAAAAAGATGCCGGGCGGCAACAGCCGGCTGCAAGCCCTAAGGAATCGCCTGCCGTCAAAAAGCCGGTAGCAGAAAAGCCCGCCAAGCCGCAGCCAAAGAAAGACGCACCGCAGCAGCAGGCCAAAAAAGATACACCGCAACCGCAGGCCCCGCGCCCACCTCGGCCACCGCGCCCAAGGCCCGAAAAGAAAGGCCCATAGCCCAGGCACCAAAGAGCGCAAGAATCCAGGAAAACAGGAACACAAGAAAACAGAACTACAAGAAAACAAGCCCTGAAAGGGCGCTATCGGTCAGCGAGGTGTTAGAGCGCCTCGCGTCATTCGCGGAAAGGGTTGCCATTACCATTCGGTTAAATCCGGTGCGAAATCCTTCCCAAAGAACGGTTTTTATAGGTGGGAATGCACATGCGGGTTTTAAATCCCGGAAATAAGCCCGACCTTACACCTTCTCTCTAAAACTCTCTTATGGGCGGTAGAAATCAGCATTCCAAAAAAGACAAAAACGCCAGAAAAGGCAGCCATTCCTTCCATACTTTTAAAGGCATTCTGGAAATTACCCGTGCCGGCATGGGCTTCGTAACCGTGGTGGGGCAGGAGCGCGACATCCTCGTGCACCGCGAAAACCTGCACGGCGCACTCAACGGCGACGAAGTCGTTGTGGCCATCACCAAAGTGGGCCGCAGTGGTCGGCAGGAAGGCACCATTAAAGAAATTACCCGCCACAAGCAAAGCGAGTTCAGCGGCAGGGTAGAGGTGAAAGAACATTTTGCCTTCTTTATTGCCGATGCGCCCGAAATGAACGTGGATATCTTCGTGCCGCTCCACCTGCTGAATAATGCGGTGGACGGCGACCGCGTAGTGGTGCGCGTGGTGGACTGGGCCGAGAAAAAGAAAAACCCGGTGGGCGAAGTGGTGCGCATCACCACCGGCGATTCGCTCAACGAAAAAGCGATGCAGGATCTCTTGATGGAAGCCGGCTTCCCGCTGTCGTTCCCCGACGAAGTGCTCGAAGAAGCTGCCCGCTACAACGAGCATATCGACCCGGACGAACTGCGCAAACGCCGCGATTTCCGGAAAATACTCACCCTCACCATCGACCCGGTGGATGCTAAAGATTTCGACGACGCGATTTCTTTTGTAGCCCACAAAGACGGCTCTTTTGAAATCGGCGTTCACATTGCCGATGTAGCGCATTTTATGGAACCGGATTCGGCCCTCGACAAGGAAGCCTACCACCGCGCTACCTCTGTTTATCTGCCCGACCGCGTGCTGCCGATGCTGCCCGAACGGCTGAGCAACGAGCTGTGTTCGCTCCGGCCCAACGAAGACAAATATGCCTTCTCCGCTGTTTTTCAGCTGGATAAAAAAGGAAAAGTAAAAGATTACTGGCTGGGCCGCACCGTCATCCGAAGCGCCCGCCGTTTTACCTACGAAGAAGTGCAGGACGTGATTGAAGGCGGCAACAACGACCACGAAGACGTGATTCGCACGCTCAACAGCATTGCGCAATCCCTGCGGGCCGAGCGTTTTAAGAAAGGCGCTATTAACTTCTCGTCGCAGGAAGTGCGCTTTGTGCTCGACGAAGCGGCCCGGCCCATCGCTGTGGTCGTAAAGGAAAGCAAGGAAGCCCACCAACTCATTGAAGAGTTTATGCTGCTGGCCAACCGCACCGTGGCGCACCATGTGAGCGAAATCACCTACAAAGACAAGCCGCTGCCCTTTCCATATCGCGTTCACGACCAGCCCGACGAGGCCAAGCTGGAAATGTTTGCCGCTTTTGCCGCCCGCTATGGTTATAAATTTGACCGCAGCACGCCACAAACCATTGCCAAATCCTTCAACCAGATGTTGAAGGCGGTGCAGGGAAAGCCAGAGCAGCACGTGCTGGAAAGCCTCGGCATCCGCACGATGGCGAAGGCCGTTTACACCACCGAAAACATTGGCCATTACGGACTGGGTTTTGAAGATTACTGCCATTTCACCTCGCCCATTCGCCGCTATCCCGATGTGATGGTCCACCGTATTCTGGCGCAGGTATTAGAAAATGAAATTTCGCCGGCAAAGGGCCTGGAGCAGAAGTGCCGCCATTGCTCGGAGCGCGAGCGCGCCGCGATGCAGGCGGAGCGCGATGCCAACAAATACAAACAGGTAGAGTATATGCGTCAGTTCATCGGCGACGAGTTCGACGCAGTGGTGAGCGGCGTTTCCGCCTTTGGCTTCTGGGCCGAGACGGTGGATACCAAGTGTGAGGGCATGGTGAGCATCAACGAGCTGGCCAGTATCGACCAGTTTGAATTGCCCGAAGGCGAATATGCCCTCGTAGGCCGCTACACCCGCATGACCTTCCGCGTGGGCGACGCTGTGCGGGTGAAAGTGCTGGATGCCAGCTTGAAAAGCCGCACGATTGACTATGCATTGGTGGCGGTAGCACAGCAGCCCAAAACGCCGAAAACGCTGAAACCTGCCAAAGAGTCGAAACCGCCGAAGGAAGCTAAAGGAGTGAAAAACACCGCTGAAAAGCCGAAAACATCTCGAACGCCGAAAACGGAAGTGGCGGCGAAGCCGGCGGGGCGCAAAAAGAAAGAAAAGTAGCAAAAAAAGGGTGTTGTTTTCCGGAAAAACAACACCCTTTTTGTTTAGAGAAAAATTGTGCCGGGTCAAGCGCAGCAATTTTGCATCTCCTGTCGTAGGGACACACCGCAGCCACTTGGCATCCCTTTTAGCAGCCGCCATACATTCTATTCCCTTTCCTTATCCACACTTTCCCCCGGAAAATCCAACGCGTTAATATTACAAAGCGAATCGGCGGTTTGCTCGATGCGGTTGAGCAGGCGCACCAGTATTTGCAGGTTGGCGTCGTCGCAGGCGGCAAAAAGCTCTTTGGAAAACGTAAAGCATTCGCCGACCGGCACGGCGTCGGCCCATTCCTTCAGCTCGCCGGTAACGGAGAGTTGCAGCAGGCAGTCAAAGACTTCGCTGCGCATCTTTACCAGTTTTTCCAGGGTTTCCTGCAAGGTTTCGCGGTAGGGGTTGGCGTTCATAAGGTTTTGGGTTTTAGCGGTTTTTGAAACGGAATACTTCAAAAATGCCACCCGAACGCGCCAAAAGGTGTCGTTGTCGGGAAGGCAGAAAATATTTCCGGAAACATCAGTTCCCATTCTCCGGAAAATCGCCGCTGTTTTCCGGAAAATTCGCCGGTTTTTATCCGCCACGAAGGCCCGCCTTACCTTCGCCGCGCTCTTTTCTCCATGCAGACGTTTGCCACCCTTGCCGCTCTTTTTGAAAAGCGGCTGCCGATGCCCGCCGACACCCGCCGCCCCGAAACCCTCTACGAGCCAATTCGGTATTTTCTGGCCCTCGGCGGCAAGCGCGTGCGCCCGGTCTTGTGCCTGATGGCCGCCGAGCTTTTTGCCCCGCTCACCAATGATGCCTGGCACGCGGCCAACGCGATTGAAATCTTCCACAATTTCACCCTCGTTCACGATGACATCATGGACGGCTCGCCGCTGCGTCGGGGAAAACCCACGCTCCACGAGAAATACGGCTCGACGTCTGCCATTCTCGGCGGCGACGCGCTTTGTATCCTCGCCTACGAGCAACTGGGCCATATCAAAAAGCCTTTGCAACCGCTTTTAACGGTGTTTAATCAAACCGCGCTGGAAGTGTGCGAAGGGCAGCAACTCGATATGGATTTTGAGCAGCGCAGCGATGTAACGGTAGTCGATTATATCGAAATGATACGGCTCAAAACTTCGGTGCTGCTGGGTTGTGCGCTCAAAATGGGTGCGCTGCTGGGCGGCGCTTCGGCCCATTCTGCCGATAAACTCTATCAATTCGGCGAGGCGCTCGGCATTGCCTTTCAGCTTCAGGACGATTATCTGGATGCTTTCGGCGATGGGGCCGTTACCGGCAAAAAACCGGGCGGCGACATCCGCAGCGGCAAAAAAACATTTCTGCACCTGACGGCTATGCAGCAGGATTGCGAAGGCTATTCGGCGCTTTATGGCCAGCCCGTTTCAGATGAAAAGGTAGCCGCCATAAGCCAGTTGTTTGAAGACTGTGGCGCAAAGACCGCCTGCCGCGAACAGGTGGAAATCTATTCCCAAAAAGCCATGCAGGCGCTCGAAGAAGTGGCCGTCATCAGCACGCGCAAAGAAGCCCTGCGCGAACTGACGGCTATGTTGTTGAACCGGAAGCATTAGGCGAATTGGAAAGCTTCGCTATTGGACTTGCTTCGCAAATTGGAGAATTGGACGCCCTTCGGGCATTGGAGCCTGCGGCTTCTACCGTTATTTCTTGTTTCTGGATTCTCTGGAAAAATAAAAAAGTCGTGTGGTTTTCCGGAAATTTCCGGAAAA
>DDEO01000108.1 GCA_002336725.1 Bacteroidetes bacterium UBA1952 | reverse complement strand
CGTTGTTTGTCGTTGGGAGTGCAAATGTACAACCGGATTTCAAACCACCAAATTTTTTTTCAAAAAAATTTTTTTTGTCCGCAACTTGTTTTCCGGAAATTTCCGGAAATCAGGCCTGTTCGGACGTGGTTTTGCCGTGTTTGGAGTCTTCCCATACCGTCTCCAGCGTCCAGGGAATCCTCTCTTTAAAAACCTCCTGCCGCACCGGGCATTCGGGAACGGTACACAGTTTACACTGAAAGGGCCGGCAGGCATCAATATGGACAAACAGTTCGGCCGTGTCGCCAAAATCTTTTCTTACAACGTGTTCCAGCGCATGAATTTCCGCATCGGCCTGCTGCACCGTGTCGTACCAGGGCAGCGTCATGTGCGCGTCCAGGTGAACCTTCTCGCCATACTGCACCACGCGCAGATTGTGCAGGTCTATCCAGCGGGGGCGGCGCGCCTCCTGAATCTTCTCCAGAATGCGCCGCACCAGCGGCAGGTCGGCCTCGTCCATAATGCCGGCAAAGGAAGCCCGGATGACCCGATAGCCTGCCCAGAGAATGATGATGCCAAAGAGGGCCGCCACCACGCCATCCAGCCACAGCCAGCCGGTGAAATAAATCAGAATAAGACCCAGCACCGCGCCCGCCGAGCTATAGGCATCTGATTTGAGGTGAACCCCGGCGCTTTCCAACACCAGCGAAGACTGCTTCCGGCCCTGCTGCTGTGCATATAAACCTACTATATAATTGATAATCCCGGCGGCGGCCACAATGATCATCCCAACATCGAGCGCGTGGATGGGCCGGGGGTGCAAAAACTGCATGACGGCGTTGTAAAGCACGAGTACGCCCGCCACGCTTATAAGGATACCCTCGATGCCCGCCGATATCAGTTCTGCCTTGGCGTGGCCGTAGGGATGATCCACATCACGCGGCTTGGCGGCGATGCGCAGGCTGTAAAGGCCAATAAAACCGGCCACCACATTTACGATGCTTTCCAGCGCATCCGTCAGGATGGTTACGGAATGGGTGAGCAGCCAGGCCCCCATCTTCCCGACAAACAAGACGGTAGAAAGGACGGCGATGAGAAGCTGCACCTTCCGCGCAGGCACGGCTTTTCCGGAAATAGACACGTGAGAAAGGGGGTTCGGAACTGCCGGAGAAGAAAAATTTACAGGTCGGTCGGGATTTCTATTTCATAAAACCGGCCCGGCGCCACCCGCAGCGACTTAGACCGCAACCACGGATTCTGCTGCTTGATGGCCTTGTAGGTCGTCTGGTTATCCAATGCCCAGCGGGCCAGGTCGGGGATGTTGCTGTTTACCGTTACCTTCCGCACCGGAACGGGCCGGTATTGATCGGCACCTTCCACGATGAAGCCCAGTCCGCGTGCGTTGCTAATGATGTGTTTGAGCGCAAGGATGCGAAAGATATACCGGTTGGTTTCTTCGAGGAACAGGATGTTGTAGAAATTGTTCTGCGCCTGTGCAGCGGCGAAGTTGCTATATCCGCCCATGCCGCAGTTGTAGGAAGCAGCAGCGGCTGTCCAGTTGCCAAAGCGAGCATAAGCCTGTTGAAAATACCGGCAGGCCGCGTTGGTGGATTTGGCTACATCGTAGCGTTCATCTACATCGTCGCCCACTTCCAGGCCAAACTGCGGCGCGGTGCCGGGCATAAACTGCCAGAAGCCCACCGCCCCGGCGCGGGAAGTCTGATTCTGCAGGTGGCTTTCGGCAATGCAGAGGTATTTAAAATCGTCGGGGATGCCGGCAGCCTTCAGCTTTGGTTCAATTACCGGAAACCAGCGCCCGGCCAGCTTGAGCGCATACAGCGTGCCGGTATGTCCGTAGTAGTTGGCTATCAGCTCGCGGTCGAGGGCTTCGCGCACGTCGCGCCGCTCCAACGGCACTTTTTCGCCCGCAAAGGTCATCTGGGGCGGAATCTGCGGCGCATACCATTTATACTGAAGGCGGCCATCAGAAAACACGGTGGCCAGTCCGTCGCCCTTGTCGGGAGAAAAACCCAGCAGCGAAGCCGCAAGCAGGCCGCCGGCCACGCCCGCAAGGGAAGAAAACAGCGCAGTACGATTTATCTTGATCATTATTATTGAAGATACAAAAAGAACACCAGATGCCTCATAAAAAAAAGCAGTGCGGATGTATCGCACTGCTTTTCGGGGATAAAATTTCCGGAAAAAAGACGGTCTATCGAATCAGAGTTACCTCGCCTTTCTGCTCAAACTCCTTGCCATCACAGCGATACCGAACGTGATAGTAATACACATCGGTCGGCTGTGGCTGACTCATAAAGGTGCCATCCCAGCCGCGCAGCGGGTTGGAGGTTTCAAAGACCATATTGCCGACGCGGTTAAAAATCCGGAAAGCAGAGATAGTCGGCGTGCCGTTAGTAATCATACCGAAGACATCATTTTTGCCGTCGCTGTTGGGCGTAAAGGCATTGGGGAACAACACGGTGCAGCAGGGCTGCGTTGCCAGATAGAGGTAATCTACGCCCTTGCAGCCAAAGGTATCAGTAGCCTTCAGTTCGATATAGGTCGTATTAGTGCCCGTCGGCGCGATTGCCCATACGCTTGTGCCGCCGCGCTCATCGCTGCGGAACAACCCGGCAGGCGACCATTGATAAGAATATCCGGGGCCGAGGTCGGTAGCCTGCAGACGAATGCTGTCGCCGGAGCAAACCGCTGCAGTCGGCTTGTTGCGAATATTGGCTGCCGGGGCCGGGCGAACGATAATAGGCTCTTTGCGGTCGAAGGAACCACACTGGCGCGACACTGTCCGAACGATGACTTCTTTCAGGCCCGGTGTCGTCCATTTCACGCCATAGGGGCCGGTATTCTGTGTGCCATAAACCACGATGCCGTCGCCGAATACCCAGTTGTAGCTGCTGATGCTGTCGGAGATAGAATCGAGTGTCAGCTCGGTAATCTCGTCGAGACAGATCTCACGCTTGCCGGTGATGCGCACATCCGGGCGGGGACGCACCTCAAAGTTTTGATAGACCGGCGGAGAGATACAGCCTTTGTTATCCACCACGAGCCGCACCTGATACGTGCCTACCGAATCGAAGCGGGCCACAAACGGACCTTGTGTCCCCATGCCGCTCACGGGGTGGCCGCTGGGCGAAGGGATAGTCCAGTAATACTTTGCATCCGGGCGGGCGTTGCCAAAGTAGACAAAGCTGATGGTATCTTCTACGCACACATAGTTTTTGCTCGGAACGAAGGTGGCGTTGGGAGCATAGTTTACGTTTACCTGAATGGCGGCGCGGTCGCTCTCGCAGCCGTTCAGGGTCTGCACTACATAATAAGTCATCGTGGCCTCGTAGCCCGTTGGCGGCGAAGGCGGTGTAGGCATCCCGGTTCCGCCGGTGGGTACGTTATACCAGAGCAGGTCTTGCCCCGTAGCAGTCAGCGGGAGCGGCGTTGTAAACTGGCAGAGATTCACCGGGCTGGAGACAACCGGAGGCGCGGGTTTCGGGCTTACGATCACGATGATGGGAACCCTGCGGCTCTCGCAGCCGCCGATGCTTTGGGTAGCGTAATAGGTGGTAGTGCCGGGGACGCTCGTGCTGGGAGTCAGAACGGCAACACCGATGCCGCCGGTTGCGGTCGTGTAGAATTTAGTATTGATGCCATAAGCCAGCAGCCGCGTGGGTGCCTGAAACTGACAATACAGAACCGTGTCATAGGGCAGGCGCGGAGCCAAAGGCTGAGGCACAACGGTTACCACAACAGGTGTACGCGGAACGTTGGGGCAGCCTGTGGGGCTTTGCGTAACATAATAGGTAAAGGTTCCAGCAGTAATGGTGTTGGGGGTAATGGAAGGCACGCCTGTTCCGCCGGTTGCGGTGGTGTACCACAGCAGCGTACCGCCGGTAGGCATCAGTGGCGTTGCCGGTATTCCCTGGCAGAAGTTCTGTGCCAAAACCGTTGGCGCGGCAGACGGCGGTGTCAGCGTTGCCCGGATAGCGCGGGGCAGCGAAGTACAGCCGGCAATCGTAACGGTTACATAGTAGCGGCCCGTGTCGGCATAGCCGAGGTTGTTGCGGGTGGCAGTAACGCCGGTCGCGCTGAAACCATTCGGGCCAAACCAGTTGTAAGTGCCGCTGGCATCCGGGTTCTGAACCGTAAGGGTCAACGTGCCGCTCAGGCAAATGGGGCTGTTGGCAGTGGCGTTGGGCGTGGCCGGAGCGCCGGGAGCAACCAGCGAAACCGGTCCCACAAAATTCGTCGGGCAGTTGGTGCTCACGATGCGGATGCTGTCGTAGGTAGCCACGTTGAGGCCGCTCAAAACATAACTTCCGGCAGCGTCAGAGGTGATAGAAGGCACGTTCACAAGCACCCCGTTCCGGCGATAGCGCAGCGCATACGTCATGGTATTGCCGAGGCCGTTGATCTGAATGCTGCCATCCGTGCCGGCGCAGGTCGTCGGATTGGTAACAGTGCCCAGCGTCAGCGCAGGATTCGGATAAACGATTACATTAATACCCGTAGTGTCGGAATTTACCCCATAAGCCTTTACGGAGACGATATAGCGCACCGTCGAAACGGCTCTCGGAACCGGTATCCGGAAAATGCCTGAAATATTGGTGATGGGCGAAATACCGGGGCCTGTCAGCGTGTATTGCGCGGCATTGAGCGGGCTGGAGGTCAGGATATTGGCATTGGCAACGATGGTTACCGAGTCGCCACCGCATACCGGGCCGTTGCTCGTCAGGCTGGGCGGCACGGGTGTGCCGGTGATTTCTACCAGATAATCTTCCGTTTCGCCGCTCCCATAGGCCGCGCAGGGCGTTACACTGGCCGCAGCAGTCGTGCGGGCAAGCACCAGGCGCATCCGCGTAATCCCTACCTGTGCCGTTGCAGGAACGGTGAAGTTTCCGGAATGAGAGGGGATATTCGGATTGTTGGCAGGCGAAGCAATCGTAGCAATCGTCTCGCCTGCGTCGTTCAGCAGCGAGTTATGATTATAATCAATAAAAGCCTTTAGCGTATTAGCACCCAGTGTGCTGCTCGAAAACTGCGTAACATCCAGCGGGTAATTTGCTCCCTGTGAAAGCAGGATGGGCGGCAGGTTGGTATAATCGCTATAAGTACCCGTCGCCAGTGGGTTGTTGGTGAGCGGCGGAGCGGGGGAAACAGCCGGGTTGGTGAAGAAGCCACCGATCTGCACCTGCGCGATATCCTCATTTACGGCATTGCCGGCAGCCGAGGTGCAGTAGCAGTTATAGAAAGAATTGACGGTTACCGGAAAGCAGGGAGAAATTCCGGAATTTCCGGAATTAGCGCAGTTCAATACCACCCTGTAGGCCATCGAAGTGGCGATGCCGCCCGCAACGGTGTAGGTAGGCCCGGTCTGCCCGGCAATATCCATCCAGGGGCCGCTACAGCTATTGGCCGACTGCCACTGAAGAGAAGTTCCGGAAAGATTGGTGTTGTAGCCGTTGGCCGTAAGCGTGAATCCCTGATTGGCGCAGATGCCGGAAGGGCCGGTTATCGCGCCAATAGCCGGCGCTCCGGTGCAGGGTGTCAAAGGATTGATATTGATATCATCTACCGTCAGATACCAGGGAGAACCATTGCCCTTTACAGAGATACCAAAATACTGTACGCCGCTTCTGGCAGGCTTTATCTGCGCGGTATATTGCCGATAGACGGTGTTATTAACATTAGTAACAGCCGTTCCCAAAACTGTAATATCAGCTTCTTTCGGCGAATTGGCCAGCACCGCACGCAGGGTATCAAATCCGCTTGCGCCGTCTGCTACATACCAGAAAGTTACTTTGTAGGTAGTTGCCGTATCCAGTTCAAAGCCGGGCGTAAAGAGGTAGCGGTTGTTGGTGCCATACCGGAAAGACCCGAATTTGCTGCCGCCGGGCGTATGGTTGGTGCGGTTGTAAGTCGCCTGATTGGCAATAAAGCTAAGCACATCCGTGCCGAGCGTAATGCCCTTCATGCAGGTCGGCAGCGTGTTGTTGGCCGTGATGCTCTCAAAATCCTCCGAGTAAGGCAGTGTGCTTATCGAACAGGGCTGGTAAAAAGTACCGCCGTCAGGGGTCGTGCAGCTACCGTTCACAGCGTTCACTTCATAAATATAATACGCATCGGCGTTCAGGCCCGAAAGGGTCAGGTTGGTCGTCGTTACGGTCGTAGGCGTGGCCCACGACGGAGCCGTAACCGGATCCGTAGAAAGGCGATAGCGCACCTGATAGCTCGTCGCGCCCGGAATGGCGGTCCAGTAGAGCGTTGCGTCGGAAGTGGTCTGATTGGCAACGGTAACGGTTGGCCCGCCACAAGCGGCGGTCAGCGTTACGTCATCCAGGCCGATGGGCGGGTTGGTGCCGCCGCTCCCATCGTTCACCCAGCGAAACAGCAGCCGGCGCGTCGTGCCGGTTGCTGCATTGCCGGCCAGCGAAGCCGGAATACTAACCGTATAGGTCGTCCAGCCGGCAGTCGTCTGCACCGGCACCAAAAAGAGCTGCTGATAACAGGCAAGCGCCGGCAGCGCCGCAATGGTGGTGGTAGAAGTACCTGCCGACGGAGCCGCGCCCGGCGTGCCGGTGGACATATAGACGAGAGCCTGGTCGTAGTTATTTTCTCCCTTCTGAATGGCTTTGAAGGTGAGTGTCAGCACGGGATAACCCGCCGGCAGTGCTACATCCTGATACAGGAAGACGCTCGACCCGGAGCTGAACGTATAGGTGTGAGCGGGAGCAGTGCCCGTACCATTGCTGATATAAGCACTCCTGGTTCCGGAAAAACCGGACGTAGCGCCCGTGCCGATTATCCATTTATTGGTCTGGGTGCCATTCACAATCTGCCAGGGCACAGCGGTCGCACTCTCAAAGCCGCCGTTGTTGGTCGTCGGATCAATGATGGTAACCTGTGCCTGCACACCTGTTAGCATCGCAACCAGCAGCAATGAGGAAAGCAGTAAACGTTTGAACATAGTTTCTTAAAGTAAAGAAGGGAAAAGCGCCTTGCGGACACTTCATTTATACACACCCCTATCAGCGGACTAAGCTAAGACGTTTTGCTTATTCTGCCAAACAGAATGTTAAGGCTTTTGCTACGACGTTTGTCTGCTATCGCAAAATCTGGATTTTTTGGGTCTCAATACCGCTCTCGCCGGCCACCGAAATCAGGTAAATCCCCGCTCGCCAGCCTTGCGTATCAATTTGCCCGCGATGCTTTCCGGAAGGCCATTTCTCCTGAAAAACAACACGACCGGTGAGATCCAATACGGTAATTCCGGCTCCGCTTCCATTTCCTTTTCCGGAAAAATCGATTGTAAATGCGTCTGTCGCCGGGTTGGGGAAAACGGAAAACGAGGCCGGCGCAGCGGCAGGCGTTTCTACTCCCAGGCCGGCGCCGGTCCAGTACAGCAACAGTCCGCCCATATCCGTACCTACCACCATTTCAAGCTTGCCGTCGCCATCCACATCTGCCACGGCAGGCGCGGTGTAGGATTGCAGGTTCAGGTTGGAGAAAGTATCGGCCACCAGCGAAAAAATCTGATTGACATTGCCGGTCTCTACCCCATCCCACACATCCAGCCGGCCATAATAGCTTCCCATCAACAGATAATCCTTATTGCTGCCCGCCTGAAGCTTGCCGAAATAGGGCCTGCTCCGCCGGAAAGGTCGCGGAAACGGATCGGCATCGGGCACGCGCGCACCGCCGAAAGTATCAATCGCCGTTCCGAAGGCCACTACGCCACTCGCAGTGTTGGTATTCAGATAAGCAGTCAGGGTTCCGTCATCCTGCCCCAACACCAAATCCGATTTGCCGTCTTTATTGACATCATAAAAAGCAGGAGACGCGTTTGCCCACACATCCATCAGGTCAGCGCCATTGCGGGTCATCTCCATTTCTGCCAGGGTCCATACCGGCGACACCCCTGCCGAGGCAGCCGTATTCCGGAAATAAACCAGCTTGCCATCCGCCCGGCCTATCACCAAATCGTCTTTGCCGTCGCCGTTCACATCGCCCACGGCGGGGTCGGTGGCATATACATTCAAACCAGAGATGCCCACCAGATCATCCGTTATGTAGCGGAAGCGGGGCTGCCCCACTACGGAAGTGATGTTTTCATAATAATGCAGCCGGGAAACCTCTGTTCCGTCGGAGCGTTTTTCCAGCCCGCCTATCAACAGGTCTGGCTTGCCGTCTTTATTAAAATCATAGAACAGCGGGCGCGAATAGCGGCCCACATCAATAACGTCGTTCGAGAGCAGCGTGTCGGTTACGAAGTCAAACCGGGGTACTGCCGGCGTTCCGTTGTTCTGATAATACCAAATCTGATTGCGGTTGCGCGAGCCGGGGCCATGCGGCGCAATAACGATGTCTTTTTTGCCGTCGCCGTTAAAATCCATGTGAAAGGCCGCCGGGTAATTGCTCTCTACATAGCGGATGCCGTTTTGCTGCCAGAGGGTATCCTGCGCCACCATCGTGTCGCGGGGCCAGTTATACTGCACCCGGCCGTTTATCAGCAGTTGTATATCGTCAAAAGAAGCGTTTCCGTTGAGGTAATCCAGGTCGCCGTCGCCGTCTATATCCACCAGACATAGCGTGTTGGATCCGTGCATAGCTGACTTTGCCAGCCCAAAGGGCGGGGGCATAATGTCTGGCATATCAGAAACGGGCGGCGGTTGCAGATAATCGGTACTGCATTGCCACTGAGGCGTTCCCAGAACATGGGTGCGAACGGTGGGCTGAAGCGTGCCGCCCCAGCAGCCGCTCTTCACAATGAGCCGAATCGAGTCTTTAGGCAGCCGGTCTTCTACCTGTAAGTTCTGATAATAAAGAATGCGTATGCCATTGATGGAGAAAGCAAAAAAATCCAGATCTCCATCCCCATCCACATCTTCAATCCCCGGTATGTCCGCATTGCCCACATAGGCGTTGGTCTCGCCTGCCGGACTGAGGTAGGTCAGTTCTTTTACAAACTGAAAGTGCAGCATACCGTTCGCGTAATAACCTTTGGAGACATTAAAACCGCCCAGGCCCGCGTGGAAGAGGTCGGGGATGCCGTCGCGGTTGTAATCCCGCAGAATCAGATAGTTGACAATTTCCGGAAAATTGCGCTCATACTGCGGCGCATACCGGTAGTCGGGCGCTCCGGCGATGCCATGATTGATAAAAGTGCGCACGCCCAGCCGTCCGTAGCCTTCAAAAGTTACCAGATCTTGTATGCCGTCGTTGTTCAAATCGGCTATGGCAAACTGCGGCGTGTTGAAACCACCCGCAAAAGGGGCCGACATCGTCCTGGCCCCTATCTCAACAGCTATATGCCCGGCAGGCTTATAAACATTGAGCGGCTGCGCACCGGCGGCCAAAGCACTGCCGAGGGCAGCAGCAAGGAGCATAAAAGTCTTCATAAGCGGGAAAGGGATGGATGGATCAGGCAGGACGCAGTCCTTTTAAGGATAAAGCAAATGTATTTAAAGGTAAATTAAATACACGGAATGGCCATAAAAAAAGCGTCTGCCTTTCGGCAGACGGCCCAAAACCCGAAAACAGTTGGGTTTTTCAGGAAGGCTTTCGGAGCGGCGAATCCGGCTCGTGGAGGAAATGCCGGTACACCAGCCGGTCGGCCAGCGAAGGAAACAGCTTGTTGAGCCACACGGTGAGCTTTCCCTGCGCCGTCAAAACCAGATTGCGCTTTCTTTTTTCAATGGCCGTCAGGATATGAACGGCGCAGGCTTCGGCGCTCATCAGCTTGTCTTCCCGGAGCGGCGTTTCGCCCTGCGCCCCACCCGCTGCGTTGCGCGCCACATTGCGGATGTTGGATGCCGTAAACCCCGGACTTACCCAGAGGGCCGTTGCGCCGGTATAGAGCAGTTCCGTGCGCAGCACTTCCAGGAAAGCCTGAAGCGCCGCCTTGCTCGCACTGTAGCCCGCCCGCGCCGGCAGCCCGCGATACCCGGCAATGCTCGATATGCCCGCAATCACGCCTTTGCGCACCAGGATATGCGGCAGCGCAAAGCGCGAACAATACACTGCGCCCCAGAAGTTGATGTCCATCAACTCGTGCAGTACCTCGAAAGACACCTCCGAAAACAAGGCCCGCATAGAAATACCCGCGTTGTTGATGAGTACGTCTATACCGCCAAATACGGCTACGGTTTTTTGGATAAAAGCTTCGCACTGCGCCGGTTCGGAGACATCGGCGGCAAAGAGCAGCAGATTTTCGGTGTCTTCGCCCAGTGCTGCCGCCAGCTTTTCGCGGTTGCGGCTACAGGCGGCAACCCGCGCACCGTTTTGTTGCAGTTGCCGCACCAGCGCCAGCCCGATACCGGAACTCGCGCCGGTAACCACAACCACTTTGCCGTTCCAGTATGCCATAAATTTTGAGGAGAGAAAAAGGAAATTTTCCGGAAAATAAATGCCCGTTCCGGAAACAGGCGGCAAAAATAAACTTTAGAGGCCGCCTTTCGTTTATACATTTAGGGCGCTTTATCCACAGCGGCACTGTTTTTGCAAAAGCATTTTAACAGTCTGGCCCCGCCGCCATCCTTTTCTTTTTCTCCTAAAAAAAACCAAGCTGATTTCACTCTTGACAGAAGCTATCATCAACCTGGAAACCATCAACCCCATCGAATTTTTCGGGGTTAATAACAGCAAGTTCGACCTTCTCAAAAAACGTTTTCCACGTCTTAAAATCCTGTCGCGCGGCTCGCAGATAAAACTCACCGGCCAGTTGGCAGATGTAGAGCAGGCGCAAATGCGCATCGGGCAGGTCGTTAAATACCTGGAGCGCAACGGCCACCTTTCTGAAAACTATTTCTCCCAAATCCTCGGCGACGAAGAGGCCGGCGAATCACCCGTGCCTGCCGATGCGCTGCAAGGCGATGTACTCGTCTTTGGGCCCAACGGCAAAGTCATCCGCGCCAAAACGCAGAACCAGAAAAGCATGGCGGAAGCGGCGGATAAAAACGATATCATCTTCGCCATCGGCCCCGCCGGAACGGGCAAAACCTATACCGCCGTAGCCCTCGCCGTACGCGCACTGAAGAACAAGAGCGTCCGCAAAATCATCCTCACCCGCCCGGCCGTAGAAGCCGGCGAAAGCCTCGGCTTCCTGCCCGGCGACCTGAAGGAAAAGATTGACCCGTATCTGCGCCCCCTCTACGATGCGCTCGACGATATGTTGCCGAGCGATAAGCTGAATTATTACATGACCAACCGCATTATCGAGATTGCCCCACTCGCCTATATGCGCGGCCGCACGCTCGATAATTCTTTTATCATCCTCGACGAAGCGCAGAACACCACCGACCTGCAAATCAAAATGTTCCTGACGCGGATTGGCCCCAACGCAAAGGCTATCATCACCGGCGACGTAACGCAGATTGACCTGCCCAAAAACCAGAAATCGGGCCTTGCCAAGGCAGTCCGTATCCTGCGTCATATCGATGGTATCGCGCATATCGAACTCGACGAAAGCGACGTGGTCCGCCACCGCCTCGTGAAGCACATCATCCGCGCCTACGACAAAGAGCAATCCCGCGAAGACATCCACGGCCACGGTCGCGCCGAAGAGCGCGAATACCGCGAGCTGCGCAAATCGGGTACTGCCAATCCCCCGGAAACGCCGGTAGAGAAAGCAACCGATTCAGACGGCAAGGCAGAGAAATAAACTACCTTCACGCTGTTTCAGAAACGAAAAAATACCGGAAATTTCCGGTATTTTTTGTTTTTTTATACTTCGCAAGGGATAAACTAGTGGTTTAGATTTTCCGGAACAATTGCAACGAAAGGCTTGCTATTGCTGGACCTCCCGACAAAATCCACTTCAAAGAGTAGGGTCAGTGGTATCACACTTATACCAAATGGACGGCTAAAATGAACGCTGCAATTCGGCTCCCCTCTCCTTCGGAGAGGGGCCGGGGGTGAGGCTAACGCGATGCCTGATTTAGCTGTCTAAATGGTATAAAATCAACGCTTTAAGTGGATTTATAGAAGCGAACGATCTTGATTTTTGCTTTCGGGCAAAAGAAGACACAAGGAGAGGCGCTTTGTTCAGGATTCCACTTATTTAGAGCAAAAAGACCTATGCCTTTGCCTCGTTGTTGCCCGTCAGATTCCGGAAAATTTCTTCCAGACTTTGCGAATCGGCTTGCAGGGCCTCGATGGCAATGTTGTTGTCCAGCGCCCATTGCATGGTATTGCGGCGGAGTACTTCCAGATCTTCGCCCTCTATGCGCCATGCGCGCGGCGAAACGGAAGTGGCTTTCTGTAATCCGCGAATGCTTTTCAGATCCTTCTGCGTCAGGTCTTTTTCCAGCCGCAGCAGCAAGGCCGGGCGGCGCTTGCCGGCCTGCAATTCCCCGATGGCGCTGTCGGCAGCGAGTTGCCCGTTGCTAATGATGATGACGCGGGTGCAAAGGGCCTGCACTTCCTGCATGATATGGGTGGAGAGCAGCACCGTTTTTTCCTTGCCGATATTGGTAATGAGGTTTCGGATATCCACCAGTTGGTTGGGGTCGAGGCCAGAAGTCGGCTCGTCGAGGATGAGTACTTCGGGATCGTGGAGCAGCGCCTGTGCCAGCCCTACCCGTTGTTTGTAGCCTTTGGAAAGCATCCCGATTTTTTTGTGCGCCTCCTTGCCCAGCCCGGTGCGTTCAATCATCTCCTCGGCGCGTTTGGCGGCGGTCTTTCCCAGGCCGTGAATATTTCCGGAAAATTGCAGGTATTCCCGCACATACATATCCAGATACAGCGGGTTGGCTTCGGGCAGGTACCCCACTCTTTTGCGCACTTCCAGCGGCGCTGTCTGCGCGTCAAAACCGCTCACCAGCGCCCGCCCTTCCGTCGGCGGCAGGTAGCCGGTAATCATCTTCATGGTGGTGGATTTTCCGGCCCCGTTAGGCCCCAGAAAACCGACGATTTCGCCGGGATTCACCTCAAAACTCACGTTCTGCACCGCCTTCTGCTCGCCAAAAACCTTGGTAAGCCCCTGAACTTGTATAGACATAGGGCAAAGCTAACGAAAGCCGCCGTGCTACCCGCAAAAAGGGTGGATGACAGCTTGAATTTCTGTCGAAATCCCGCAGCGGCGCAGAGAAAACGCCGCAGCTATAAAAGCCCCATAGGCAACACACGCCCCGCAGCTGTGCAATCTACCCTACCCCCGAAAAAAATCCGGCATCTCTGTATAGAGAAAAGCCGGACTTTTCCGGAAATTTTCCGGAACTGAAAGCGGTTAAAGCCTATCGCTTGTTGGCCGTATAGCCGATGAAGCGGCAGTTGGATTGCGTTGAAGGATTGCTGGTATCGCGCGTGGTGATAATCAGGTAATCTATGTTTTTGTCGTTGACCACCAATGTCTGCTGCCTGCGAAAGCTATCGGCGAACTGCTGCGCAAAAACGATTTCATTGCCAACAGCCGTGCCATAGCTTGTATCTCCGGCGGCGCGGTAGCGTGTCAGGCCCAGAACGTTCGGCTCTTTAGCTATAAAAACAGTGAGCGTATCGCTGTAAGTGGGGCCGAGGGAATCCTTGTCGAAAGCCATATTGCAGCGCACCAGCCCGG
>DDEO01000222.1 GCA_002336725.1 Bacteroidetes bacterium UBA1952 | reverse complement strand
CAGCCGCCGATACACTGCGCCCGTCATATACATCGGGGCTGAGGTTGATGGTCTTGTCTTCGGGGTTGTAATGGTCGGAGAGAAAGCCCGGTGTAGAAACGACCTGAACGTCGTAGATGCCACTATCGCGCAGCATCTGTTCGGCTACCTGTTTTCCGGAAAGATTAGCAGGCAGCGGCATTTCGCTGTAGTGGCGAAACTTGCTTTTGAGCCGCCCCTGCACTATCATTCCTACAAGCAGCATTACGACGGCGATGAGCATATAGCCCGGAGGTCCGTACATCATTTCTTTAAAAAAGGGATTTTTGTTTTGTATAGAAAGAATTGCAAACTGCGGACCAACGCCTGCCCACTGTAATCAATTGCCCGGAAATATCAACGGGAGCAAGCGGGTTTAACGAATGTTACTGAAATGGTGATTGCCGCAGCAGTACCTGCCCGCGCTACCTGCAATCCTGACAGTTTTTCTGACACCCTTTTCCGGAAATGGCACCCGTTGAAGACGTATCCTGCAATCGCGTCAGAAATACGGCAGTGGCACAAATCGTGCAGAAAAGGGGCAAATCAAACCTTTTTCTCAACTCCTTATTTTAGATATGACCCCCAACTTCAAACCGCTCCACGACCGCGTGCTCGTTCAAGCCGCCGCTGCTGAAGAAAAAACCGCTTCCGGCATCATCATCCCCGATACTGCCAAGGAAAAGCCCATGCGTGGCACTGTAGTGGCCGCCGGCCCTGGCAAAAAAGACGAGCCGATGACCGTAAAGGCAGGCGACACTGTTCTTTATGGCAAATACGCCGGAACAGAAGTGAGCCTCGAAGGAAAAGATTACCTCATCATGCGCGAAAGCGATATCCTCGCGGTCATTTAAAAAGAATATGCTGATGTGCTGATAAGCTAATTTGCTAAAGCACATGGCGCTCCCATATCCACCTTTTTCCAAAACAACATTAGCAGATTCGCATATCAGCTAATGAGCACATTAAAACCAATGGCCAAGCAAATCCATTTTAATACCGACGCCCGCAACAAAATGAAGAAAGGCGTTGACGTTCTTGCAGACGCAGTGAAAGTAACCCTCGGACCGAAAGGCCGCAACGTGGTTATTGAAAAGAAATTCGGCGCTCCCGGCATCACCAAAGACGGCGTTTCGGTAGCCAAAGAAATTGAACTCGAAGACCCGATTGAAAATATGGGCGCTCAAATGGTGAAGGAAGTGGCTTCCAAAACCGCCGACATCGCCGGCGACGGCACCACCACCGCCACCGTTCTGGCACAAGCCATCATCGCCGAAGGTCTCAAAAACGTAGCCGCCGGCGCGAATCCTATGGACCTCAAACGCGGCATCGAAAAGGCCGTGAAAGCGGTTGTGGAAAACCTCAAGACGCAGTCGCAGACCGTGGGCAACGACAATGAGAAAATCAAACAAGTAGCCACTATCTCGGCCAACAACGACACCACTATCGGCTCGCTGATTGCCGAAGCGATGTCAAAAGTGGGCAACGAAGGCGTTATCACCGTGGAAGAAGCCAAAGGCACCGACACGACGGTGGACGTGGTAGAAGGAATGCAGTTTGACCGGGGCTATCTTTCTCCATACTTCGTAACGAATACCGAGAAGATGCTGGCCGACCTCGACAACCCGTATATCCTTATCTACGACAAGAAAATCTCCACGCTGAAAGACCTGCTGCCGATTCTGGAAAGCACGGTGCAGAGCGGTCGTCCGCTGGTGATTATTGCCGAAGACGTAGACGGTGAAGCACTGGCAACGCTGGTGGTGAACAAGCTGCGCGGCTCGCTGAAAATTGCTGCCGTGAAAGCGCCCGGCTTTGGCGACCGCCGCAAGGAAATGCTGCAAGACATCGCAACGCTTACCGGCGGTATCGTTATCTCCGAAGAGCAGGGCTACAAGCTGGAAAACGCCACGATGCAGTATCTCGGTCAGGCCGAAAGCATCACGATTGACAAAGACAACACCACGATTGTAGGCGGCAAGGGCGAGAAAGAAGGTATCGAAGGCCGCGTGAACCAAATCAAGGCGCAAATCGAAACCACTACCTCCGACTACGACCGCGAGAAGCTTCAGGAGCGCCTGGCCAAGCTGAGTGGCGGTGTGGCCGTGCTGTATGTAGGCGCTGCTACCGAAGTGGAGATGAAGGAGAAAAAAGACCGTGTGGACGACGCGCTGCACGCCACCCGCGCTGCCGTTCAGGAAGGCATCGTAGCCGGCGGCGGAACGGCTTTCATCCGCGCTATCGAATCTTTGAATGCGGTTGCAACCGACAATAACGACGAAGCTACCGGTGTGCAAATCATCCGCCGCGCCCTCGAAGCGCCGGTGCGTACCATCGTGGAGAACGCGGGTATGGAAGGCTCTGTGGTGGTAAATAAAATCAAAGAAGGTTCTGCCGACTTTGGTTTCAACGCCCGCACCGAGCAATACGAAAACCTCATCGGTGCCGGTGTCATCGACCCGACGAAGGTGAGCCGCGTAGCCCTGGAGAATGCCGCTTCTATCGCGGGTATGCTCCTGACAACCGAGGCCGTTGTGGCCGACAAGCCGGAACCAAAAGGCGCTGCGCCTGCTATGGGCGGCGGTATGCCGGGCGGCATGGGCATGGATTATTAATGGCGCAATAGCGTTTTATAAAATCCCCGACTGGTATTTTCCGGTCGGGGATTTTTTTTTAACGACCTGACAGGTCAAGGCCGCCTCTGGCGGGCGCAGATGCCTGTCAGGTCCGCTCTGGAAACTGTATGAAATTTTCCGGAAAAAACACCAAAAGACCTGACAGGAATCTGCGGCCCTTCGGGCCTTGACCTGTCAGGTCTTTTTCTCAAAAATCCCAAACAGGGCGCTGCCGCTGCCGCTCATTTGCGCATAAACAGCGCCCTGCTCATAAAGAGATTTCTTCTTTTCGGCCAGCTCCGGGTGCAGGGCAAAGACCGGCGCTTCAAAGTCATTTCCGATGGTGTTTTTCCACTCCGAAACCGGAATTTCCGGAAGTTGGCGCAAATCAAAAGGCGCAGGACGGGGCTGCATCATGCCAAAAGCCTTGCCGGTGCTGACGTGGATTTTTGCAGGAAAAATTTCTATCCGGTAGCCCGCTAAAGACAGATTTAACGGCTCCATCTTTTCGCCTCTGCCCCGGGCAAAACAGGGTTTTCCATAGATAAAAAACGGACAGTCGGAGCCGAGCGCGAGGGCCAGCTCCAGCAGTTCCTTTTCCGGAATTTTCAATCCACACAAATCATCCAACAGCAAGAGCGCCTGCGCACCATCCGAGGAGCCACCGCCGAGACCCGCGCCCATCGGAATGGCTTTGTGCAGATGCCAGTCGAGGGCCGGTATTTTTTCCGGAAATTTCCGGCGCAATAAATCATAGGCCTTCCATACCAGATTGTCTTCCCGATTTCCCGAAACCGGCAGCCCGGAAAGGTGCATTTCCGGAAATTGCCCCTTTGCCGGCACGGCTTCCAGCACGTCTTTCATCCCCGCAACCGGAAAAAAAACCGTCTCCAGATTGTGGTAGCCGTCGGGGCGTTTTTCGGTTACATACAGGCCGAGGTTGATTTTGGCTATCGGAAAGCGAATCATAAGCGGCGCTAAAATAGCAAAGCAAAGGCGGCATCCGCTTCAAAAAATTCCGAAAAATCTCCCAACGCGCAGGCTCGCAGGGATGAACAGGAGAAGCCACCCATTTTTAGGGATTTGTAGGGGAATAAAAGCCTTTTAAGCGCCTTTAAAGCCGGAAATTTGCAGGTTTTGCCGAAAGCCCTCCGGCAACACCATTCCTTATGAACCGTTTTTCCTTTCTGCTTTTTTGTTCTGCCCTCTCCCTCTCTGCCGCCGCACAGGCACCACAAGGTGCAACGCCGCCACAAGGCCCACAGACCGGTAATCCGCAGATGCAGATGCGCGGCAAAATGTATGGCAAGATTGTGGACAATAATACCGGAAAACCCATTGACGGCGCTTCGGTTACTATCCTGCAAATGCGCTCGGCAGCCGACTCGGCTACCGGCGGCATCATGGCCGGAACGGCTTTTACGGAAGCCAACGGCGAATTTGAAATCGACAACATCCCCGCCAACGGACGGCTCAGCCTCGTGATAACGGCCCTCGGATATTCGGCCTATAAAGAGCCGGTGGCCTTCGACTTGTCGGCGCTGCGGGGCAGCGGCGGCGACCGCACGGCGATGCTCAACGCGCTGAATAAAGACCTCGGCAACCTGCGAATGCTGCCCTCTGGCGCTACCCAAATCGGCGAAGTAACCGTAACCGCTACCCTGCCCCAGTTTTCGCTTCAGGGCGAGAAAAAGGTTTTTAACGTAGAACAAAACCTCAACACGCAGGGCGGAACCGTTACCGACGTGCTGCGCAATATGCCCGGTGTGCTCGTGGATGCTGACGGCAATGTATCGGTGCGGAATGCAGGGCCGCAAATCCTGGTGGACGGCCGGCAGACGACGCTCTCGCTCGACCAGATTCCGGCTGATGCCGTAGAAAGTCTGGAACTCATCACCAATCCTTCGGCCAAATATGACGCGCAGGCCGGTGCGGGCGGTGTGCTAAATGTGGTGCTGAAAAAGAACCGCCGACAGGGCTACAATGGCAATGTGCGTGCCGGCGCTGACTCGCGCGGCGGCGGCAATCTGGGCGGCGATTTCAACGTGCGTTCCGGAAAAATAAACGTCTCGCTGAGCGCCAATGGCCGCCGCAACAGCATGGTTACCAATACGCTCACCGAGCGCCTCGACCGATACAGCACGCCCAATAATCTGACGACGCAGGACGGCACCTGGAACAGCAACGGCTATCATGGTTTTGCGCGGCTGGGACTGGATTATTTCATCAGCAACCGCACGACGCTTTCTTTGGGCCTGAGCAAATCTGCCGGTCGCTTTGAGCCAACGGAAGCGATTGATATCTCTCAAAAAGAAATCGGCGTTGCCTCGCCTGCCAATGCCTGGGCCAAACGCACCACCAACAGCCGCCGCAACTACGACATGACTGGTGCATCGCTCAGCCTCAAAAGGCTTTTCCAGCAGCCGGGGCGGGAGTTTACCCTAAGCCTCGACTATAACCAATCGCACAGCAGCAATTATTCTAATTTCCGCACCGACAGCTTTGCCAACGCCGACCGCCAGGCGGCTTTCCGGGACGTTCGGCAGCGAACCAGCGGCTCCGGGAAAAGTGCTTTCAGTACGCTGCAAGCCGATTATGTGCATCCCTTCTCCGAAACCAGCAAACTGGAAATGGGCGTAAAGGCCACGCTGCGCGAGATGGACAATGCGAATAATAATTACTTCTGGAACCCCGCCACTTCGGATTATGTAGCCCTTCCCAACCCGGTTTCGGATTACAGCAGCAGCGACCAGGTATATGCCGCCTACGCGTCTTTTAGTGGGAACATCGGCAAGAACACGGGCTATCAGATAGGCTTGCGCGGCGAAAGCTCCAGCTATGAAGGACGGCTGCCGCAGTCGGGTCAGACGTTCAAAAACGATTTCCCCATCAGCCTGTTCCCGTCGGTTTTCCTGAGCCAGAATCTCAACGACAAAGACCAGCTCCAACTCTCCTACCGGCGCGGCATCAACCGGCCTTCGTTCTGGCAGCTTCTGCCCTTTGCCGATTACTCAGACCCGCTCAACATCCGCCAGGGCAATGCGGGACTGAAACCGGAATTTATCCAGACGGCGGAACTGACGTACCTGAAAACCTGGTCGCGCAGTGTATATGGCACGGCCTCGGCCTACTACCGCCACTCCGACGGGCTGATCAGTGCTTATCAAACGTTGGCCAACAATCCGTTTACCGGCGACCAGGCGGTGGTGAGCACCTTTGCCAATATCGGCGCTTCCGACCGCTATGGCCTGGAACTGACGGCGCAGTTTATGCCCGTAAAATGGTGGACGGTGCTGGCAAATCTCAACGGCTATAACGCCGCCATCTCTACCGACAGCGCACTGACTGATAAGAATAAATATCTCTCTGGCTTCGCCAAAATCAACAACACGTTCAACCTGCCCTCGCGGTTTACGGTGCAGCTTTCCGGCTCCTATCAAAGCCGCACCAATATGCTGCCCGACAATAGCGACGGCGGCCACGGACGGATGTTTAGCGGGCCATCCGGCACGGCGCAGGGCTATCTGGATCAAAACTGGTTTGTGGATGTTTCCATCCGCAAGGCGTGGGGACCTAAAGATGCCATGAGCCTGGTGCTTTCCTGCAACGATATCTTCGGCACACGCCATTCGATTCAGCATACCGAGAACGCATACTTTATACAGGACTACGACCGCCTGAGCAATCCTTATACCTTCCGGCTCAACTTTAGCTGGCGCTTCGGCCAAACCGACAGCGATTTGTTTCGTCGGAAAAACACACGCAGCGGCGGCGGCGAAGGCGCAGATATGGGCGGGTTTTAAAGGAATGGCTCAATAGCTAACCGAAACCTATAAGGTCTCCAAAGACCTTATAGGTTTTTTCTTTTCCGGAAACTTCACGCTCAAACAGTGCTGACCTGACAGGCATCTGCGTCCCTGCGGGACTTGACCTGTCAGGTCAAGGGCGAAGCCCGCAGATGCCTGACAGGTCAGGTCTCGCAGAGACGCAGGAGCAATTTCCCGGAAAATTCACGCTCAAACAGTGCTGGCTTGCCACAATAGTGATTATTTTTATACTACAAAGGGGCCGCCGAAGCCCAGCGGACGAATTGTAGGCCTACAAAGGGGCCGCCGAAGCCCAGCGGACGAATTGTAGGCTCGCGAAAGGGCCGCCGAAGCATTTTGGCGGTAGCGTCGGGCGTTTAGCGAGGCTTATAGCCGCTTTCCTGCAAAATCTGTTGGCCGCTTTTAGGCTCTAGCGCCTTTGCCAGCGGCAGGTCTTTGTGTTTGTCCATCCAGGCGCTAAAGATGCGGTAGCCCACCCAAGAGCCGGTATTTCCGGGCGCTTCGATTGAAATATTCACATCGCGCGGGCCGTCGGTAACGTAGCGGAGCGTTTTCAGCAGGTTGGTTTCGTGGAGTAACTTGTTTTGGACGTAGTAATGATAGACGTTCGATTCATTATCGGCCAGCCATTTCAGTTGCGCCGCCGAGTAGCCCAGCCGGATGCTATCAGGCGTTTGCGGCAGCACTTTGGTGAGAAAATACAGTTCCTGTCCCCGCTGAATCATCAGGTCTATCAGCGTATGCTCTTCGGGATTAAAAGGATATTGGTCGCGGTGCAGGGCAATCATCATATCCACCGGAATGTATTCGGGCGAGAGGCGGCGAATCATATAATCCGGAATTTCTACCGAGCGATAGAAGGGATAATCCGGCCCCAGATACATATCCAGCCCCACGCCGAGCAGGTTGCCGTAGGTGATGGCGTTGTAGCGGCTGAGGTTGGATGTAAAAAACACGAGCGGGCGTTTTTCCGGCGCTTCGGGATAATAATGGCGGTAGTAGCGATAGGCTTTCAGCAAACCTTCTTCCGCAGTTTTGGTATCGGGAAAATGGCGGGCTACGGTGTCGAAAACGCCGCGATAATCTTTGTGCGTCAGCAGCACGCGCACGCCTTCCCGAATGGGCGGATTGGCATCGGCATAGTTGCCGCGCACCCCGAAGCCCATCAGCGTATCGAGGTAGAAATTGAGAAAATCGGGGTATTTCTGTTGCAGCGCCTGCAAGCCCGCACCGACGGCGTTGGTATCCATAGCGACAAAATCGCGGTCGAAGCGGCGGGCGGGCAGTTCGGCTTTTACGCCGGAAACATCTGGCGCTTTTTCACCGGTGCAGGCCGCAAGGGAAAGCAGGAGAAAAGCGGCGGCAAAAAGACTTTTAGGTATCAACTTCATTTTGGGGAGAAAGCACGGAAACGGGAAGCGCGAAAATAAGCCTTGTCTGCACGTTGTAGAGACAAGGCATGCCTTGTCTCTACAAACACCCGAATGGCATTTTGCGGGTCCGACACGCCATCATTGTAGCCTCGTTCGGCTGTAGCCTCGTTCGGCGAAAGTTGCGCTTTCGTCGGATTATGGTGCAGGCTGCGTTCGGCGAAAGCTGCGCTTTCGTCGGATTATGGTGCAGGCTGTGCCTGCGACTTAAAAACAGGCACAGCCTGCAGGATAGCGCGACATCCAGCAAGGCTGGATGCCGAACGAAGGAAAAAATCCGTGTCTATCCGCGTCTTCCGCGTTCCATTCCCAATAATCCCCGCTCGCGTCTGATTTTTGTAAGCGTTTCTTTTTAAAAAAAAGAGAAACCTTTCCATGAAAATATTCCTTGCCCAGCAGAACTACCATATCGGCAACTTTGAAGCCAATACCCAGAAAATCCTCGCAGCCATTACCGAAGCCAAGGCCGGCGACGGCGAACTGATTGTGTTCTCCGAGCTGGCCGTCTGTGGCTATCCGCCCCGCGATTTCCTCGACTTCGACGATTTTATCCGGAAATCAGAAGCCGCACTGGATATTATCCGCCAAGCCGCCGACACGATTGGCGTACTCGTGGGCGCACCCTCGCGCAACCCCGACCTGGCCGACGGCAAAGACCTTTTCAACAGCGCCTTTCTTTTTTATGAAGGAAAAGAAATCGGACGGGTGCATAAAACGCTCTTGCCTACCTACGATGTCTTCGACGAATACCGGTATTTTGAACCGGCCAATAGCTGGAATGTGCTGGAATTTAAAGGCCATCGGCTGGCCGTAACCATCTGCGAAGACATCTGGAACCTCGACGACAACCCGCTCTACCGCGAAACGCCCATGGACCGCCTCATGGAGCAGCGCCCGCACGTGATGATCAACCTCAGCGCCTCGCCCTACAGCTACCGGCATCCACAGGTGCGGCAAGACATCATCCGGCAAAATGTGGCCTGTTACAGCCTGCCGATCGTGTATGTAAACACCGTGGGCGCACAAACGGAGTTGATATTCGACGGCGGCTCGGTGGCGATGGATCAGCATCAGAATATCTCTTTGGAGATGCCCTATTTTGAAGAAAGCCTGCAAGCCGTAACGCTGCGCTGGAACGACGAGACCTTTGCCGAAGGCATTCAGAAAAGCGCCCTTTCGCTGCCCCGCATTACGCCACGCACGTTCTCGCATCTGGAGCCGGAGTTCAATATTGCATCCATCCATGAGGCGCTGCTGCTGGGCATCCGCGATTATTTCCGGAAATCGGGCTTCACCAAAGCCATTATTGCCTCAAGCGGCGGTGTGGATTCGGCGCTGGTGCTGGCGCTGGCCTGCGAGGCGCTGGGTGCCGCAAACGTGCGAGCCTTGCTTTTGCCGTCAGCGTTTAGCTCCGGCCACAGCGTGAGCGATGCCGAAAAACTCTCTCAAAATCTGGGGAATCCGTATGAAATCATTCCCATCGCGCCCCTCTTCGAGCAGTTTACCGAAAGCCTGCAACCGATTTTCGGCGACCTGCCGTTTTCGGTAGCGGAAGAGAATCTGCAATCGCGCATCCGGGGCGTTTTGGTGATGGCGCTTTCCAACAAATTCGGGCCTATTCTGCTCAATACCTCCAACAAGAGCGAGCTGGCCGTGGGCTATGGCACCCTCTATGGCGATATGGCAGGCGCATTGAGCGTGCTGGGCGATCTGTATAAACCGCAGGTCTATGCGCTGGCCCGCCACATCAACCGCAATGGGGAAATGATTCCGGAAAATATCCTCGTAAAAGCGCCGAGCGCCGAGCTTCGCCCCGGTCAGAAAGACACCGATTCGCTACCCGATTATCCGGTACTGGATGAAATCCTGTATCAATACATCGAGCGGCAGCAGGGGCCGGAAGAATTAATTGCCCTGGGCCACGATTCGGCGCTGGTGGCGCGTGTGTTGGGGCTGGTGAATCGGGCCGAGTTTAAACGGGCGCAGTTCTGCCCCATCATCCGCGTTTCGCCCAAGGCGTTTGGCACGGGTCGGCGGCTGCCCATTGTAGCCAAATACCTAAGCTGACGGGCTTCGGGAAAGGAAGGCATAGTTTTTAAAAAAGTTTCTGCAAGGAAGCCCCGGGCTTCTTTTCAAAACTCCCTTTTTTTAATCATGGACTTAAGAAATATCAACGAAAGCTCCAACGTGGAAGACACCCGTGGCAGGAGCGGCGGCGGCGGCGGACGCCTGCTGTTTGGCGGCGGACTGGGCGCAACGGTGCTGGCCCTGATTGTGTATTTTCTGGGCGGCGATCCTTCGCAGGTGTTGCCGCAGGGCGACAGCGGCCCCGCTACCGCCAGTGAGCGCGGAATGCCCGGACAGCGGGCAGATGACGCGACGGCCGTTTTTGTAAAAAAAGTCCTGACGACCACCGAGGATGTCTGGAGCCAGTTGTTTATGGAGAAATACCGGCAACAATACCAAAAGCCAACTTTGCGCATCTTCGATGACGGCGTACAAACCGGCTGCGGGGCCGCATCGGCAGCTTCGGGGCCTTTCTACTGCCCGGCGGATCAGAAGGTTTATATCGACCTGGCTTTTGCCAACGAGCTGAAAGGAAAGTTTAATGCGCCCGGCGATTTTGCGCTGGCCTATGTGGTGGCCCACGAGGTGGGGCATCATGTGCAGAATCTGCTTGGCATTTCCGGGAAAGTGCAGCAAATGATGCAGCGCGGCAGCGAAGCCGAGGCCAATGCCTTGTCGGTGCGATTGGAATTGCAGGCCGATTTTCTGGCCGGCATCTGGGCGCATTATACCCAGAAAATGGAAGGCATCATTGAGCCGGGCGATATTCAGGAAGCACTGGGCGCTGCCGCCGCCGTGGGCGACGATAATATTCAGGAGATGAGCCGCGGTTATGTACGGCCCGAAACGTTTACGCACGGCACTTCGGAGCAGCGGATGTATTGGTTTAAGCGCGGCTACCAGAGCGGCGACATCGATCAGGGCGACACCTTTGCCGGCGCGTTGTAATGGCACAGTTTTAGAGCCAGTTTCATTTCAGCAAAACTCCATTTTCACGCATGGCAATTGACCCCACAACCCCGGAAAGCAACGAAACAGAGCAGCAGGAAAACGGCCAGCCGCAAGGCAAGAGCCGCGCCGGACTTGCAGGCCGCATCAATAGCATTATTACTGGCGCAACCGGTGCGGTAAGAAGCCGCCATTCGCACTCCACCTCCTATTCTGAAACGGGCACGAACCCTCATTATGAAGATTCGGATGCTCGCGGAGGCAACGATCCGGGCATCGGCGACGCTACCTAAGCAGTGTCCCGCAGCAGGCGTATTTCCGGAAAATCCGGTTGTAAATGCGCAAAAGGTTTTTTATCGCAGGGCCTTGACGGTGGAACAGATTTGTTTTTACAAAAACAGTTGGTTTCCATTCGAGCCCCATTCTTCCCCCAAAAGGCTTGCTTTATGCAAGCCTTTTTTCTGCGTTTCTGTGGAGGAACGGTTTTTCTATCCTTGTTTCCCGAACCTCCTAAAAACACTTTATCATTATGGCAAACGCAGAAAATCAGCACCTGAACACCAATCTGAACGCAGACAAAACGACCGATGTAACCCGAACGCAAAACCGCGAGGCGGTAGCCGCTTCTCACGAAGATGCCGCGCCGATGGGAAATGCCAGCGAAGACACCGGTGCCCGCCCTTCCAACGACAACAAAGGGAATCAAAATGCCTCCAACCCGCATACGAACGAAACCGGATCGCACCGCGAAGGGCAGTATCCGCGCAACGGCGAAAATCATTCATTGCGGGACGAGCAGGGCGCACAGAAAGCACAGCAATATACCCGCGAAGCAAAAGACGAATCGCAGGGGCTTATCGGCAAGCCGGGCGACAAGCCGGAATAGATTTCTTCTGGTTCCTGTTTAGTATAAAAAGGCGGGGCGCTCACGGCGTTTCGTCTTTTTGTTTGTAGCATCCTGCTCCTCGCCTTTGTTGCAGGCGTAGTTTATTTTTTAATCTATTCAGCAGAGTTGAGCTACCTGCTTTCCGGAAAATAAAATTCCAAACCCTTTTTCCCGGTGCACGGGCTTATTTTTACCGTTCATGGCTGCTAACGAGAAGGCTTTCCAACAGCTTTTTGAGAAAGAATACGAAGGGCTTTGCCGATATGCCTACACCTTTTTACACGATGAACACACCGCAGAAGATGTGGTGCAGGAAACATTCGTGAAAATCTGGGAAGGCAAGCAGGCGCTGTTGCAGGACAGCAGCATCCGCTTCTATCTTTTTACGGCCGTGCGCAACAACAGCATCAGCTATCTGCGCAAAGCGAAAGCCGCCGCCACCACCTACACCGATACCACGCCGGAACCCGATCCCGAACCCAGCCTTTCGGCCAGTCAGCTTCAGCACATCGAATCGGAAAAAGCCCGCCAGATTGCCGAAGCCCTCAACAAGCTGCCGCCCAAATGCCGCGAGGTTTTTCTGCTGGTGAAATGGCAGGGCCTCAGCTATAAAGACACCGCCGCCACACTGGGCCTTTCCGTGAAAACAGTAGAAAACCAAATGGGCAAGGCGCTCAAGATTTTTAAGAATACCGCCTTCGATGCTATCAGTGTGCTGTTGCTACTGCTTTTACATTTTATTAAAACAACTATATAGGGGTCATCTTTGCTGGATGCGTTCTCCCTCGTAAGGTGCCATGAATCCCGATTTTTACGACCTGATTGCCAAAGTGCTGAGCCACGAAGCCTCGCCTGCCGAAACGGCGGCGCTCCGGCAAATGTGTGCGGCAGACCCGGCTGCGCAAAAAGCCTTTGAGGAGACAGCGGCGGTATGGGCGATGGCAGAAACCGTGATGCCGGCGTTTCCGGTAAACAAAGCGGCTGCCTGGCAAAAAATTCAGGCCCGGACGGGCATGGACGAAGGAGCCTCCTTGCCGGAAAATTTCCGGAAAACGAAACGCTTCTCCCTGCCGGTATGGACGCGCTGGGCCGCTGCCGCCGTTGTGGCCGCACTCGGCACGACGCTGCTGCTGCAACAGCTTCCGGAAAAAACGCAAACCATCGTGGCGCAGGCCGATCGGCAGGAAGTAACGCTCCCCGACGGCAGCCAGGTCTTCCTCAAAAAAGACGCACGGCTTCAATACACCACAGCCTTTGCCCGCAAGCAACAAAGACACGTAACGCTCGAAGGCGAAGCTTTTTTTGAAGTAACAAAAGACCCGCAGCATCCCTTTACGATTGACGCACAGAAAATGCGCGTGGCGGTGGTAGGCACTTCCTTTCTTGTGAACACGACAGCGCAGGAAGTATCGGTGCGCACCGGAAAGGTGGAGGTTACGCAAAGCGAACCCGGCAATGCCCTGCTGCTCGCGGCGGGCGAGGGCGTTCGGCTTTCCGGAAATAAGCTGCAAAGAGAAGTGGCCGACAGCAACGATTACTTTCTGAAGACCGGCAGGATTGTTTTTAACAACAAATCTTTTGAAGCGATTATCGGCGACATTTCCCGAATTTTGGGCGTGCCTGTGCAGATAGATGCTTCTATTTCCACTGCCGGTCGCGAACAGCTTGTTACCTACACGGCGGCAGCACCCTCTGCGGAGGCCGTGCTCACCGATCTGTGTCGCATCACCGGATATCAGTGGCGTAAAGAAGCGGGCGGCTATCGCATCTTCCAGGCGCGCTGATTTTCATGCGGGCTTTCCTTCCGGCATTTCTGATATTGTTCTTTTTCTGCTGCACGGCCCCGGCGCGGGCGCAGGAGGAGCGCGATGCCCTGAAGGTCGCCTACAAACCTGCCTTCCATAAAGGGCGCATCGCCTCTTTTATCCACGACATCCGGCAGCAAACCGGCATTTCTGTTTCCTATGCCTCCTCGGTGCTCGACAGCAACCGGCGGGTGCGCCTGCTCCGCGAAACGGCTTCCTNNCAGGCCGTGGAAGCCGTGGAGAGTAACGGCGGCATCCTGCTCATTCCGCGTGTCCGCAGCGAACAGGCGCTGGCCTATCGCGTCGTTACGGGGCGCATCCGCGAAAGAGGGAGCGGCGAGGTGCTCATCGGCGCAGCCATCTTTGTTCCGGAACTAAAAACCGGCGTGCTAACCAACGACTACGGCCTTTATCAACTGGCGCTTCCGGAAGGTGCTGCGCAGGTGTGCGTTTCTTATATCGGGTTTGCGGCAGATACTTTTGAAATTCCCCCGACCGGAAACTACCGTCGGGATATCGATCTGGCATCCAACAGTCACCTCCGCGAAGTGCGCATCCGGGGCCGGGAAGAAGGATTGCCGGGCGACCGCTCCCGCCTGCGTATTGCCGAAGGCAGGCCCCAGCCACAGGCTTTGGGTGCGCTTGATCCGATGCGCGAGTTGCAGCTTGAAGCGGGCGTGCAGCCCGGGGTAGCCGGCGCGAGCGGACTGATTGTGCGCGGCGGCAGTCCGGGACAAAACCTGTATCTGCTCGATGGCGTTCCGCTCTATTATGCGGATCATTTCTTTGGCCTCACCTCGGTATATAACGGCGATGCGCTCAAATCGGTGGATTTCTATAAAAGTGCTTTCCCGTCTCGCTATGGCGGGCGCATTTCTTCAGTGATTGATGCGCGGGGCCGCGATGGCGACCTGCAACGTTTTGGCGGCGAAGGCTCGCTGAGCCTCGTGCGTGCTTCCGGGAGCCTGGAAGGGCCGATAGTGAAAGACAAACTTTCTTTTATTGCTTCGGGCAGACGTTCCTGGATAGACGGGCTTTTGCAGGCAGTGCCCGAAGCGCCTGCTGCGTATTTCTATGACATCAACGCCAAGCTGCAATGGGTGGCGGGCGACAACCACCGGTTTTATGCCGGTTTCTACAGCGGGCGCGACGAGCTGCGCCTCAGCAAAGATTCGCCCGCCTCTTATCAACGGCTGCGCTGGAACAATACGGTTGCTTCTTTGCGGTGGAATGCCATCCTATCGCCCCGCGTATTGCTCGATGCAACGGCGGCTTACAGTGCTTTTTCTTTTGATCAGAAAGACCTGGTCTGGCAGACAGACAGCACCGGGAAGCAACTACCCAGCTACCTGCTGGGCGTTTCTGCCATTCGGGATTTCTCGCTGAACGCACAGTTTCAGTGGAATCCGGGGCTGGCCTATCGGGCGGTGGCGGGCCTTCGGGTGGCGCGGACGGAGTTTCAGCCTTCGTCTCTTGACCGGCAGATTCCCAATATATTTCTTGGCCCGGTCGGCAGCATCAGCAGTCTTTTCAACAACAACGAGATTACGCTTTTTGCGGAGAACACCCTGCGCTTTGGCGAACGCTGGACTTTGCGTCCGGGCGCTCATACCACGGCCTGGCTCAGCGGCGACTTTCAGTATATCAGCATTCAGCCCCGCTTTTATGTGGCCTTTCGGCGCACGCCGGGCGAAAGCTGGTATCTGTCTGCCGGGCGCATGGGGCAGTTTCTGCATCTGCTCAGCAGCAACAGCTTTGGCCTCTCCAACGACTTCTGGGTTCCGAGTACGGCCCGCATCCGACCGGAAGAAAGCTGGTATGCCAATCTGGGCATAAAGAAAAACAGCCGCCGGAATCTGGAAACCGGCATTGAAGGCTATTACCGCTATACCGATGGCGTTATCTCGACCCTCACCGGCCAGAATCTGTTTGACAACACCGACCGCTGGCAGGACAAGATTACGCAGGGCACGGGCTGGAGCTACGGTGCAGAGGCATCGGCAGCTTTTAGCAAGGGCGACTGGAGCGCCCGTGCGGCCTATGCCCTAAGCTGGAGCTGGCAGCAATTCAGTGCGCTCAACGCCGGAAAAGCCTTTCCCTATCGCTATGACCGCCGCCACAACCTGAACCTGCGCCTTACGTATGCACCCTCCCACCGTTTTGACGCAACGGCGCAGTGGCTCTATATGACCGGCGAAGCTTTTACCCTGCCCGATCAGCTCTATCCGGATCTGGATAACAACCTGAATACCTATTATTTTTCCGGCGGTCGGCCCGTACCCAATTTTTTCACCTATCACTATTCCGATTGGAATGCCTATCGCCTGCCCGACGTTCACCGCCTGGATTTGGGGGTGAACTTCACCCACCGGCGCGGCCTCAACTATGTGCGCATCTGGTCGCTCGGCCTTTATAACGCCTATGCGCGTCCCAATGTCAATTTTGTAACGCTGCGCGAAAATGCCAACGGCTCGGTAAGTCTTCAGGGAACGGCGCTGTTGAGATTTATGCCTTACGTAGCTTTGAGGGTTAAATTCTAAGAGCGGCAAGGTGTTACGATTATCTGGTTTGTTTTTCTGTATTGCCCTGTTAATGGGCGGGCTGTCGGGCTGCGTAACCGAGCTGACGTTGCCCGACCCTAAAGCGGATCGGAAACTGGTCTTGCTCGGCGAGCTGGTGGCCGACGACACGCTGAGCCTACGCCTCGGGCAGAGTACGCCGGTAACGCAGGGCAGCGTTGCGCTCCCCCCCGACCCCACGGGGCTTTCCATTGATTTCCGGAAAGAGAACACCCCTGTTGCCACCCTCGTTCCCCATTCCGATGGCCGCACGCCGGGCCTGCAAACGCTTTTGATTTCTGCTCCGCTGCACATTTTTTCCGGAAGCCGTTACAGCATTCAGGTTGCCGGGGGCAGATATCCCTTTGTTGCCGCTACCGTTCAGATTCCACATCCCTTTGTAGCCGCTATCATAGACACCACAACGGTGCCTTACGCCGGGGGCGCTGCCCTGCGGGTTCTGTTTCGGATTTATGATCTGGGCGGGGAGAACAATTTCTACAGCGTGGAAGCACTGCGTCAGCGGTTCAGCCTTGCAGGCCATTTTATTTATGACAATGACACCTTCGACCTTATCCGCGACAAGCCGCTTTACGACTCGTTGCGGGCTGCCGGTCAGCACCCCATCCGCCGGATAGACACCAGCCATGCGGATGTTTATGAGCGGTTGCCCATTTATACCAACGACGCACTCACTGAAAATCTTAAGGTGGCAACGCCCTACACGGTATCGCAGCGTATCCTGCTCACCGACAATGGCTTTGCCGGTGGACGACATGATTTGCAGATTTATGTGCCTGCCGACCGCCTGCGAGGTTCTTTCCCCAATGACATGGGCCGGATTCTGTTCACCGTTAAATCGCTCACGCCGGAATACTTCGGCTATTTGCGTGCCTACGAGACATTTACCCCTGCCACGTCCACCGGCTATCTGGCGCAGCCGGTGCGCATCGAGAGCAATGTCGTTGGCGGCCTCGGTGTCGTCGGCGGGTGCTTTCGCGTACCCTTTTATTTTACTTTCGATCCGGATCCTTTTTAACCGCGAATGCTGGATACACCGAACCGCCGGAGTGAGGTTCCTTTTTCCGGAAATGGAATGCCGCAGCACCCCATTTTTTCGTTATTTTAATAAAAGCATTGCCTGCAAGCACGGGCGCATCTCCTTCCTCTCTCTATGCAACTGAAAGAAGTAACCACTGCCGCCGATGAGCGCCTGTTTCTGGATGTCCCCAGGGTGATTTATGCCAACGATGTCAACTGGATACAGCCGCTCGACAAAGATGTGCGGGAGGTTTTTGATACCGAAAAAAACAAGGCTTTCCGGGGCGGTGGCGAGGTCATCCGCTGGATTTTGCTCGACGATTCCGGAAAAGCAGTGGGCCGCATTGCGGCTTTTATAAACAAAAAATACAAGGCCGAACAGCCCACCGGCGGACTGGGTTTCTGGGAGTGTCCCAACGACCCCGAAGCGGCCCGCCTACTGTTTGATGCGGCGCGCGACTGGCTGGCAGCACGCGGCATGGAGGCGATGGATGGCCCCATCAATTTTGGCGAGCGCGACCGCTGGTGGGGGCTACAGGTAGAAGGCTTTCAGCCGCCGCTCTACTGCATGAATTATAACCCGCCCTATTATCAGGCGCTGATGGAGGGGTATGGATTTCAGCCTTATTTTCATCAGATTTGCTTTGCGCTCGATCCGGCAAAGCGTTTGCAGGAGAAATTCTATGAGCGCCACGAGCAACTTTCAAAAGACCCCAACTACAGCGCCCGGCGGGTAGAAAAATCAAAGATTGATGCCTATGCAGCGGATTTCACCAAAGTCTATAACGCGGCATGGGCGGGCCACGGCGGTGGCAAAACTATAGAAGAGCGCACTGTTCGGAAGATGTTTCAGAGCATGAAGCCGGTGATGGATGAAGACATTATATGGTTTGTGTATTACAAAGACGAGCCGATTGCCATGTGGGTGAATCTGCCTGATCTGAACCAATGGTTTGGCAAACTGGGGGGCAAATTCGGCTTGCTGCAAAAGCTGCAATTTCTCTATCACAAGACGTTTTCGCGTAATTCGCGCTTTGTGGGCCTGGTGTTTGGCGTGGTGCCGGCGTTTCAGGGCAAAGGCGTAGATGCGTATATGATTGTAGAGGCGGCGCAGGTGATTCAGAAGAAGGCGCAGTATCAGGAGTATGAAATGCAATGGATCGGCGATTTTAATCCTAAAATGATCAACATCGCCGAGAGCCTCGGCACCCACCGCAGCCGCATCCTGACTACCTATCGCTATCTGTTTGACCGCGAAAAGACATTTCACCGGCATCCGATGCTGGGGTAATACCGACCGGGGTTTTGTTTTGCAGCGTACGTAATCCGTCATGGCGGCACTGAATCAAGTTCAGCACAAGCCTTGAGCCTCCATCTCCACAACACAGATAACCGAGATTGCGGGTTACCGCTTTTCA